>WRLG01000007.1 GCA_009777725.1 Oscillospiraceae bacterium | reverse complement strand
ACACTCCCTCCGCCATCACTCCCTCCGCCGCCTGCGGGCGGCACCTCCCTCAAAGAGGGAGGCAAGGAGCTTTTTGCCTCCCTCTTTGAGGGAGGTGTCACCCGCAGGTGACGGAGGGAGTTAAGACGGCAGAAGGTCGCTTGAATCATTACGTTATTTATTCTTTCGCTTGTTCTTTCGGGCGACCGAGGCGGTCGCCCCTACGAAAAATTTGTGCAATATTGCAGTGACTGAATGGATACAACTTTTGGATACGATACTATTATAATAAACATTATACATCATTTCGGGTATAATGTCAATACTAAAATATCATTTTTATGATATTTATTTAACTTCACTAAATCAAAAGGAGTTTATTATGAATTATGCTAATTTTGAAAAAATTTGTAAAGAAAAAAATACAACGCCAAGTGCTGTGACCGCTAAATTGGGGTTATCCTCGGGAAGTGTGTCTAATTGGAAAAGGGGAGTAATTCCTAACGGCGAAGCACTATTAAAGCTTGCCGATTACCTCGAATGTTCCACAGATTATCTTTTAGGGCGCACCAACACCCCTGTTCTGAAAAAATCCTTGACAGAGGACGAACAGGAACTGCTTAACACTTACAAAAGCTTAACCCTAAAGGGTAAAATCTTAGTTAAAGCCCAAGCCCTGCAGAAGCTTACCGATTGCTTTGAATTCCCCGCTAACGAACCCCCGGGCTGCGCCGCTCCCCCGATTCAAGAGCAAAATTTGACAGAAGATGAACAGGAATTGATTAACATCTACAAAAGCTTAAACAAAATGGGGAGGGCTTTAGTACAAGCCGAAGCCTACAGGGAATATGATAAGGGTCGCATTGAAAATTAGGTGCTTTTGCCGTGTGTTTCTTGCGTGAATTTTTATTCTTGACCGCTTGACATTTTCTGCTTGATTAGATATAATTATAGAAAAGAGGTGGGGTAATTCAAGGGGGACGCGCCCGATGATTTTAAAGAAAAATTCAAGCAAGCGATTGCGAAAGGAGATGTGGACTCTATGACACATTCAATAGAAATCATGCGCGACAGGCGCGATAGGAAATGGTTGAACGAGGGGATTCAAACAGGGATTCAAACAGGGATTCAAAGGGGCAAGCTGGAAGCCGCAATTGAAAATGCGGTCAGGATGATTAAAGAGGGTTTATCCTTTGATATGATTAAGAGGGTAACTAATCTTCCCGATGAGGAGTTAAGGCAGCTTTGGACGAGGGGCGAAGATTGAGGGCGGAAAATTCGTTGGCATACGGGCGATTAACGACTATAATTATAACAAGGAGACTAACAAAATGAAAATAACATCAGTAGTTTTTTTGTCAGCAATAATGCTCGCCATTTTAATGTCGGGGTGCGATGAATACGGGGTGCAAGAGGCTTTAAAAAATCTTGATAAGTATGTTGCTGAATTGGATAACGGCAAGAGTCAACCCAACACAAACACCAGCTCAGAGCCAAAAGAAAATTCTATCAGCAACATTAGTTGGGACGGCTTGAAGCTAAGTGAAATCTACGATGGGGAAATTTATGATGGCAGCGAAATCAACTATGCTTGGATGAATAAATTTCGGGTTAAAGGCAACTTCGTGACAATTGAAGGCTCTTATGAAGACGGCATAATAAACCAAGGCGTGATTTTATCAGACAAGCGAATCGTAATTATTCATAATAACCAATATATCATTTTAGACGACCCCGATGATATAAAGCGCATTGGCTCTGAAATGAATATCAATTTTGACAAAGGCGCAATAAACCTGATTAAATTAACCGGGAATTGGGATTATGCTAAGGATTATCTGCCCTTTATGTCAAACGATGCTATTGAGGAAGTGGTAAAGCTATATAATTCAAACCACCCCGCAAGCCAACATAAAAATGCGGAAGACTACTTTAACTGACTGCTAACAACTATTTTCTAATCACTAAAAGGAGTGTAGCCATATGTACCAAACAATGCAGGAAATTGAAAAGCAGTATGATGGGAAATTTGTTTGTATTTCCAATCGTAAAAAAAGCGAATATTTTTCCACGTTAGGCGGAGAGGTTATTGCCGCAAGCGAAGACAAAGAAACTATACTTGACGTATGGTCGAAAAATCCTAAAAGTCTATTCTTATATATAGGTCAATTTCCCGATGAAGAAGGGGGGTTTTTGTTGTAATGGGAAAGCTTGATATTGTAATCATAAAAGATTTAATATATGCTGAGGTTGATTTTTGGAGCGTCATAGACAATGATTATTTTTCTATGCGCGTACTTATTGATACAGGAGCGGCAATTACAACTTTTTCTGATTCAGCAATAAAAAGGCTTGGCTATATAACTTACGATAAGCCTATCACCGTAAGAACAGGCGGAGGAATAACTACGGCAAATGAAGTAACTGTGCCGAAAATTCAGATAAGCTCTTTTGAATTGATTGACATACCCGCTCATTCAAACAAATACCTAGATGAGTTTAAAATTGACGGCATTATCGGCATGAATATACTTAGTAAATTTATTTTTACCGTAAATTTAAATGAAAATATTATTATATTTGATAACCGTTAAGTCAATTTAAATTAAAGCAACCAGCCGCTAACAACTATTTTTTAATAACGAAAAGGAGTGAACACTATGCAATACCGCAAATTCGGAAACACAGGGTTGGATATTTCTGTTCTGGGCTTCGGCTGTATGAGACTGCCGGAAATTGAAAAGGAGGGCAAGCATTATGTGAATGAGGACATAGCCTTTCCGCTCTTGCAAAGAGCCGTTGAATTGGGCGTGAATTACTTCGATTCCGCGCCTTATTATCTTAACGGCAACAGCGAAAGCATTATGGGCAGAGCGTTAAAACCGTTTCGCTCGCAACTTTACCTGTCAACCAAAATACCGATGGGTGAATATAAGCAAATCGGCGATTTTCGCAGGTTTTTAGAGGGAAGCCTTGCCAAAATGGAAACGGATTATGTTGATTTCTACCACTTCTGGGGCATTAATAAAGGCACGGCGGAAATAATTGTAAAGGATAATATCATGGCAGAAGCCCAAAGGTGCATAGACGAAGGGCTGATTCGACATATGTCGTTCAGCTTCCACGATGAGCCGGAAAATATGAGCTATATAATAGACAACGTGCCGGGGCTTTCCTCTGTCCTTGTGCAGTATAATCTGCTTGACCGCTCACACGAAAAAATGATGGATTATGCAAAGGAAAAGGGGCTGGGGGTCGTCGTCATGGGTCCCGTTGGGGGCGGCAGGCTTTCTGCGCCGACCGGGCTTTATGAAAAGCTTACCGGGAAAAAATCAAACGCGACCTATGAGCTTGCCATGCGCTTTGTTATAGGCAACCAAAGCGTTGACTGTGCCCTTTCGGGGATGGAGAGCATGGAGCACCTTGAAGCAAATGCCGCCGTAGCGAGCATAGCGGGTGAAATCACCGCCGATGAATGGAAGCGGCTGGGCGATGCGATGGAGGATGCGGCTAAATTCAGGGAACTGTACTGTACCGGCTGTAAATACTGTATGCCTTGCCCCGCCGGGATTGACATCCCTAAAATATTCGAGTTTTACACCCACCATAACGTATACGGTTTAAGCGAGGGAATCAAAGGCGCATACGGCTGGTATAAAAAGAACCCTTGGGGAGAGGGGAAAATTTTCGAGCATTGCGTTAACTGCGGAGCTTGCGAACCTAAGTGTCCCCAAAAGCTTCTTATCCGCAAGGAGCTTGAAAGGGTTTGCGGCGTATTGGAAAGCTTGTGATGAAAGTGCGTAATACCGTTTGGTTATATTTAATCATATTTACAGCACTTATGCTCTTGTTATTCTGGGTCGCTTTTCTCTCGTCTTTCGAGGCGAATTACAAAAATGCAAAAATCCGCGACACGAAAAAGGCGGCGGATTATATCCTCAATATAGAAAATGATGAGAATTTCACGGCGGATATGCTCAATAAACTGGCTTATGAGAATAATATGTGCATACTGATTCTGGACCAAACAGGGAGGCTCGTTTATCGGTTTGACGCAATGGGCGAAAGCTGTGTTCTCCACAGCCTCAACTACCTTGAGCTTTATTTATGCCGTGCCGAAGCGGCGGCAAGCCCGGACGGACTATTTCACGCCCGACCGTTAAACCGCTTCGGAAAGGAAACCCTGCTTTTAGCATATATTTTGGGAGAGCGCGAAAGCCCTGCGGGGTATGTTTACCTTAACGTCTTGTTAGAGCCGCTTGATTCGGAGGCGGCTTTAGTAAAAAATCAGATTTTCTTTATCCTTGCGATGCTGTTCGCACTCGGCGTTTGTGTTTCGCTCTTTATAGCAAGGCGTATAGAACGCCCCGTAAAAAGAGTTGCCCGTTGCGCGAAAAAATTATCGCAGGGAGAGAGCAATCTTGATTTTAACGGGCAGGGCTACGCCGAAACGGAGCTGATTGCAGACGCACTGCGCTTTGCCGCCGCCGAAATATCTAAGGTAGGCGGCTTGCGGAGGGATATTGTCGCGAACATCTCCCATGATTTAAGAACGCCCTTAACCATGGTAAAGGCATACGCCGAAATGTTGCGCGACATATCGGGCGGAAATCCTCAAAAGCGGGATGAACACATCGGCATAATCATTGATGAAAGCGACCGTCTCGCCTCCTTGGTAAAGGATATACTGGACCTCTCCGCGCTTGAAAGCGGGGTTGTCGGTCTAAATATAACAGAATTTGATATAACCGAAAAAATAAGCGGCATTATGGAACGCTACAAGATTTTTTCGGAGCGGCAGGGATATAAATTTATTCTGTCCCTCGGCAATCCTTTTACAGTTTCAGCCGATACTATAAAAATCGAGCAGGTTTTATATAATCTTATTAATAACGCGGTTAACTATACCGGCGAAAATAAAACCGTTTATATTGTTCAGCGAAATTCAAAAAATCATACGCTGATTGAAATAACCGACACGGGTGCCGGAATTGAAAAGGAACTGCTCCCGCTGATTTTCGACAGATACTACCGCGCCGAAAAAAGCAAGCGTGATGTTATCGGAACAGGCTTGGGGCTTTCAATAGTAAAGCAAATTTTAAAACAGCATAACTGCAGGTTCGGCGTTTCTTCAATCATGGGGGTGGGGAGTACATTTTGGTTTGAAATCTCCGGCGGTGAGGCAGTTAACAATGAACAGTGAGCGTAAGTTATGCCGGTAAGCAATTATTTAAAAAACCGCCCTATTATGGCGGTTTTTTAAATAATATATTCGTGCCAATACATAGCCCCCGCAACCCACTCATTTAAGCTTATTAATAATCTTCATCTGATTCCGCACTCTGAGGTTTACAATGGACGCGTTAAAGGGCTTAATGATGTAATCCGCCGCGCCGAAGGTCAAGCCGATTTCCTCATCGTCAATACTGCTTAGACCCGTTACGAAAATAACGGGTATATTTTTGGTCTTTTCTGTTTTTCTGAGCGCGGTGAGAACCTCGTAGCCATCCATTCCGGGCATGATAATATCGAGCAAAATTAAATCGGGGGAGAATTCTTTGGCGGCGTCAATCGCGTCCCACCCGTCCTTTGCCGCGTAGATTATATATTCATCACTCAAAATATGGGTCAACGCCATAATATTCGAGTTCTCATCATCCACTATAAGTATGCTGTTTTTATTTTCGGACATAACCGTTTCCTCCGCTTGTAAGTTATTCTTAACTGAAATTTACCTTATACGCTATAATAATAGCATATTTTTGCTTTTAAGTCAATAGCTGGAAGTAAATTAATATTTTGAAAATTAAAATACACAATATGTTCACAAATTATCAACCTTCGTTTACCCAAACAAGTCAAAGCAAAAAGTTGACAATTCGTAATATAATATGTTATACTTAAATAAAAAATAAAAAGGGGGCAAGACCATGCGAATTTCATGCTTGCGCGCGCGGAACGGAGCATGGTTATATATATGAAAAATAAACTGCAAGAACTGCTGAAAAATAATTTTGTATTTTTTGACGGTGCTATGGGAACGGAATTGCAAAAAAAAGGAATGAAAACGGGGGAAAATCCCGTTATGCTTAACTTTACCTCGCCCGATATGGTCGGCGCGGTTATCCGCTCCTACGCCGAGGCAGGCTCGGATATAGTCAGCATGAATACTTTCGGCGTAAACCGCTACAAGCTGGAGGGGACAGGTAAGAGCGTTGAAGAGGTTATCATTCAAGCGGCAAAAGTCGCTAAGGACGCGCTAAAAGACGATTTCCCCAACACCCTGTTAGCTCTGGATATATCGCCCATCGGTCAGCTTTTAGAGCCGACGGGCGTGCTTTCGTTCGAGGACGCATATGAGATGTTCGCCGAACAGGTAAAGGCGGGTGTAAAAGCAGGAGCACAGCTCTTTGCCATACAGACGTTCGCGGATTTATATGAGATGAAAGCGGCTGTTTTAGCCGTTAAGGAGAATAGTGAGTTGCCGGTTCTTGCCTGTATGACCTTTGAAAAAAGCGGGCGAACCTTTTCGGGCGTTTGTGTCCCCTCTATGGCGTTAACCTTAGAGGGTCTGGGCGCGGATGCCATTGGCGTAAACTGCTCTTTAGGAGCAAACGATTTGGCACAGGTTATAAAGGAATTGTCCGAATGGACCAGCCTGCCGATTATCGCTAAGCCCAACGCGGGGCTCCCCGACCCGGAAACGGGGCTGTTCAGCCTTTCGGCGGAGGAGTTCGCCCAAGGCATGGCAGAGCTTGCCGAATACGGCGTAAAAATAGTCGGCGGCTGCTGCGGAACTTCGCCGGAATTTATAAAAAAGCTAAAGGAGAGATTTTCAACCCTGCCCGCCCCCGGCATCACGCGCCAAACGCCTGTATCTGCGGTATGCTCCGCTTCCAAAGCGGTAGTGATTAACCGCCCCCGTATTATCGGGGAAAGAATTAACCCTACGGGAAAGAAGCTTTTTAAAGAAGCATTAAAAAGCGGGGATATAGATTATATCCTAAGGCAGGCAATCGAGCAGGTAAACGCGGGCGCGGATATACTCGATGTTAACGTGGGTATCCCCGGCATTGACGAAAAGGCGGTTATGGTAAGGACTGTAAAGGCTTTGCAGAGCGTTACCGACCTGCCCTTACAGATTGACTCCACGGATAAGGACGTAATAGAAGCGGCTTTGCGCGTTTATAACGGCAAGGCTATCGTCAATTCCGTAAGCGGCGAGGACGCATCGCTTGACGCTCTGTTGCCCGTAATTAAAAAATACGGCGCGGCAACGGTGGGGTTAACGCTTGATAAAAGCGGGATTCCCAAGTCTGCGGAGGGCAGGCTTAAAATTGCTCAAAAAATACTTGAAAAGGCTCTGTCCTACGGCATAAAAAAGGAGGACGTTTATATTGACTGCCTGACGCTTACCGTGTCGGCAGAACAGGAAAGTGCTATGCAGACGATTGAGGCTTTACGCCGCGTTAAAAGCGAGCTTGGGCTTAAAACGGTGTTGGGCATTTCCAATATTTCTTTTGGTCTCCCCGAAAGAGAGCTTATAAACAGCAGTTTTTTGCAAATTGCCTTGGCAAACGGTCTTGACCTGCCAATCATAAACCCTAACAGCCGTGCTATGACGGGCGCGGTTTTAGCTCATAACCTCTTAAATAAGCTTGACGTTAACGCCGCCGAATTTATCGCCGCCTATCAAACTAAGCGCGATAGCGGAGATGGTGCGGAAACAAAGCAAAGCTCCGACTTGACGCTTGAAGCCGCAGTAAAAAGCGGATTAAAAAAAGAAGCCGCTCTTATAACGAAACAGCTCCTTACCCACACGCCGCCCATGACCATTGTAAACACCATGCTTATACCCGCTCTTGATTCGGTCGGCTCTGAATTTGAAGCGGGCAAAAGCTTTCTGCCTCAGCTTATTATGGCGGCAAGTGCGGCGCAAGCGGGATTTGAGGAAATAAGACACTTCTCCGCACAAAAAGGAAGCCCCGACTGCATATCAAAAGGTAAGGTCGTTTTGGCAACGGTCAAGGGCGACATTCACGATATAGGGAAAAATATCGTAAAGCTCCTGTTGCAGAATTACGGCTTTGAGGTGGTTGATTTAGGTAAGGATGTCCCGCCGAGCGAGATTGCCGAAGCGGCGCGCAAGCATGATGCCCGCCTTGTAGGGCTGTCCGCGCTTATGACAACAACGCTCCGTGCTATGGAAGATACCATAACGCTTTTACGCGAGAGCGGCATTAATTGCAAAGTTATGGTAGGCGGCGCGGTGCTAACCCCGGAATACGCCTTGAAAATCGGCGCGGATTTCTACGCTAAGGATGCAAAGGAGGCTGTCGATATAGCGAATGAGGCTTTAGGACTTAGGAACGAGGAGTGAGGGAGTTAAGTCCCCAATTCTGTTCAATGTTAACCGTTAACGATTCTAACCTCCATACCGAACCAAATACTCCCGCATTTTCAAAGCATATTCGGCGGCATTTTCAACGGCGGCAAAGCCTTCGGGAATATTTTCGAGGTACTCTATAATATCCTTGGCGTTTACTATAGAATAAACATCGATTCCGAATTCTTCTTTAACCTGCTTGACTGCCGTAACATTTTCCGTGCCGACCTCCATGCGGTCAACGGATATGACCATGCCTGTTATATTTACATCGGCTGCGGCTTTAAGTACGGGCAGGACTTGGCGGATTGCCGTGCCGGCTGTGATTACATCCTCTATAATCACTACCTTTTCGCCATCGCTCAGCTTCTTGCCTACAATGACGCCGCCCTCGCCGTGGTCTTTTATTTCTTTTCGGTCAAAGCAATAGCCGACATCAATATGATGCTTGCCGTACAATGCGGCGGCACACGAAACGCATAGGGGTATCCCCTTATACGCAGGTCCGAAAAGGGTTTCAAATTGAATATGGTTGCTGATTAAGCAATCGGCGTAAAATTCGCCCAGCTTCGAGGTTTTACCGCCGGAGCTGTAATTACCCGTGTTGACGAAATAGGGTGCTGTCCGCCCGCTTTTCAGCTTAAACTCCCCGAAAAGAAGCGCGCCGCTCTTAATCATAAAGTCTATAAATTCCATACGTTTGTTCATAAAATTTATCCTCCCTATTATATTTATGTATTATTCGGACGGCTCTACAAGGCTGATAATTACATCCAAAACCTCTTTCAGCTTTTCCGGCGGCAACTTTTCAATGAAATCATAGGGGCGTTTTGAAAGGTCTAATGCTCGTGTATGAGCGCATAAAACAGCCCCTATGGTTTTAGTTCTTTCGTCAAGAGCCACATTCAATGCGGAATTTCCTTGCTTTGATGTGACAGGAGCAACAAAAAGGATAGCGGTGTTTTTAATCACAAAATTATTAGAAATTACCACTGCGGGGCGTTTTCCTTGCTGTTCACTGCCTATTGTCGGGTTAAAATTAACTTGAATTATATCACCTTGATTTAATCGCATATTATTTCCTCCCCTATGTCTTCGCCCCAATCGAGCTCTTCTTCTTGGAAATAATTTGCAGGATACATCTCAAAGCGTTCCTGTATTGTCATTCGCTTTACATATGGCATAACAACTAATTCATTGTTGCGGTTAATCTTGATTTTTACAGTTGATTTGTCAGTCATATTTAACTGCTGTAAGAAATTTTTAGGGATTCTCAAAGCCGTTGAGCCGCCCCACGAAGCGAGCTGTAATATTGTTTCCATAGCCAACCACCCCTTTCAAATTATTCAAGTGATATATGTTATTATTATATCACATATATCACTTTGGGTCAATGTTTTTTTATTAAAATTATATTAAAAGTCAAGTATTGACATATTGTTTAATATGATGTATAATAATTAAGGTCGTAAAAATTGTTTTAATGCTTTAATAAGGAGTGCAGGTATGAATATAAGCATAGAAGGGATTAATACCCCCGAGGGCTTAGCCCGATTCGCGGGGAATGAAAAGCTGTATGTAAAATCTCTGCTCCGATTCGCTTCCGAGTACCCGCCGCCCGCGCCGGAGGCTGATGCCGAGAGCTTAAAAAAATATGCCCACACAATAAAAGGAATCGCAGGAAATCTGGGGATTTACGGGTTGGCGGAGGCGGCGGCTGAAGCGGAGCAAAATTTGCCCGCTCTTGAAAGGTACGCTTTTTTCGCATCTCGTATGCGCGAGATGTGCGCCCTTATCAATTTGAAAATTCCGCCCCCGAATGACGGCGCAAGGTCTGCGGGGAGCAAGCCCGGGGGAAAGGACGAATATGCGGTGCTTTCCGAAGGGTTGAAAAAAGCCGCCTCGGAATTTAACCCCTCCGATTGTGAAAGGATTATAGATGAGCTTTACGCTTACGATTGGGTCGGAGTTCATGTTCCCGACCTTGGGGCTTTAAGAAAAGCCGCGGAAAATTACGATTTTGATGACCTAATCGTTATTTTAGATAAAGTTTAGAGGCAAAGAACTGCGTAATTTGTCAAAAACGCTATTGCAATTATTTTTCTTTTGTGATATAATTATGAAGCGTATCAAAAAGCGCGCGTGAAAGGATGGCGGGATATTTGAAAACAGTAATGGTTACGGGCGCATCGGGTCTTATCGGGACGGAGTTTACCGAGGTTTTACTCGCTAAAGGATATACTGTTATAGGTACAGACAACAGACCTAACAGCTTTTTGGGTAAGCCCGGCTATGAGTTTATTCAAGCGAATATCGAGGATAAGGATAAAATTATACCTATTTTGAGCGGCAATAAAATAGATTTTCTTGCCCATCTGGCTTGTACCGTTGATAACGATTTCTCAAATGTAATTACCCCTTTGCAGGAAAAAATTTCCTCTATGGTTGATAAATACCTGTATAAAGCGGCTGTTGACGCTAATATTAAGGATATAGCAATATTAAGCACCCATCAGGTCTACGCGACCGTTAAAAGCCGCGAGCCTGTCAGAGAAACCGTTGAAGCGAAACCCTTTACCGACTACGCCAAAATGAAGTATGACAGCGAAAAGACTTTTTCTAAGGCTATAGGCAAATCAAACAGCAAGGGGATTATCGCAAGGCTGTGCCCGATTTATAATAAAAATTTCTGCGAAAACCTTATGTCCAAAATTTACGACCCTAAGGATGGCTGCAGCTATATTTACGGCTACGGCGACTATGGATTTTCTTTCTGCTGTGTATATAACGCCGTTGATTTTCTTATGGGTATTCTCAGCGTTGAGCAGGGGATTACCTATCAAGGCGTGTATAATATCTGCGATACCAAGCCTACGAGTGCGAAGGATGTTGTTGACTTTTTGAGGGACAATAAAAAGGTAGGCGCGGTTATCCAAAAAAACCTCGGCGCGGACGTTATCAAGGCGGCGATTTCTTTCGGCAATAAAATCGCGAAAACAGACTATCGCTATAACGACCTAAGCGTGATTGCCAGCAATATTTCTTTTGACAATACCAAGGCACAGCGGATTTCAACCTTCAGATGGAAGCTTTCAAATACTAAATAATATGCTCAAAGAGAAAGGAATTAAAAATGATGTTTAAAAGGAAAAATTTAAGCGCGGTTCTTTTGGCGGCACTCGGCATGGCGGTTTTCTCGGGGTGCAAGGGTGAGCCTATGGCTTCACAGCTTATTGAGCTTGAACAGCCGAACGCGAACGCAACCCCCGCAAACGGCGAGCCTGCCGCGACTAGGGAGATATTGAATTTTAACCCTCCGCAAGCGGGCGAAAAAATAGCGGTAATCACGGTAAAGGACTTTGGGGATATAAAAATCAAGCTGTTTCCCGAAGCTCTCCCTAAAGAGGTTGAAAATTTTGTAGGGCTTGCCGAATCGGGCTATTATGATGAGCTTATTTTCCATAGAATCATAGAGGAATTTATGAACCAAGGCGGCGACCCCAAAGGAAACGGAACAGGCGGTGAAAGCCTTGGCGGCGGCAAAATCGACGGAGATGTTTCACCGAACCTCTATCATTTCAGCGGAGCTGTCGCTTACGCAAGACCACAGCACGCCAACGAAATAGGCAGTCAATTTTATATAGTCAACACAAACCCGACCCTTGCCGATGTTCATTTAGCAGGAATGCCGGCGAGTAATGTTAAAGCAAAATATCTGGAAGTCGGCGGCACTCCTTTCTTAGACGGCGAATATACGGTTTTCGGTCAGGTTTTTGAAGGCATGGAGGTTGTCCGCGAAATGGCTAAGGTTGAAACCGATGCGAGTGACAAGCCCTTAAAGCAGGTTCTGATTGAAAAGATTGCGATTGTTGAATATCAATCATAAACAAAAATAATGGGGACGGCTCACTTACCGTCCCCATTTGTCAATTGAAATTAAAACCAATTCTTTATGTCTATGTCAAATTTACCGTCAAGCTCGTCAACGTCTACGATTGTGTATCCGCTTGGGCGGGCGAAAGCATTGGAGGGGACTTTCGGAGTGAAAGCATGGAAAGCTATAAACATGTCATCAACGTAAACGCCGCACAACTCCCCGTATTTGTCAATCAGATACCCTGTTTTATCGCTCGGCATATATTCATATATATACCTTTCGCCGCCGATTGTAAGCTGAAAAACATGTATGGTTCGGTTGCTCATAGCATTAATCCCGGAAGTTCCCGTTGAGAAAACGCTTAAAAGCTCGCTTTTCATCTCTTCTATCTTAAGCTCGTTATCGGCTTTTACGCGATAGCCGTTCTTTGTTTCACTGTCATACAGTATGGATTGCTTGTTGTCAACATAAGCCCTGAGCGAGGTTGGAGCATTGTCGCCTAAATCTAAATTCATAATCATGGAGATTCTGTCATCGCTGTTCGCTATAAAGACCTCTGCGGAAAGCGAATGTCCCATAAAATCATTGTCAATCCTCATCTGCATTCCGATATAGAATGTCTTTGCGTTCATTAACCGTGTTGCTTGCCTGTAGGTTCTGCTTTCGGAAAACAGCATCTGTCTGGATGAGTTGGTGTGCTGCGAAAAGTCATACCCTCTGACGGCGGAAAAGCTTTTTCTTCTGCCGAAGATTTCCGAGGGCGATGATTGCTCCGTATTTGCGGTTTGGGTGGTGGGTGCAGTGTCGTTGTTCGCAAAAAGCGTAACGCCCGACATTGAACATGCCATAGCCGCAGCCAAAAACGCGCTGATTAGTGCTTTAAAACCTTTTTTCATAAATGATAAGCCTCCAATTAAAAATATTTCAGAGCACAAGCTCTTATATAATTATACACGATAATACAATTCATGTAAATAGAATAGACAATTTATTGTAAAGCTTTACAAATTAAAGATAATTATTTGACAAATCTGTGAAAATAATATATAATAAAAATAGGGTTTAGGGGTCAAGGATTAGGGGACGTTGGGACAGTTGTGTTTATAAAATAAAAAAAGGAATGATAAAAATGCCCGATAATAAGAAAATGGTTGCCGCGATTACCTCTATGGATGAGGATTTCGCTAAATGGTATACCGATATTGTAAAAAAAGCGGAGCTTGTTGAGTATACCTCCGTTAAGGGGTGTATGGTTTTACGCCCTTACGGCTACGCTATATGGGAAAATATCCAGCGCGTACTGGACGGCATGTTTAAGGCAACGGGGCACGAAAATGTCTGTATGCCGATGTTTATTCCCGAATCGCTTTTGCAAAAGGAAAAAGACCATGTTAAGGGCTTTGCTCCCGAGGTTGCATGGGTCACTCACGGCGGCTCGGAAAAGCTGGAGGAAAGGCTTTGCGTCCGCCCGACATCTGAGACGCTTTTCTGCGAGCATTACGCCAATATCATACACTCCTACAGAGACCTGCCGAAGCTTTACAATCAGTGGTGCAATATCGTAAGATGGGAGAAAACGACAAGACCGTTTCTGCGTTCGCGCGAGTTTTTATGGCAGGAGGGGCACACCATTCACGCTACGGCTGAAGAGGCAATTGAAGAAACAGAGCGTATGCTTAACATATACGCGGAATTTTGCGAGAAATATTTGGCAATGCCCGTTATAAAGGGGAAAAAGACCGAGTCTGACAAGTTTGCAGGCGCGGAAGCGACCTATGCCATAGAGGCTCTTATGCACGATGGAAAAGCTCTGCAAGCAGGAACTTCTCACTATTTCGGCGATGGCTTTGCGAGGGCGTTTGACATTCAGTTTACAGGTAAGGATAATAAAACGGCATTTCCGCACCAGACCTCTTGGGGCGTTACAACGCGGCTTATAGGCGCGGTTATTATGACGCACGGCGATGACAACGGCTTGGTTCTCCCGCCCGACATTGCCCCCGTGCAAGCCGTAATCCTCCCGATTGCCATGCACAAGGATGGGGTTTTGGAAAAATGCCGCGAGGTAATGGGTCAGTTGTCGGCGCAGTTTAGGGTTAAGCTTGATGATTCCGATAATTCGCCCGGGTGGAAATTTGCCGAATATGAAATGAAAGGCGTTCCTGTCCGTATCGAAATCGGACCTAAGGATATTGAAGCGGGGCAGTGCGTAATCGTTACCCGTCATAACCGTGAAAAAACAGTGGTCAGCTTAGACGGGCTTGAAGCCGCCGTTACCGAAAAGCTCGCCGAGGTTCGGGGCGGCTTATACGCAAACGCTCTCCAAAACCGCGAGAACAGAACCTATACCTGCAAGGAGCTAAGCGAAATCACCGCCGCGCTCGAAAGCAAGGGCGATGGCTTTATTAAAGCTATGTGGTGCGGCGCGGAGGAATGTGAGGATAGGGTTAAGGAGCAAACAGGCGTTGGTTCGCGCTGTATGCCGCTTGAATTTGAAAAGGTTTCCGAAACCTGTGTTTGCTGCGGCAAGCAAGCCGAAAATTTAGTTCTTTGGGGGAAAGCTTATTGAATCAAAATCCTCCAAAATCCCCGCCAAAGTCGAAACATCGTCATGTTCGGCGTTTTCAACGATAAACGAAGCCTTAACCACTGCAAGCCCGCTGAAATGAACGCTTAATTCATGCTCTCCTGCTTCAAGTGCGTCCAGATATTCGGGCAGGAGGGTAATGATTGTCGAGCCGCTTTTGACGGTGTAATGTGTACCCTTTGTCAGTCGGCGACCGTTTATGCGGACTTCTCTGAAGTCTGCATAATTTTTGTCTGCTGTGTAAACCAGCGGGGTTTCAGCGTGTTTTATGTAGGTGTCATTTTCAAAATGACCGTTGATTTCGGAGTTGCCGCTGCTGTTTATGCTCCCTGCCGCGCCGCCGATTCCGCCGCCGCTGATGATTGTATCTCTTACGGAGCTTCCGCCGCGGTTGTTATTGTTATCATCGTCATTATCTCGGATAGCAGGGGCGGGAAGTTCATGTATAGTGAAGTTGCTCAACCCCTCAATTGCCGCATATGCCGCCTTTGCACCGTGTGGGACGTGTATTGTCAATGCGGGGGGAGCACCGGAGAATGCCCACTCGTTGAATGTCGGCGGGGTTCGTGAGGTGAATGTTATAGAGTTTAAGCTAACGCAATTTGCAAATGCGGCGAAGTCTATAAACTCCACGCTTTGCGAAATAACAATTGAGGTTAGATTTTTTGCCGATGCAAATGCTTGGTTGTATATGCTCGTAACACCATTGGGGACGGTATAGCTTGCTTCTGCCTTTCCTTCCGGGTATGTTCTCAACTCTGTTCCGTCTTTACTAAATAACACACCATTAAGGCTTGAATAATGGCTGTTGTTCGGGTCAACATTTATTGCGGTTAAGAAATCGCTGTTAAATGTTCTGCCGCCTCCTATAAACACAACACTATCGGGTATTTCTATGGTAGCTGCACCTATGTCTAAAAACGCCGCATCGCCTATTGTCGTAACAGTGTTTTCGATTATAACCTCTGTTATGTATCTGGGTGTAGTCCAACCGCTTAGCTCTGCCCGCCAATTTGCCATACCGGCTTCTTGAGAAAATGCCACACCGACATCTGAAGAAACTGTGAGTGTATAGACAGCAGCAACGAATTCACCCTCGTCATCTTCATATACAACGCAACCAACATGCCAGCCGTTGCCTGATGTTTCATAGTAAAAGGTTTGCGCTGAAATATTCAGCGCGGTGAAGATTGAGATGAAGATTGCCAGGGCGGTTAGGATAGGGATAATGCGGGATTTGCGGGTTGTTTTCTTGGTTTTTAACATGGTAAATCCTCCGTTTTTTTATTTTTAAAATACTTTGTAGGGGCGAACGCCTCGTTCGCCCGAAAGAGCAGGCAAAAGAATAAATAACAGCGTTATTCGGGCGACCGAGGGCGGTGTATTCGGGCGACCGGGGCGGTCGCCCCTACGAAAAAATTTGCCACCATTTTATTCTGTAGGGGACGGGCTTGCCCGTCCCGCACACAAAAAGGCAACTACCCTCTGCTTAAAGCAGAAAGTAGTTGCCCATTTATTTATATAAAATTTAAACCACGCCAAAAAAGCGGAGTTACCCGCTTGCTTGCTTGCTAAAATTGTAGCATATTTTGGCATTTTTGTCAAGACCTTTCTTGTTAATTTTTTGTGTTTTTATTATAGCATATTTTGGGCGGGGGTGTCAAGGTTTTTGGGAAAGTGTTAATTGTTTGTTGTTTTTTATGTTGACAAAATGGGGGGTAGGGGGTATAATTATAGTTATAGGGAAAGGGGGCAGAGCTTTGGAGCGACCTATGAAAGTAAAATATGAAAAGAAAGCTGTTAAAGGCATTATTCATAATGAATATCGGCTCTCGCGGCGATATTTACAAGGAGGATTAGTTATGTCAACGAAAACAATGCAAATTGCGAATATGGTAGAAATGCTTCCCGAAGATGAGCAGAACTTTGCTTTTGAATTTATTAAAAGGCTTGTTTTGGCTTGGGACCCCGACTACACCAAGCTTACCGCTTTTGAAAGAGCCGCGCTCGAAGAAGCGGAAAACGGCGATTATATTGACGACGATGACATTGATTGGGATAATTTAGGTTAACGAACCCCTTCGTGTAAATCCTTAACACAAAAAAAGCAACTACCTCCTAAACAGGGGGCAGTTGCCATATATTTACATAAATTTTAAGACACGCCGAAAGAGCGAAGTTACCCGCTTGCTTGCTAAAATTGTAGCATGTCTGGGCATTTAAGTCAAGACCTTTCTTGTTAATTTTTTGTATTTTTATTATAACATATTTTGGCGGGAATGTCAATTTAAAAAAGCCGTGTTCAACGGCTTTTTTACTCATATACTTAAAAATTTAGGGAAGAACCAAAAGGTTATATAGTATTCGGTTTCACGCTCAAAGGGGTCGTAATCTTTCCAGACCTTGTAAAGAAATCCGTAATAATCAACACTGCCGCTTTCATGCTCTATAGCCTTTATGCAGAAAACGGGCGGCTTGTTATCCCTTTTGATTCTGATGTAATCAACCGCAAAGAAAAGAAATGAAACAGTTAAAGCACAGCCTATCAACAATCTCAGCAAGGCTTTAACAAGCTTGGGTAACGGCTTTTTTTCGCGCGCTTCGGGAGTGTAGCCCGCGAACCTCATGCGTTCGCGACTTCAAGCAATACGCCGAAATCCGATGCTTTAAGCGATGCGCCGCCAATCAGTCCGCCGTCTATGTTTTCCTTTGCCAAAAGTCCTGCGGCGTTGCCGGGGTTCATTGAGCCGCCGTATTGGATGACCATGACCTCCGCTGTGTCGTTTCCGTATTTATCAGCCATGATTTTACGTATAAAGGCGCATACCTCCTCCGCCTGCTCATCAGTAGCGGTTTTGCCGGTGCCGATTGCCCAGACGGGTTCATAGGCTATGACGATTTTCTTTGCTTCCTCGGCGGAGATTCCGGTAAACGCGGCTATTGTCTGAAGCATGACGATTGCTTCCGTTATGCCGTCCTCCCGCTCGGAAAGCATTTCTCCTACGCACACGATGGGGGTAAGCCCAGCCGCAAGAGCCGCCTTGGTTCTCCGATTTACGGTAAGGTCTGTTTCGGCGAAATACTGGCGGCGTTCCGAGTGACCGATAATGACATACTCAACGCCCATTTCGGCAAGCATTCCGGCTGAAATCTCACCCGTATACGCGCCGCATTTTTGAAAATGACAATTTTGCGCGCCAACCTTAATGTTAGTCCCCTTTGTAAGTTCCAAAGCCGTTTCCAAGCTGGTAAACGGTACGCAAATCACCGTTTCGCAGCTTGAAAATTTAGCCGCAATCGGAATCAACTCCTCAATCAAGGTTTTCGCCTCGGTTCGGGTTTTGTTCATCTTCCAGTTTCCGGCAATTACTGCCTTTCTTAACGCCTTATTCATGTTTTCCCAACCCTTTCTATAGCAATTAACAATTGTCAATTAACAATTTCGGAATTACGCTCTTGGCGTAACATTTTAAGCAGTTTATTTTGCTGAATTTACTTGCTGACAAACTCAAGCCTTGTCCGCAATACAATCCACGCCCGGAAGAACCTTTCCTTCAAGATATTCAAGGGAAGCTCCGCCGCCTGTGGAGATGTGTGACATCTTATCGGCAAAACCAAGCTGCATTACAGCCGCCGCCGAATCGCCGCCGCCGATAATCGTTACGGCATCGGTATCGGCAAGAGCTTTAGCGACCGCTATAGTGCCCTTTGAAAGAATAGGATTCTCAAACACGCCCATAGGACCGTTCCAAACAACGGTTTTAGCCGACTTAACCGCTTGCGCGAAAAGAGCTTGCGTACATTCTCCTATATCAAGCCCCATCTTATCGGCAGGTATCTCGTCAACCTTAACGGTTTCAACCGCGATTTCGGCATCAATCGGGTTGGGAAAATCATTTGCCACTACATGGTCAATCGGCATAAGAAGCGTTTTGCCGGAATTTTTTGCCTTTTCAATCATGTCCTTGCAATAATCAACCTTTTCTTCATCAATCAGCGAATTGCCCACCTCAAAGCCGTTTGCTTTATCAAAAGTGTAAGCCATCCCGCCGCCGATAATCAGCGTATCGCATTTATCAATCAGATTTGATATTACATTCAATTTATCGGAAACCTTAGCCCCGCCCAAAATCGCGACAAACGGACGTTCCGGGTTTTCTACCGCGTTCCCTAAATACTCAATCTCTTTTTTCATAAGGTAGCCTACTGCCGTTTCCTTAATATAATCGGTAACGCCCGCAGTGGAGGCATGGGCGCGGTGCGCCGAGCCGAAAGCATCCATGACGAACACCTCAGCTAAATCAGCAAGCTCCTTACTGAATTCCGCTCCGTTCTTTGTTTCCTCAGCACCTCTGAATCGAGTGTTCTGCAACAGCACTACATCGCCGTCATTCATAGCGTTAACGGCTTCCTTTGCCTTTTCGCCTGTCACGTTGCCGTCGTCGGCGAATGTAACCTTAACGCCCGGCAGAAGCTCTGCCAGCCGCGCCGCAACGGGGGCTAATGAAAACTTGTCCTCGGGACCGTTCTTAGGCTTGCCGAGATGCGAGCAGAGGATTAGCTGCCCTCCGTCTGCGAGGAGCTTTTTGATGGTTGGTAGAGCCGCTGTAATTCTGTTGTCATTTGTAATCGCGCCGTCCTTTAGGGGGACGTTAAAATCGCACCTTACCAGTACTTTTTTGCCCTTTACGTTAATGTCATCAACCGTAACCTTGTTTAAGCCTGCCATTTATAATCTTCCTTTCAAGAAACAAAATTCAGAAGCCTTGATACCCAAAGCATTCCTTACCCTTAATATTATATAACATTTTCTTTATTTTAGCAAGAGTTTTTGAAAATTTTACATATTAGGCGGGTAAACCGTTGGATTAAGCTGATTTTCGGCAACGGGATTCTCCATGTCAGACGGCGCATCATCGGCAGAGGTTTCGCAAACCTCAACGCTTTCAGCTTCGCTTACCTCGGGCTTTTCCTCCCTTTTCCTGCCTAATACCATCGCACTTATCGGTGCAAGTGAATAATCGCCCTCTATGTTGTATAAGGGGGTGTTTCCGGCGTTTTGGGCGTCAATATAAACGGAATATTCTCCGAAAGCGTGAAGTCCGACGGGGTTTATGCCGTTGTTTAGGAATACTATGATTTCCTCCAAGCTGTCATCTCCCGTAAGGCTGAAACCGACCACGCCCTTGGGAAGCGCGTCAAAATAATGCAAATGCTCGGCAACCTCGGCATTTTCGGACATTCTGAGAGCTGAATGAGCCTTTCTAAACTCAATCAGTCCTTTATAATACTCGAAAACGGCTTTATATTTGGCTTTCCTGTCCCACTTTATACTGTTAACCGCATCGGGCGATTTATAGCTGTTATGGTCGAATACCGCACCGCCCGGCAACGGCTTGGAGCGCAGGAAATCCTGAGCCGCGTGAAGAAGCGGGATTCCCTGTGAGAGGAACACAATCGCCCCCGCAAGCTTGTGCATCCTTATGCGGGTCGCCTCCGAGTCAACGATGTTTGAGTAGTAAAGCTTATTCCATAGGGTTAGATTATCATGTACCTCAACATAGTTGATTGTCTGATAGGGGTGGTCTGTCCATGCGTATTTATGCAGGCTTTGAAGCTGAGGGTGCGGAACTCTGCCGGACATAACCTCCTTTATAAAATGCTCCCTGCCCTCCGCGCCGTTTACATAGCCTTTTTCCTTATTGATAAAGTTATTGCCCTTTACCGTATCGCGGAAATCATCGCTGAAGTAGGCATATGCGGGGGTATTTCGGGCATTAAGCTTCATGGCTCTCATTTCATACGGCAGAGGAGAATCCGCGCCCGTCCAGCCCTCGCCGTAAAGCATAACTTGCGGGTTTATTTCGCGCAAAACGCGGTTAATCTCCCGCAGGGTGTTTATGTCGTAAAGACCCATTAAATCAAAGCGGAAACCGTCAAGCTTATATTCCGTCATCCAGTGCGTTAAGCTGTCTATGATATATTTGCGAACCATTGCCCTTTCGGTGGCTACCTCGTTGCCGCAACCTGAGCCGTTTGCGAAAGAATCGCCCTCCCATTGGCGGTAGTAGTATTTCGGAAAGGTTAGGTTAAAGCCGGAATCCGCGGTTGAATAGGTGTGGTTGTATACCACGTCCATTATAACGCCGATGCCCTCGTTATGCAGAGCCTGCACGAGCAGCTTAAATTCGCGCACTCTGGTCTTTCCGTCAAACGGGTCGGAGGAATAGCTGCCCTCCAAGCAGTTGAAGTTCATCGGGTCATAACCCCAGTTAAACTGCGGCTTCGGGTCGGTTTCGTCAACCGTGTGAAAGTCGTAGACCGGCAGGAGTTGGACATGGGTAATCCCTAATTCTTTTAGATGGTCTATGCCGATTTTATCTCCGGCGGTATTGACAAGCCCTTTCTCGGTAAATGCCGCGAACTTACCTTTATTGACAAACCGCGCATCCTGGTCAATCGAAAAGTCGCGGACATGGAGTTCATATATGCAGGCATCGGTATATTTTTGCAATGGCGGGGAGGTTTGGTTCTCCCAATTCTCGGGATTAAGAGCGGCGGGGTCAAAAATAAGCCCCATCGCACCGTTCGCGCCCGCCGATTTCGCGTATATGTCGATAACCTCCTGCTCTATGCCGTCGTAGGTTATGACATAGGTATAATAAACGCCGTCCAAATCCCCCTGAACGGTTTGCGCCCATACGCCCGCCTCTTTTGTCATGACTAGCTCTTTGAACGGTTTCTCATGCCTGCAGCTATGGTACAGCCGCACTGCGGCATTTGCGGCTAAAGGAGCCCAGACCTTGAAGCTTGTCTCCTCCTTTGTATAAACCGCACCCAAATCATTTCCGCTGTAAGCGTACTTTTCATCTATTTTCTCAAACATCGCCGTATTCTCCTGTTCCTATACCCCTCAAAAAGAGGCACATTTATAATGATGATTATAATTGTACACTAAAAAAAGGAATTTGTAAAGGTATTTTTAAGAAAATTATAGGGTGGCTTAATTTTAACAAAATATTAATAATTACAGCAATAATAATGTTTTTTCAGATAAAACAAGAATAGACCGCACAAGCAGTCAAAAATAAAATATGTGACAATCCCCTCAAAGGATAATATAATAGCTTTATGCCTAGCCAAAGAGGGGATGCAACGCCCACCTACAGCTTGCCTAAAGTGTTTTGTTTTAGACAAGCCATTACAGATGAAATTGATGCCCTCTATTAGATAAAATTTCTTCCAGTATGGTGGTCCAAGGGGTCGTTGCGTGCTTGTCATCATTGTATGGGCTCAATTCCTCTTTGGTTATAGCAAACGCCATAATCGTAATGTCGTCTAACGGATAATTTTTCATCTCTCCGTAAGCAGCGTTTTCGCACTCCTCCAAGAAATCAATCTGCGTACCCTCAGGAACAAGCTTCATATTTTTTTCGTAAAGCTCCTCCTCCTCGGGATTTAAAACCCAGTCCTTAAAATTCAGTTCTGTGAGCATTAATAAAAAACTCCTTCTTCCTTTTAATTAAATATTATATTTAATTAAATATTATATTATTTCTTAACGAGCAAAAAACTCACCATGCTCGCAGTCTTTTTGCTTATTGTATGCTTCAAAACAAAACCTGTGCCAAAAAGCGACTATGGTTTTATTTTCGGCAAACAGCAAAAATCCCGCAAAATAGTGAGAATTATATCTGTTAAGGAATGTCCTCAAAAAGTGAAAGCAATTCAGCCTTAGACAAGTCAAACTCCTCCTTGGCTTCATTTTTATCTTCATCAAGCGATTTAATTATTTCAAGGCAGAGCACATTTAAATCGCTTTTGGGAATTCTATAACGCTCCAAAAAAGTGCTTTTTTGAATTTCGCAGGATACGCGACCCCAAACCCAATCACAATATATATCTTTTAATAGATTTTGTGCTGCAACATTACCTCTTAGCGCAGACATTCTAAAATTGAAAGCCTTCAATCCAAGTCTTACAATTTCTAATATTTCTTTAATTAAATCCAATTGCGCTTGCTTGGTTCTCTCATCATTCGGAGCATTAAATATGTTTTCGTATGCGGGGTTTTTACGCAAAACATATATATAGCTACTGGTATCTAGCAAGGTGGAAATCACCTTTGTTACAACCAAAAAAGTAGCTATATCGACAAAACAAAATGAAGCTCCCGTTCCGTGGTTATGAAAGAGTGAAAGATAATAATCAAGGTTGCCTCCTTCTCTTTCATTTATCAAGGAATACATTTCTTTAGTCAAAGGATTCACGCTAACGCTTGAATTTTTTGCTACTCTAACCCCGGGCGAGAATCCATAGCAGTTTGGGTTGGTTTCAAAAGTAAAATCATTCGCACTAATGTGTTCTCTTGTAATAAACGCAAGTCCTATCTCATTTACGCCATTCTTACTATACCTAATTTTAGCAATTATGTATATTTTTGCATAGCTCAACTTCTCTTGCTCGCAAAGGTCATTCCAGTCCAACAGCATTTATCAATCACTCTTTCAAAATTATAATATTATATTCGTTTTTTAAAAAGAGTTGCTTTACACATCATAATATAAGTATATCAAAAAATACTGATTATGTCAATGCTTAAATTTTGGGCATTTTTACCAAAATATTTAAGCTTTTTTACCCAACTCTTAATAATCCGAAAAACGTACTTATAATTATACCACAAAAAAACATTATGTCAAGCACTTTGTGGAATTCGGTCGTATTTTGTGAAATTCGGTTAATAAATTCCATAAAATGTATTTTTAGCATGTAATATTGGGGTCTAACACTTCAAAAAGCTATTAATTTTATTAACCCGAAACGAAAACTTGGGTATTTTTTTATCAAAATTTTATTATCCGCGCCGTAAAATTCGTTTCGGGTTAAATTTGTAAGAACCTACAATTTTTTAGCCATTCTTTTTATAGTATAGTATATCGCATCTGCGTATTCTCAATCATGTCATATAAAGCCCCTATCGCGTCCGAAAGCCCTCCTAAGCTGTCGATTAGCCCCTCGCTTACCGCATCGTTGCCGTTAATTGTCGTGCCTACGTCCATGACCAGTTCGCCCGTGTTCATAAGAAGCTCGTTAAACCGCTCGGGGGTAATTCCGCTGTGCCGCGTTACAAAATTAATTATGCGCTCCTGCATTTTGTTAAAATAATAAAATGTCTGGGGAACGCCAACCACCGTGCCGCTCATTCTGACGGGGTGAATCGTCATCGTCGCGCTGGGGACGATAAAGGAACGCTTCGCGGCAACGGCAAGGGGCACACCAATGGAATGTCCTCCCCCTACGACAATTGATACGGTAGGCGTTTTCATCCCCGCTATGATTTCCGCTATGGCAAGCCCTGCTTCGACATCGCCGCCGACGGTATTCAAGATGATGAGCAGTCCCTCTATGGAGCGGTCCTGCTCAATCGCGACCAGTGCGGGCATGATGTGCTCGTATTTGGTGGTTTTGTTCGTTTCGGGCAATAAATAATGCCCCTCAACCTGTCCGATAACCGTAAGGCAGTGGATTAAATGCTTTGCATTTTGCACAACCACCTCGCCGGTGTTTTCGATTAGCTCGGCTTTTTCAAGCTGTTCCTTCGTCGGGGTATTTTCCTCAATGATTTCATCCGGCTCGTTTTGTATAATCGGCATTATATTCATTCCTTAATAGCTTATTTTATTTTTTTAATATCTTTTACAAATTAACTTGATTTATTCCCTTAGATGTTATATAATATATTTATACTTTGTTGAAAGGAGCTATGTACTGATTATGATGTATTCGCATGAGGTTGAGAGAATGTGTAAGCTCTCAAAGGGTCCTAACCACGGACCTGCGCCGATTCCCGAGGAGGGCTCGTGGGTTAAAGCCTATGAGGTTAAGGATATTTCGGGACTTACTCACGGAGTTGGCTGGTGCGCTCCGCAGCAGGGCTGCTGCAAGCTTACCCTTAACGTAAAAAACGGCATTATCGAGGAGGCTTTGGTTGAAACCTTAGGCTGCTCCGGCATGACCCATTCGGCGGCTATGGCGGGCGAAATCCTGCCGGGCAAAACCATACTTGAAGCCTTAAATTCAGACTTGGTTTGCGACGCGATTAATGTCGCAATGCGCGAATTGTTCCTTCAAATCGCTTACGGGCGCACCCAAACCGCATTCTCCGAGGGCGGCTTACCCATCGGCGCGGGGCTGGAGGACTTGGGCAAGGGCTTGCGCTCGCAGGTCGGCACGATTTTTTCAACGGGAGCTAAGGGAGTTCGCTACCTTGAAATGGCTGAGGGCTATATCCTAAAGGTCGCCGTTGATGCAGACAACCAGCCCTGCGGGTATCAATTCGTAAAGGTAGGCAAAATGCTGGAGGATATTCGCCGCGGTGCTGACCCGAAGGATGCCTACAATAACAACATAGGAACCTATGGTCGTTACTCTAAAGAGGATGGCGCGGTTAAGTACATAGACCCCAGAGAGGAATAAGGAGCTTTCGGTAATGCGGACAAGTTCCTGTGCACTTTTTAAATTGATAGGGAAGGAAGATTATATAAATGGCTAAGTTTGAGGGTCAAGAAAGGCGTATGCCGAAAATCGAGGCTTGCTTAAAGGAATACGGCTTCGGAAATATTGACGAAACTGCGGACTTTTGTAAGTCCAAGGGGGTTGATGTTGATAAAATTGTCAAGGGTATTCAGCCGATTGCATTTGAAAACGCTGTTTGGGCGTATACTCTGGGCACGGCGATTGCCTTTAAAAAAGGCTTAACCAAAGCGGCTGATGCCGCAGAGGCGATTGGAATAGGGTTGCAGGCGTTTTGTATACCCGGCTCTGTAGCGGAGCAAAGAGATGTTGGCTTGGGGCACGGTAATTTGGGGGCTATGCTGCTTCGGGAGGAAACCGATTGCTTCTGCTTTTTAGCAGGGCATGAATCCTTTGCGGCGGCTGAGGGCGCAATCGGAATTGCCAGAACGGCGAACAAAGCAAGAAGCACCCCGCTCCGTGTTTTCTTAAACGGCTTGGGTAAAGATGCGGCTATGATTATATCGCGCATAAACGGCTTTACATATGTGAATACGGAATATTGCTTTGATACGGGCGAGCTTAAAATCGTTTCCGAAAAGCCTTATTCAAGCGGTGAAAAAGCAAAGGTAAAGGTTTACGGCTGTAACGATGTTTTAGAGGGCGTAGCGATTATGAAGCATGAGAAAACCGACGTTTCCATTACGGGAAATTCTACCAACCCCACCCGCTTCCAGCACCTTGTAGCAGGAACATATAAGAAATGGGCTACAGAAAACGGTAAGGGCTACTTCTCCGTTGCGTCCGGCGGCGGAACAGGGCGCACCCTGCACCCCGATAATATGGCGGCAGGTCCTGCTTCCTACGGCATGACCGACTCAATGGGTCGTATGCACGGGGACGCACAATTCGCAGGCTCTTCCTCCGTTCCGGCTCACGTTGAGATGATGGGCTTAATCGGTATGGGTAACAACCCGATGGTAGGCGCGACTGTTGCTTGTGCTGTTGCGGTTGAAGAGGCATCTAAATAAAATTCTTTAATAAAAACCCCGCCGGGTATTTAAATCCGGCGGGGTTTTTATTGTTATTTTGTTAGTCGATTTGAACTGAGTTATTCACTCTGTTTTGGACTGCGTTAGATATGATTCCGGCTAATACGTTGTCATTGTTAACCCCTTGGGCAACATAGATATATCCGGGGCTGTTTGATGTACTCCCTACTACGTTTAATTGTACAAGATTGTAGGGCATACCGGTCATCCCTGAGATTGGGTTTAAGTAAAGCGTATTGGTGAAGTGCGGCAAAGGAGAATTGGGGCGGTTAATCGCTGCGTTGTTCGCTTCAATTCTGGTATTCCATGTGTTGCGCGGAACAACCATATAGCGTGTTACGTTGCTTGAATTGTTGTTTATACTCGTCCAATGGAGAACTAAATCGCTGTTTGATACATTAGCCGGGTAGCTGTTAAGCATCGTATAATGAGTAAAGCTGGAACTGTTGTTCCTATCCTCATCAATCAGCTGTTGCGCGTAACCGTTATCCCAATTGGGTACGAGCATGTACCTTTGAACATTCCTGTTGTTTTCGTCGGTAATTGTCCATTGTTCAATTCTGTCGGAGTTAACCCTTGTCGTCGGGCGGATGTTGTATATGGTGTGATATTCCCACACCTTGGTATAGTCGGCTTGCGCGGTTGCAAGCTGGGCTTCGTCCGGGTTTCTCGGGACAAGGATGAAGCGCGCTTCATTTCTGTTATTTATGTTTGCGGTAAAGTTTCTTACCGTGTCGCCTGTTGCTCTCGTAGGCGGTCTTTGCGAATAAACGATATAATAGTTATAGATATTCAGCGCGCTTGCAAAGGCAGTATTCGCCAACGCCGCGTCATAACCCGAGGGAACGAGCATATACCTTGTGATGTTGCCCTCTGTAAAGGTAAGTACCTGGTCGGAGGGTGTAAGGGGTGTCGGGCGCAGAATGGTGGCGGTGTAATACTGATTTGACGAGCCCGCTACGGTTACTCTTACATCGGCAAAGTTGCTTGCATTGTTTTTATCCACTATGCGGATAGTTGTATTACCTGCAGCTATTCCTCTGATATTGATATTTGTGGCAGTGCCGCTTGAAGTGCCTAAGGTCGCCGTTGCTATGGCAGGATTTGCCGAGGTTACATTTACCGCGTTAGGCTGTGATGTTCCGACGCGGAAAGCAGTCGTCTGCCCTATGTCTACGTTAACCGTGTCGCTTTGCGGTAAAATGATAAGGTCGCTTGTTCCCGAGCCTACTCTCACTTGAATATCGCAGAAAACAGCATTGGGGTTTTCCTTGGCGTAAACCCTTATGGTTGCTGTGCCGTTTTCTCTTGCGTTAATGGTTACTTGGATATTGTCGCCATCCCACGCAGCACCGCTCCAGCTTGCCGTAGCAACATTTCTGTCGGAGCTTGAAGCCGCGAGTGAGCGGGGTCTTGCCATTCTTACGTTGAGGTTAACCTTGGTGGAATCACCCTTGGACATTGTTACGCTGGATACCCCCGGGGTAATTCTTCCCGCCGTAACTGTAATCGCGCAGTTTAATCTCGTGCCGCCCGTGGTTGCCGTAACCATGGCACTGCCTACCCCTACGCCCTTAATCTGACCGCGCGAGTTTACAAGAACTACGTTTGTGTTGCTTGATGTCCACCGAACAGTGTCTGTAGCACCCGATACCGTTAAGCTCCCCACGAAGCCGACCGTGATGGATGCACTGGTGCGGTTCAGCCTCGGCTGCGCGTTTACGGGGATTGCCAGCAGTGACAATACCATTGCCGCCGCAAGTACTCCGCTGAGTAATGCCTTGAATCTTCTTGACATAAAAAATTTCCTCCTCTTTTTTCTTTTTCTTATGTGTAATCGTTCTGTATAATAATTCTAACATTATTTTAAACAAATGTCAATAGCATTTGTTCACATAAATAGTAGTGAATAAGTATAAAATTTATTTATTATTACCAAAATTTTGAGTAATATATCATTTCTTCACAAATAATTTGCAATATTTTCTAATAAATGACAGCTTGACTTTAATTTGAGTATTGTGTTAAAATTAAATCATGAAAAAAGTAGTGATTCTGGCAATTAATGCCAAATATATTCATACCTCTTTGTCGGCGCGGGTTCTGGCGGAGGGCGTTTCGCGGTATTCCAAGACGGCGCACGAGGTTATTGTTATTGAAGCGAATATAAACCAAGGCTTTTACGACATCGCCGACTTGGTGACGGCTCATAACCCCGTTCTGGTAGGCATTTCAACCTACATCTGGAACGCGGGCATGGTGACGGGGCTTTTGAAATTATTTCGCAGCCTTATGCCGGAAACGGCTTTGGTTCCGGGCGGACCCGAAGCCGCTCACAACGCCGAATATTGGCTTGAAGCGGGTGCTGATTTTGTGCTTCAAGGCGAGGGTGAGCAAAGCTTCCCCGCGCTTCTTGACGCGCTTGCCAATAAAACCTCCCTCAACAAAATCCCCGGCTTATGCTTTAAAAAAGACGGCTTAGTATTCTGCAACGCGGAAGTAAAGCCGAGCAAAAGCTTTATCACCCCCGATTTTGAAAGCTTTTCAGACGAGCTTAACGGCAGAATCGCGTATATTGAAACATCGCGGGGTTGCCCTTTCAGTTGTGCCTACTGCTTATCGGGCGGCAGTGAGGTAAAATTTTTGCCGCTTGAAACGGCTAAGGAGCAAATCCGCAAGCTGGCGGAATCTAACGCAAAGGTCATTAAATTTACGGACAGGACATTTAATTGCTCCCCCAAACGCGCATATGAGTTGTTTGAATATATCATAGGGCTTAATACTTCAAGATGTTTTCACTTTGAAGCGGCGGCGGATTTGTTTGACGGGCGGACAATTGAGCTTTTAGCAACCGCGCCGCCGGGGCGAATCCAGTTTGAAATAGGTCTGCAAAGCTTCTTTGAGCCCGCGCTTAAAGCCGTTTGCAGGCAGACGGATTTGACGCGGGCGGAGGAAAATATACGCGCCTTGCTAAGTCATCAAAATATTCATATCCATATTGACTTAATCGCGGGGCTTCCCCTTGAAACACTGTCTGATTTTAAAAACAGCTTTGAGCGCGCATATGCGTTAAACGCGCATAACTTACAACTCGGCTTTTTAAAGCTTCTTCACGGCAGTAAGATTCGGGAGCAGAATACTTCTATCGTTTATTCAAAAGAACCGCCTTATGAAATCATCAGCAGTCCTTGGCTCAGCACTTCGGATTTGAAGATGATTAAGCAAGCGGAGGACGCGCTTAGAAATACCTATAATAAGGGGCGGTTTTTATCAACACTTAGGTATATAGCGGGGGCGGCGGAAATCCGCCCGTTTGCACTGTTTCAGACAATAGGCGAAGCCGCTCCCGCTTACGGCGTACCGCTCAAATATTATGCGGAGCAGATATATATCCTCTGCCGCAAACTGAAAGGCGTTGACGAGGCTCAACTGCGCGAGTGCATGATTTACGATTGGTTCAGAGCGGTAAAATACGGGGACCTGCCCGACTTCTTAAAAACAGGGACAAATGAACAGTTTAAAAAGGTGATTAAAACAGCTGAAATTACTTTAGGGCGCAAAATAAGACGGAATGAAGCGGCGGTTTTGCCTTCGGGGAAAGGCATTTTCGCAGACAGTGAAAGCCGCGACCCGGTTACGGGGCTTTATGAGGTTCAGTTTATAGGAGTCATTAATCTTTAATCAAAAATATAAAAGTACCCGCCAATGTTCCTTGTTTTTGTCGGCTTTATATAGTATGATATAATAGTCGAAAAACGCATTTAAAATAATGGAGGGTATTTTTTTATGAGGTCTCGCAGTCTTAAAACAAAAATAAGCTTGATTTTAGCTGTGTTGGTATTTTTGGGAATAGCCGTAATTACCGTATTTGTATTTATCTCAACACACACGAAAGCAGCGAGCGATGCACAGGAGAAACTCACGGATATTTCAAAGCATCTCAGCCTGTTGGTGTCAAACACCTTTGACGTTCCCACCGTTTTTCTCAACGCCAATGTCCGGCAGACTGCCCATACGGTGAGTGAGCAAATCATCAGCCGTGAAGAATTTGTCGCCTATATGGAGTCGCTTACGCAGAGTGCGGATTTTTTAAGCGGCTTTTGGTTTATGTTTGATGAGGATAAATTCGATGACAGAGCCGCCGAATACATGAACACCGATTACGGTACATATCCCGACGGGCGGCATTTTGAAGGCTTCATTGAATACGATAACGGACAGGCTAACTTTATCCCGCTGACAGAACCCGACGACCTTGAAGCATACGACGAACCTTATTATTCAGAACCTTTCAATACGGGCAGATTAACCGTTTTGCCGCCTTACAGAGATGTTATAGACGGAATTGCCATTGATATGGTAACGATTGCCGCACCGATTACAACACAAAACGGTGAAAAACTCGGCGTTTTGGGCGTTGATATTGCTCTTGAGCTTATCAGTGACTTTTTTTCGGAGCAGAAAATTTTCGATACAGGCTATATTGTTCTTTCCGATAATGAAGGAACAATTGTTTATGCACCCGATCCTAACGATTGGATGACAAATAAGAAGTCAGCAGGATTGGATTATCCGAGTTCACCTGATTCGGGTGTGTTTGCAAATGTGAAATCAGGCGTAAACGGAAAAAACAGCATGGTTTTAACAACACCTGTTAATTTTGATTATAATAATGAAACGTATTACCTGTCGGTAGTCGTCCCGTTATCGGAAGTAAACGCTCAAGCTGACAGGATATTATTGTTTCTTGTTATTATAGCTTTACTTATGATTATATTGATCCCTGCCGCAATCTACAACTTCACGGGGCGTATGCTCAAACCTATTGTCGAAACTGCCAAATTTTTCAAGCGCGCGGCGACGACGGGCGAAATTACCTGCTCGGATGAGGTTAACGCAATGTTTAACCGATTCAAAGAGAACGGTGATGAAATAGGGCAGCTGATTACCGATTGCGACAGCTATATGGACAGGATTATTTACGTATCCGAAGAATTGGCAAGCGTTGCAAACGGGAATTTGGCGATTGATGTTGAGGTTATTTCCGAAAAAGATACAATCGGTATTTCTCTGAGAAAGGTCGTTGAGAGCCTCAATGCCATGTTTAACGATATTCACAAATCAGCCGCGTTAGTTACCGAGGGTTCAAAACGAATTTCCGACGGTTCAAGCCATTTGGCGGATGCTTCAACACAGCAAGCCGAAACTTTACAGCAGCTATCGGCTACAATTACCGAAGTTTCAAGCAAAACCGAAGAAAATGCCAAAAGAACCGGTGAAGCCGCCAGCCTTGCATACACAATCATGCAAAACGCCGAAAAAGGGACAAATCAAATGAAGCAGATGGTCAATGCGGTTAATGAAATTAACCGTGCAAATCAAGGAATCAGCACGGTTATTAAGACCATTGACGACATAGCATTTCAAACTAATATACTTGCCCTCAACGCCGCAGTTGAGGCGGCAAGAGCGGGGGCGGCGGGTAAAGGCTTCGCTGTTGTTGCAGAGGAGGTACGCAATTTAGCTTCCAAAAGTGCTGAATCCGCAAAAGAAACCTCAACCCTTATTGCTAATTCGGTAGAAAAAGCGGAGCTTGGTACACAGATAGCCGGTGAAACTGCCGCAAGCTTAGGCGAAATTGTATCCGGCATAGAGGAAAGCAACAAAATTCTGTCTGAAATAGCAGAATCATCAGGTCAGCAGACTGCTTCTATAAATCAAATAAACCTTTCCGTCAATGAATTTACGCAAGTAGTCCAGCAAAATTCCGTAACGGCACAGCAATCCTCGGCGGTATCGCAAGAGATGAGCAGTCAAGCCGATATGCTGGATGAATTGATTGCACAGTTTAAGTTGAAGGGTTAGGCGAACCTAGCGCGAACCTAATACGATTTTTTCTGCACCATCTGTACGCACCATGATAATATAGGCAACGACATCATCGCCCTCCCATCTGGATGCAGTGCAGACTAACCAATCCCCCGCTTTGTTAATATTGTAATATTGCATATATTCATCATCGAGCAGCACCTTGCCCGTTCCGTCGGGGCGGATTTTGTAGAGCGGGCAGCTTGTTCCGATTCCGAATACGCCGTTTAGCTCAATGCCGCTGTAATAGAGCCAGCCGTCATCGGCGGCATTAATATCGATAAACATCGCCCAGTTGTTGCCTGTGTTGAATATTTCTTTTATATCTGTGCCGTCAAGATTCATTCTGTAAACACTGCGCTTCGCCATTCCGCTCCCTATTTCCTCAACAAAGTAGATATAGTCACCCGATACGTGAAATTTTTCAGCCGCTACATCAGCAACTTTGGTTTTACCAGAGCCGTCAAGATTCATTTTGCCTATTGCACCCGAATAATAATAATTGTCTTTTTCCAAATCATAGTAGCGGAAATAGATTGTATTATCGTAAACAGACATTTCGGCAATTCCGTCCGATATTTTAACTTTGCCTGTGCCGTCATGATTTATTCTGTATAACGAATGCCAATCAGCGTTATCAATATAGTAAATCCCGTCTGCGGTAATGGTTATGTTGCGTGCGTATACTGAAGAGAGCTTTGTTCTCTCCGCCCCGTCAGTGCGAATCCTGTAAATACCGTCAGAGTTTGCATAGTAAATCCATTCGCCGTGCAGATTGATTTGCAAGCTTTCTTCGTTATTCAGAAGAGTTTCTTCCGAGCCGTCGGCGCGGCGTTTGTAAAGTTGGCTGTTATCGCCTGCGTAGTAAATCCATTCACCGTCAAAAGCGGCAAGACCGTTGTTTGCAATATTGCCTGTGGTGGTTATCTGCTCTGCGGTTTGGTTATAAACAAAAGGTTCTTTGCCGGGTTCGGGAATTGTTCTGCCGTTTACTCTTTTGCGCCCCTCGCCGTTTGTGCTAATCATATAAAGACTGTCGCTGTCATTCATATTGCTGTAGAAAACCACATTCCCTATTACATTGATAAAGCGGCATCTGTCATTGCTGATTTTGGTTTTCTCCGTTCCGTCGGTACGCATCCTCCATAAAGAACCGTTTTCGCCCGGCGCGTAACTACTGTAATAAATAAACCCATCGGATACGTTGATATACTCGGTTCTGTAATCTAACAGAACCGTCTTGCCCGTTCCGTCATAGCTTATTTTGCAAAGCTTCAAGCCCTCATCTGTACTGCTGTAATAAACATAACCGTCAACGGCGTTGATATATGCACATCTTTCATCTGCTGTAAGGCTGACATTTTTGCCGTCTCTAGCCATTGAATAGAGGGCGTCTTTTTCTTTGTTTATGTAAAAGATTTTGCCGTCTGCAAGGCTTATTTCATCGCCCCAATCCCAAATCATTCTGTTTATATAAAATTCTCCCGGTTCCATATTATTCCTGTAGTTGGTTATATTCCTTGCGTAAATACCGTGATAGCGGCTATAGTAAAACCAACCGTCATCTGCAACGGTCAGAAAGTTTGCATCATTGCCGGGGAAGTCATCCTCACCCGTGCCATCGGGGAAAATCCTGTAAGCATATTTATTAAAACTAACGCAGGTGAAATACACAATGCCGTCTAATACGTTTATGTTAATCGCTTGCTCATTGCTCAAAAGCTGGTTGACAGAACCATCAATACTCATTTTGCGAAGCCTGTATCCGTCAGCAGGGTCGGAATAATAAATCCATTCACCATCGAAAGCCGCAAGCCCTTTATTCACAATATTCCCCGATGTATTCCCCATGCTAATTGTGCCGCCGAAGTCGTAGTCAACGTCACTGTAATTGTCATGGTCGGCTGTTGTTTCAATAATCGGTGCAGCAACCGAATTATTCCGGGCGTTCATTTCTCTCGAATAGTCATGCTCTTCAAGAAGTTCAATTAATTCATTACCCTCACTCCCGGCGCAACCCGCTAACAGGATAATCAGTATTGTTGATAAGGCAGCTGCCGTAAGTTTTAATGCTTTCATTGAAATCAGCCTTTCTTTGTTCAGTGTTAATTCTATCTTTATATAGTTTAGCTTAACTTTATTATAGATGATTTATTTGATGTTGTCAATACTGTTTCAAATAAAATCTAAATTAAAGATAAAAATATTGACATTATTTTCAATATATGATAAAATAGGTTATAGCAAGATGTTTATATTTAAAGGAAGTTTTAAATTATAAGGGGATGTTATGATGAAAGTTTTATTATACAGAGTATTTATTCTTGTTATTGGCATTGTTGGTTTGGCTGTTATAATTCACGGATTCCATGAAAGTGATAAGGGACAAATTTTGGGAGGAGCTTTTGCATTATTAGCTTTTGTTTTTGGAATTTTCTCAAATAAGTCAATTTCAAAGTCAACTTTGTCACAGCTTGATTCATCAGATGTGCTTGAAGATAGCTCAGATGTTCTTTTGGATACCCTTATACATACGGTGAAAACCTCAATTCATATTAGAGAACGAAAAAATGCTATTGATAAATTATGTGAATCATATTCAAATAATGCAAAAACTCATAATATCCTTAAAGATATTGCAAAAGAAAGCATACATATCAGAGAACGAAAATATGCAACTAAAAAATTAAGTGATTTAATAGGTAAGTAAAAAAGAATAGCTTCTCCTCTCCATAACCCCCTTAACAACAAGCGGCAAATGCCAAACCAAACACCCGACAGCCAACAGCCGACATAAACAGCCAATTTTAAAAAATATATTCTCAAACAGCATAGCCAACAAAATAACAAAAAACACCGTAAACCCTCAATTTCACGGCGTTTTATTGGCAGGGGCAGAAGGAATCAAACCCTCAACCTGCGGTTTTGGAGCTCTCGTTTTTTATTGCTGTCGCTCACCGCAACTTGCTGAAAGTTAAGATAAATTCAAGAATTTATATAATACGGTTGTTCCTAATTGTTGCAGATTTTCATAAGTTTCTGCAACTTAGTTGGTTTTTTGTTGGTTTTTTTGAGAATAAACCAACAGCTTAAATCGCCGATTGCTTTAATGCTTTTCGCTCGGCTGATAGTCTTCTGAATTCCTCCGCTCCTTTGCGATAATATGCCCAACGGTCTTCTTGCGACATATCTTTTGTCACTTCGTAATGATATTCACGGACTTTGTGAATATCCTCAACAGTAAAATATGGGCTTAATTCAGGCATAGTCATATTTACTCCTCCCTTTCAATCAACATAGACGGCGAAACAATTTCAATATTCGGATAACCCTGCAAAGTTGTAATCGCCCTAACGCCTTTAATTGTTTTGATGTTTACAAGATGTTTGAAATTCCACGAAACTATAACATCGCAACCGCCCACCACAGCCGAACCGATATGGAAAGAATCGTCAAGGCTTTTTTTCTTTAGTATGCCCATAGAAACAACCATTTCGGCAACTTCGTCAATTTCCTCGTTCGGCGGAAGAACTGTATATTCAATCTCGTCAAGTATATCCATAAGGAAATTGAATTTTTGCGGTTCGCAACGGCTTATCTCGGTCAAAGTTGTTTCCGATAAATAAACATCGTATTTTCCCGCCGTTATTTCGTCCCAAAGTTTTCGGGTTTCTGCCATCCAATCAAGGCGGTTAGTTACGTCTAAATGACTGATAACAGATGTGTCGAGATAAATTTTCAGCTTTTTCAATCCAACTCCCCATCCTCTCTGATATTATTATAACCTAAACGCTCTGAAATGTCAAGTGTGGATTTTTCATTTGCAGTTATCACCGCCGCACGCAGTTTGGGGTTTGTGTCAAGGGTGAATATGTCATGCACATAGTTAACCTTGATTTTATTGGCAGGGGCAACGTAGAATCAACTCCCCGGTCACATCATGCTTCTCATAATTCGCTCTGACTTTAGCTTCGAAATGATTTGCATAACAATATCGACAGCCATTCATACAAGAATTATATGCACCAATGTCAACACTGACAGCGCAGTTGCAACCTTTCCGCTGATTTTTATCACGCAAAGCGTTTACACCAAATAAATCAGCGTTCACGCATGATATAGGTTGTACGCCGAGTTGTTCTAATTCTGCTAGCTCACAACAAGCACAAAGCGTGATATTATAATCTTTTGCTATACTAAGTAACGCTTCCGTCAATCGCAACTTTTCATCAATTCCCAACTCCAAATGCCCAACTTCGCGCAGACTTTTCGCAACCGACTTATAAGCAACAACAAAACTGATTATACACTTTTTGGTACTCCCCGAAAGCAGTTCACACAGCTTTGTAAACGCTTTGATGTGGTAATCAAAATTATAGCGTTTTGTAATAATAATCGGGTCATATCTCCAAATCATATGCTCCGCACCGATATGCCGGGCGAACTCGATAAATGCAGGAATTACCACGCTTTTCTTATCGGCAAGCCCGCTCTCTATATCGCTGTGATACGGCGTAATTGTGTATTGAAAATAGTATTTATATTTATCAAGTGCCGCCCTTTTCGGCAAAAGCGGGGCGGCATTTTTAGTCCACAACACAACCCCGTCAACGTCCTGCGGCAACAGCGATACTCGCCGAATTTGTGCAGGATTAAACGGATTTTTCACTGAACAAGAACCCGCATTGAGCCGATTGATTAGCCAATCGGAATAAAATGCGGGTATGTCCGTTCTGCGTGATGCGGAGATAATCATAATACTCAAACCTTATCTGTAATTTCGATAATCATTGAGCCATTGTAATTTTGCAACAGTGTGTTGCAAAATTTGCGGGTCTGACCAAGCTTTGCGATTTGCAGATTCGCCCTATTCCAAAATAAGTCATGCACATAGTCAAGTCGGTGGTTTGCCCGATGTGTAACCGTGCTTGTTCTATTATTTTTGCTACGCTGTTGAAAAATGCGGCGGAGTTTTCTATATTTGACTCAACGTGATGTTCAACCGTAAAATCGTTCATATTCAACCCGCCTTATTTTTTATCTTAACTTTATTATAGATGATTTATCTGATATTGTCAATACTGTTTCAAATGAAATCTAAATTAAAGATTATAAAAAACATTGACATTATTTTCAATATATGATAAAATAGGTTATAGCAAGATGTTTATATTTAAAGGAAGTTTTAAATTATAAGGGGACGTTATAATGAAAGCTTTATGCAAAGAAAAGCCCTAACTCATAAGCCCAAGCCCTCACCCCCCATTATCCCGCCCCTCATAATAATAAGGATAATTCTTCCCCACGATAACCCCCTTAACAACAAGAGGCAAATGCCAAACCAAACACCCGACAGCCGACATAACAGCCAATTTTAAAAAATATACTCTCAAACAGCATAGCCAACAAAATAACAAAAACGCCGTAAACCCTGAATTTCACGGCGTTTTATTGGCAGGGGCAGAAGGAATCGAACCCTCGACCTGCGGTTTTGGAGACCGACGCTCTACCTGCTGAGCTATACCCCTAGAGCAATAAGCAAAAACCAACTAATATTTAGTATACTACTAAACATTCATGATGTCAATAGATGTTTATAGATTTTTTTTTAACATTTTGAGAATTATTTTATTTCGGGTAGCCTCCGAGCACCAAAATATCTGCAAACCTTGTAGGGCGTGACGAATCGGCACGCCCTTTATTATTCTCTGGCGGCTTTTTCCAGAATCCCTAAAAGTGCGTCTACTTCCCTTTCATTGTTGAAAAACGATGGCGAAAACCTAACTGTACCATCAATTTGAGTGCCGATTGATTTATGAGCTAAGCCGGAGCAATGAAGCCCTCCGCGAAGCGCGAACCCGCTGTCACTCAGCAGGGAAGCCGCTTCATTTGCCGTCTTGCCGTAAAGGTTGAACGATATAACGGGGAGATAATCCTTTACTCTGTCATTGCGGTATACCTTGATTTTGGGGATTTTTGAAGCACCCTGCAAAAACCTTTCGCAGAGCGCGGTTTCGTGCCTGCGAATGTTATTCAAGCCTACCGTTTCAATAAAGCGCAAACCCTCTCCGAGAGCGATGATTCCTACGGTGTTTACCGTTCCGCTCTCTAAGCTGTCCGGCGTGAAATCAGGCTGAATAAGCTCCAGAGAGGTGCTCCCCGTCCCGCCCTGCATTACGGGGGCTATGTGGTGCTTGCCGTCCGTGATGAGCAGCCCCGTCCCTGTCAGACCATATAAGGACTTATGCCCCGAGGTGCAGAGGATATTAATCCCATCGCCGAGGGTAACGGGCAGGACACCGCATACCTGCGCGCCGTCCCCTATAAAGCAAATTCCGCGCTCGTTGCAAAGCGCGCCTATTTTTCTAAACGGCGTTATCTGCCCCGTTACATTGCTCCCCAGCGAAAAGACTACAAGGCGCGTTTTCGGAGTTATAAGCGATTTTATATTGCGAATCGTTTCATCATCGTCATGCGAAACCCGCGCTATGCTGTAATTGTATCGGCAACACTTTGACAGCGCGTGGACGGGTCGCGCTACGGAATTATGCTCCAGATTTGATATGATAATATGCCCCGTTTTATACCTCCGCATAACACCCTGAATCGCCAGATTAAGCGCGTGGGTGCAGTTTAAGGTAAACACGACATTATCAACCTGCGCGCCGAAAAAATGAGCCGCCCGGCTGCGGACATTAAAAACATGAGCCGCCGCTTGAATTGAAAGCTTGTGCCCGCTGCGCCCCGGATTCCCTCCGCAATCGGCAATAGCTGACAGAGCCGCGTCCTTTACAGAGGCGGGCTTGGGAAACGATGTCGCTGAATTGTCAAAGTTTACAATAGCCATTCCTGTTACTATCCTTTCATACGCGCGCCGGATGATACTCCCTTAGGAGCACAGCTATTCCGGCGTTTCCATTACCGCCTTGTATTTTATGCCGTTCCGCTCCAGAATCGACGCCGTCATTGAAACCTCTCCGTAGCCGGATAAGCTGTAGCCGCAACCCGAGGAAAGATTCTTAGGTGTCCTTACGACAGACGTGCGGATTCCGTTATGATTAAGAAGCGTCTGGGCTTTCATAGCGATTGTGACCGACCCGAACGCTACAGTATATTTACCTGTCAAAATGACCGTTCCTTTCAGTGTATTAGGAAAAAGGCATTCTTCCCTCATTCATTTTATGCAGTCCCTCTGAAATGGTGTAAGAGCCGTTTGAGCTTAGGAATTGTTAAAATTTTTATTTGACAAATTTTTTCATATATAGTATAATATAACTAACAAATTCGCTCTGATAACATGCACAAAATAAGATGAACGGGGGAGCCGAAAAATGCTGTTAAAAAATTCGCTGTCTGCAAGGCTTCTTCTTGTGCTTGTCGCGTTTTTTCTTATGGTCGCTTCAAGCTGTCTGATTATGTTCCGTGCGCTGAACACAAAGCTTTTGGATAGCTCAAACTACATCATGAACAATACGCAGGTACTTATTTCATACATTCTTACAGAGCCGGAAGCAACGCTGAATTTTATAGCCGGAAACATAAAGGGGATTTACAGGCGCGGCGATGGAATAGAAGCCGTAAAAGCTTACATGACCGAGTACTCCTCGCCCGAATTTAAAGAAAGAGCAAGGACAGACAGCTACAGCAGTGTATTCGGCTACTTTTATGACAGTGAGGAATTTTTTGACGGCGGGGGCTGGCAGGAAACAGATGATTTTACGGCACAAGAACGCCCTTGGTATAAAGCCGCCGTAAACGCGGGCGATAAAATAGCGATTACCTCCCCTTACCTGGGCGCGAAATCCGAAGAGCTTGAAATTTCCTACTCTCAGCAAATCTTTGACGATAACGGTAATCCCATCGGCATAGTAAGCATTAATTTTAAAGTTGATTTTATAAGAGATATAGTCATAAACAAGCAAATCACCCCGAGCAGTTACGGCTTTATGGCGGATGAGAACCTACGTGTGATTATCCACCCCAACCTTGAAATTCAAGGCGAGGTGCTGGGCGATTTTAACTACCAGATGAAGCAGTTCACGCAAGACATATTGGAGGGCTCGGATGTTTCCATGCGTAAGGTAAAGAATTACGAGGGCGTGCGTTCCGTTACCTTTGGCAGGCGGCTTGAAAACGGCTGGTATCTCGTTATCATCATACCCGAGCAGGAATATTATAAAGAACTGTATGAGATGATGACTTTCATAAGCCTTTTGGGTACAGCTCTGGCTTCGGCTCTGATTGTCATATTAGTCCGCCTTGAATCGGCAAAGAAAAAGATGGATAAGCTGTATCAAGAAAAAAGCGTGCGCTTGGCGGCGTCTGAGATGCTCCGCGAATCGGATAAGCAGAGGGAAAGGCATCTTGAATTTACACAAATGGTTAACGATACTGCCGCGATTCTGCTGGCATCCGATTCCGAAAGCCATATAGATGCTATACATCGGAGCATGGAGAGGTTTTGCCAGAAGCTGGATGCCAGCCGCATCTACCTGTGGGAAAATTTCCGAAAGGAAAACGATGACAAGCTTTATTTTAAGGTAAAATACAGATGGGTAGGCAAGGGTGTGCAGAAAATGGACGTAACGCCCGAATTCTCATACCAAGATGCCCTCCCGGGCTGGCCCGATATTCTCTCACAGCACGGCGTTGTAAACGGACCTATCTGCGACCTTCCCGTACATGAGCGCGCAACGCTTAACAGGTTTAATATGAAGTCAATCTTGTGCGTCCCGATTTTCATAGAGGATGAATTTTGGGGCTTTGTGGGGATTGATGATTCCTTCAAGTCGCGTGTTTTCGCGGAAAGTGAGGAGCAGGCTTTGCGCTCTTGGGGGCTGATTGTCGTAGGCTCTGTGATTCGGAAAAGTATCTCCGATAAGCTGAAAGACGCGCTTAACGCCGCCGAGGTGGCAAACCGCGCAAAGAGCGAATTCCTTGCGAATATGAGCCACGAAATCCGCACGCCGATGAACAGCATAATGGGGTTTGCGGAGCTTGCTCTGGACGCGCCCGGCAGTGACATCACCCCGCAGGTAAAAGATTTCCTGCGGAAAATCACAGAAAATACAAAATGGCTTCTTAATATAATCAACGATATATTAGATATATCCAAAATCGAATCGGGTAAGATTGAGTTAGAGCGAGTTCCCTTTGATTTGTATGAGATTTTTTCGCGCTGCCGCTCCGTGATTCTGCCCGGCATTAAAGGAAAGGGGCTTGATTTGAGGGTTTACGCCGAGCCCCTTCCGGGGAAAAAAATGCTGGGAGACCCTGTAAGGCTGTATCAGATTCTGATGAACCTGCTTTCCAACTCCGTAAAATTCACCGATATTGGGATGGTTAAGCTTTCGTCCTCAATAAAAAGCGCGGACAATGAAAGCGCGAACGTCTACTTTGAGGTAAAGGACAGCGGCATAGGCATGAATTCAGAGCAGCTTGAAAAAATATTCGAGCCGTTTATACAGGCGGATTCAAGCACAACGCGCAACTACGGCGGGACAGGTCTGGGCTTATCTATAACGACCAGTCTGGTCGAAATGATGGGCGGTAAGCTTAATGTTGAAAGCGCGCCTAATCTCGGGTGTACATTTAGCTTTGAGCTTGTGTTTGATACGGTTGAAGCACCCCACGGAGCGGCTGAGAGCAAGGGCTTCTCCATGGTTGAAAAGCCGCGCTTTGAGGGGCTGACCTTGGTGTGCGATGATAACCCCATGAACAGGGAGGTCATCTGCGAGCATCTCAAACGCGCGGGGCTCAGCGCGGAGGCGGCGGAGAACGGCAAGGTCGGCGTGGAAGCGGTCAAGAGGCGTATACAAAAAGGGGAAAAGCCCTTTGATTTGATTTTTATGGATATATTTATGCCGGTTATGGACGGCATTGAAGCCGCCGCAAAAATACTGGAGCTAAATACGGGAACGCCCATAGTGGCAACAACCGCGAACATCATGGTGAACGAATTGGAAAAATACAGAAAATGCGGAATGCCCGACTGCTTAGGGAAGCCCTTTACCTCACAAGAGCTATGGCAAATCCTGCTCAAATACCTAACCCCCGTAAGCGTCACAGCAAGAGATGAGGACGAATCGGTAAGCTGTGAACTGCAAAGGAAGCTGAGGCTGAGCTTTGTTAAAAATAACCGCGGGTTATATCTTAATATAATCGAAGCCGCGGAGGCAGGTGAATTAAAGCTTGCTCACAGGCTTGCCCATACGCTGAAAGGGAGCGCGGGGCTGATAGGTAAGGCTGGTCTGAAACATGCCGCTGAAGAGGTTGAAGCTTACCTTAAAAATGAAATCGCTGACGATGGAGCTCCTAAAAAGATTTTGGACATTGTCCCCGCTGAAAGCATGAAAAAACTCAAAAATGAGCTGACCTATGTCATTACGGAGTTGAAGCCGCTGCTTGACGAGTTTGAAAGCAGAGAGACCAAGGAGAGCTTGAACGCAGAGCAAATTGCCGATTTATTTGCCAGATTAGAGCCGATGATTAAAAATTTATCGCCTAATTGCGTAAATCTGATTGATGAAATCAAGGCGATTCCGGGGTCGGAGGAGCTTGCGGGTTATTTAGAGAATTATGAATTCAAGTCGGCTGCCGAAGCGTTGAAAAAGCTTAAAATCAGCCTGCAATAAGGGAGGATACAATGTTTATAAAGGATTTATTTTCCGAATATGCGGATTCTGTTCCCGCCGCTATGGGCAGGGGGGAGGTTCAAAGGCTTATACATAATAAAGAATTGACGGAGCTTACCATTTCGGTTTCATTTGCTCAAAGGCTGGATAACGCTTATATCTCCGATTTTGAGGACACGGTTAAAAGAGAGCTAAATTTAAACAGCTTCCGCTTAGATTGCCGCTTCCCCGAAGCCGCCGCCGTTCAAAAAACCGAAAACATAACTACCGCTTTAAAAGATATGAACCTGCCGATATATACAGAAAATGCCGAGGTTATAAAGGGCAAAAAAATCAGCAAGCTTATGCTTACCAATATCGTTGACATTAAAGAAAATATGGAACGTGTCGTCATATGGGGCGATGTTTTCGACTGCTCCGAAAGGGAAATCCGCACTAAGGCGGGCGAAGAAAAGCTTGCCGTTTCTGTAAGTATTACGGACTATACAAGCTCAATTTCACTGAAAAGCTTTGAGGACAAGGGTGCAGCTAATTCGCTGACTGCCTTAAAAAAAGGCGATACCGTAATCATTCGCGGCAAAAGCGAATATGATAACTTTGACAAAGAGGTGAACATGAGAGCAAGCGATATAATGAAAGTAAAAAAGAAAGAGCGGGCGGATAAAAGCGAAGTCAAGCGGGTTGAGCTTCATCTGCATACCAATATGTCCGCGCTGGATGCAATCACCCCGGTCGGAAAGCTGATTGAGAGGGCATACAGCTGGGGGCATAAAGCAATCGCCATAACCGACCACGGCGTAGCGCAGTCATTCCCGGATGCGGCGGCGGCGGTGAATAAAATCCGCAGGGGCGGCGGCGAGTTTAAAGTTATATACGGCTGTGAGGCATATTCCGTAAACGCCCCCGACATTTCAACCGCCGACCTTAAAACACTGAAAGCATACCACCAAATCATACTTGTGAAAAACAATACGGGGCTTAAAAACCTGTATAAATTAATATCCAAAGCAAACCTTGAATATTTTTACCGAAACCCTAAAATACCCATGTCAGAGCTTATAAAGCACCGCGAGGGGCTTATTATCGGCAGTGCTTGCGAGGCGGGCGAGGTTTTCAGCGCGGTTAAAGACGGCGCGGATTGGGAAAAAATAAAAGAGCTTGCCAAATTCTACGACTATCTTGAAATTCAGCCCGTGCTTAACAATGAATATCTGATTAGAAGCGAGGAGTACAGCAAGATTAACACGATTGAAGATTTGCAGAATTTGAACCGCCAAATCGTCAAGCTGGGCGCGGAGCTTAATATCCCCGTCTGCGCTACCTGTGATGTTCACTTTATGGACGAGGGGGACAGTGTGTTCCGCAAGGTTTTATTCTTCGGTCAAAAATACTCCGATGCACAGCTTCAAGCTCCTTTATTTTTTAGGACAACCGAAGAAATGCTCCGCGAGTTTTCCTATCTGGGTGAAGAAAAGGCTTATGAAGTCGTAGTCACTAACACAAATCTTATATCAGATATGGTAAGCCCCGATATTTTACCGATTCCGAAAGGCACATTTGTCCCCGAAATTGAGGGTGCGGATGAGGATTTGCAGAAAATTTCTTGGGAGCGTGTCAAAAAAATATACGGTGACGAACTGCCCGAAACGGTATCGGCGCGGCTTGAAAGGGAATTATCCTCTATTATCAAGCATGGTTTCGCCGTTATGTATATCATCGCGCAAAAGTTAGTCGCTAAATCGAATGAGGATGGGTATCAGGTCGGCTCGCGGGGTTCTGTCGGCTCGTCATTTGCGGCGTTTGCGGCGGGGATTTCGGAGGTTAACCCGCTCCCTCCGCATTATGTCTGCCCGCAATGTAAGCACAGTGAATTTTTTACCGATGGCTCTGTCGGCTCGGGTTATGACCTGCCGGCTAAAGACTGCATAAAGTGCAATACGCCGTATAACCGTGACGGGCATGATATTCCGTTTGAAACCTTTCTAGGCTTCGGCGGCGATAAAACCCCGGATATAGACCTTAACTTTTCCGGCGAATATCAATCAAACGCGCACAGATATACAGAAGAGCTTTTCGGAGCGGACAATGTATTCAAAGCGGGAACAATCAGCACAATCGCCGAAAAAACCGCATTCGGCTTTGTGAAACACTATCTTGACGAAACGGGGCAGACCGCCTCAAAAGCCGAAACAAACCGCCTCATTATGGGTTGCACGGGCATAAAGCGGACGACGGGGCAGCACCCCGGCGGCATGGTTGTAGTCCCCTCAAAATATGAGGTTACGGATTTTACCCCTGTTCAACGCCCCGCCGATGATACGAAATCGGACGTGGTTACCACTCACTTTGACTTCCATTCGCTCCATGATACTATACTAAAGTTGGACGAGTTAGGGCATGATGTTCCGACCCTTTATAAGCGTTTGGAGGACTTAACAGGAATTAAAACCACTAACATTTTCCCTGCCGATGAGAGGGTTTTGAGCCTGTATACCTCACCTAAGGAGCTTGGCGTAACCCCCGAGGAAATAGATTGCGAAACAGGGACATTGGCACTGCCGGAGATGGGCACATCTTTTGTGCGGCAGATGCTTATTGAAGCAAAGCCCTCTAATTTCTCAGACCTTTTGCAGATTTCCGGCTTATCACACGGAACGGACGTATGGCTGGGCAACGCGCAAGAGCTTATCAAGAATAAAACCTGCGATATTTCACAGGTTATCGGTACAAGAGATAGTATTATGATAAGGCTGATTTACCACGGCTTAGACCCCAGCCTGGCATTTGAAATCACAGAAATCACAAGAAAAGGACAGGCGGCAAAAAAGCTTACCGCGGCTATGAAGGAGCAGATGCGCGCCCATAATATCCCCGAATGGTATATTGAAAGCTGTATGAAAATCAAATATATGTTCCCTAAAGCGCACGCGGCGGCTTATGTAATTGCGGCGATGAAGCTGGGTTGGTTTAAGGTTTATGAACCGCTTGCGTTTTACGCCGCCATATTCACCGTAAGAGGCGAGGATTTTGATTATGATTCCGCCGTTGCGGGCAGAGATGCCGTCCGCGCTCAAATCACCATGCTGAAGAACAAGGGTAATGAGCGGACCGCTAAAGAATCCGGTACACTTGACGCACTTATGCTCATCAATGAAATGCTTGCAAGAGGGCTTGAATTCCTGCCCGTCAGCGTATATAAATCAGACGCTTCAAGCTATTTGCCGGAGGAGGGTAAAATAAGACTGCCCTTTTGCTCTGTAAAAGGAGTAGGCTTTTATGCGGCGCGGGCTTTACACGAAGCGGCGCAAAAGGGTGAGCTGCTATCCATAGACGAGCTTCAAATGCGGAGCGGTGTAACCAAAGCCGTAATAGAATCATTAGAGCTTTCGGGAGCTTTATCGGAATTGCCTAAGACTAATCAGATTTCGTTTTTTTAGAGTTGCCGCGAAAATAAAACACCGCACAAAAAAGCTTTTTTAAACACGAACTCCATTTCCGCTTCTGACGATTTCAGCAATACCTCAAAACAATCTTCAATTAGATTTTGTTGAACGCTTCTAATTTCGCCCTCTAAAATATCACGCATTTTACCTGTTTTTTCTGTATGTAAACAATATTCTGATGTTTCGCAATATTCCAAACGCAAAATTTCCAACAGATTATATATATAATCATCAAAAGCTTGTTTATATTTTTCATACATAAATATTTCACCACCTATTTATTATAATGTATTAATTGTACACTATAATGTTATTTTTGTCTATTGACATATTTAACAAATTTACACAAAATTATTTAGGAGTTTTTAAATGGGAATTTCATACAAAAAATTATGGCATCTATTACTTGACAAGGAAATGAATAAATCCCGCTTGCGTGAAAGCGGAATTCATTCTGCTACTATTGCTAAAATGAACAAAGGCAAAGCAATATCCACTAAAACTATAGAGGAAATTTGCAGATTGCTTGACTGCCAGCCCGGTGACATAATGGAATATGTTGCAGACGACATAAAAATTTGAGGCTCTACCGTAAGCAGAACCCCAAATACTTATTTTTTACCCGACCATTTATTTGAAATCCGCGTATCGGGGAGCGGACAAACATTTTGAACCCGACCATTTATTTTGGAATCCGCATATCGGGGAGCGGACAAACATTTTAAACATAAAGCAATAATTGCCTTACACTTATATTATACCCCAAATCCCCCAATCTGTCAATAGTTTTATTTTTATAAGTTCCCCCATTTTTGACGCACCCCGGAAGACAAAGCCGATTAGAGCTTTTGGGGGCTTTATCCGAATTGCCTAAGACTAATCAGATTTCGTTTTTCTGACATATTGACCTCTTCAAACAAATGCTTCAATGAGTAGGTTTCTCCTATATCTGTTACGTCAATTTGTTGTATAACGCCGTTTTCCGTAAGCCACGGCAAAGATTCTATAAGCTCGTCAATCAATTTGTTGATTTTTAACTGGGTTGTAGGTTCAATTGAGTTATACCCGGAATATTGTCTGCGTTCAAAGCCGTTTGCAAGCATAAACTTTTTGATGTCACTCCACGCATTTTTATAGCTTTTCGGATTGGGGTAGGCGGCTTTTAGTGCTTTATCATCCAAGTCAAAGTTTATAGCTTTCCTTATTTTTTTAACCGCCATTTACAATCCCCCATTTTATACCAACACAGATTTCCCAACTTCCCATTCCTCTAAAACGTCCTCAATACTATAATCGTTAGGGTTGTTGCTACCATATGTGTCGCCGTAAAGATATTTTAACACATTATCGGTAAACCATTTTTCTTTTACATATTCTTTAATAGCAAGCATAATTTTTGCATAATGGTTTTCATCTTTCATTATAGAAACAAAGTATATTACAGTTCCGTCTGCTCCTAATGATTTTTGCATACCTGCTTTATTAATGAAAGATTTATCAAGCTCCGCATATATTTTTTCAAGCTCATACTTACCCTCTGCTCTGATTTTTTCCTCATTAAGCAAAACTTCAATTTTACGCATAACAGATACCTCCTTCAAACCGCTAATTTATTACGCCGAGCGGTAAAGCGCATTAGATAGTTATCTACCTTACACATATATTATACCCCAACCCCCCCAATCTGTCAATAGTTTTATTTTTATAAGCTTCCCCATTTTTGACGCACCCCGAAAAACAAAGCCGATTAGAACATGGCTTTGGGTAAAAAAATTTACAATTTATTAATTTTATTAAAATGCAACCCTGCTGTAATTTTTGGTATAATTAAAATAATTTTAATGTTAGGAGATGGTAATATGACGAAAAGGATTATTTCCGCTTTAACGGCAGTATTGCTGGTTGTCAGCGCAATCGGCGTTACGTCATTTGCTCGCGGTTGCCACGGAGGAGGAAGAATTGGGCAAGGAGCGGCAAAAACAGCACAGCAACCGCGCTATGAAATCTGCACTGTTGAAGGTTGCGATGCCTACGGTCTGCATGAGCATGACGGCGTATACTACCACTGCTCTGATTACGGAACAAGCTTATGCCGCGAAAATTGGGCAGCAGGTCGCGGTCGGTGCAGGTAGTTGATAATTCAAAAGAGGACGTTGGTATTCACCGCGTCCTTTTTGTTTAACCTGCCGCATGTAAAAAATATTCATGCTTGACATTATTCATCAAAAATGATAGAATAGTTATAGCTTAGTTAAGCTCCCCCGCTTATTAGCGCGATGAAAGCGGCGGGTTAATTTTACCGAACCAGCGGTTAACCACCAAGCTACTGTCCCGCTGAATCACCATTGAAGAATATTTAATGCCGTAAACACAGGAGTATAATATAGATGCTTGAATTCAAAACAATAGCTTTAAACGACAAGGAATGGATTAAGGCGGCTCTTAAAAGCTCGGATTTTAGGGGCTGTGAATATTCGTTTTCCAATAATATGGCGTGGCGGCGGCTCTATGATACGCAGATTTGCAGGTATAAGGGGTTTTATATATCCTGCTCTCATAAGCATGGGGCGCAGTTCATCTTCCCCGCCGGGGAGGGTGATTACCGCGATGTTTTTAATCAGATGGCGAAATATTCGGAAAAAAACAACGTCCCCTTTACAGTAAATTCGGTAACAAACGGCAATCTGCCGATTTTTGAGGAGCTTTACCCCGGTCGGTATACCGTAACCCAAGATGAGGGCGGCTTTGATTATATCTACGGCGCGGAAGACCTTCGGACGCTTTCCGGCAAAAAATACCACGGGAAACGCAACCATCTTAACAGGTTTAACCATAATCATTGGCAATATAACGCGCTGACCGAAAAGGATTTTGACGACTGCATAGAATTCGCCGTCAAAAACTATAACCTAAACGGCGGCTACGATGATGAATCAAGCGTTTCCGAGCAATTCGCCATCAATACGTTTTTTAACCATTTTGAAGCACTGGAGCTTAAAGGCGGCATTGTCAGAGTTGACGGTGAAATCCAAGGCTTTACCATTGGCGAGGGCTTAAATTCGGATACCTTTGTTATCCATATTGAAAAAGCCAACCCCTTGCTTCAAGGCTCATACGCCGCTATAAACCACGAATTTGCTAAAGCAGAAACGGCAGGGTACACGTATATAAACCGCGAGGAGGATTTAGGGCTTGAAGGTCTCCGCAAAGCGAAGCGTTCTTATTATCCCAGATTTTTATTGGAGAAAAACACGGTAACCATTAACCTTTAACAGTTTATAAATAAGGAGTTTGTTATGATTTATATTTTTTTAGCTGATGGATTTGAGGAAATCGAAGCGGTTACGCCGCTTGATATGCTCAAAAGGTGCGATAAGGAAGTCGTAACAGTCGGGGTGGGCAGCGAAAATAAGCTTATCCGAGGCGCGCACGACATTTACATCGCCGCCGATATTTCGGAAAAGGACATTGTTCTGGACGGAAGCCTTGAAATGATAATTTTGCCCGGCGGTATGCCGGGTACGGCTAACCTTGAAAAATCCGAATATGTTCAAAGGGCGGTAGACTATTGCGCGGAAAACAATGTTTTTATAGGGGCAATTTGCGCCGCGCCTTCCATTCTCGGGAATAAAAAGTTATTGCGCGGTAAAAAAGCTGTTTGCTATAAGGGCTGGGAGGCTAAGCTCGAAGGCGCGGATATTCAAGATACGCAGGCGGTTCAAGACGGGAATATCATCACGGCGCGGGGCGCGGGTGCTTCTATGGAATTCGGGTTTGCTCTTATTGAGGCGTTGATTTCCAAGGAGCGCGCCGAGGCTCTGCGGGATGCTATGTTATGCGCGAGATAGAAGCCGCGAAGGCTGCGCTTAGGGAAAAGTATTCTCAAATCAGGCGGGCGATTCCCCTTGAAGCAAGGAAAGAATTTGAGCGGAAAATATTTCTGCGCTTAACAGGCGTTGAAAAATTTAAAGCTTGCAGTACGTTGCTGACCTACGCTTCAACCGAATGTGAGGTTGACACTAAGGGGCTGATTCTGCACGCTCTCGCTCACGGAAAAACCGTTGCCGCGCCGCGTTGTTCATACGGCAGTGCGGATATGGCGTTTTTTATCATTAAGTCCTTATCCGATTTGGAGCGCGGGCGTTTCGGAATATCAGAGCCTACGGAGGGCTGCCCGCTCCTTTTGGATTTCAGCTGTGCAGTTTGCGTTGTGCCTGCGGTCGCTTTTGATGTGAGCGGGCGGCGGATAGGTTACGGCAAGGGCTATTACGATAAATTTTTGTCAAAATACCCCGATTTATACAAAATAGGTGTTACCTACGGCGCGTGCCTTGCTGAACGGCTGCCGTCGGAGGCGCATGACATACCGGTGGATTTAATTATTACCGAAAAGGAGCTTTCAAATGGATACTAAAGCAAAATATAAAGACCATTCCGAATTAGCACTTGACGATATTCTAAACAGCTTCCCGCAAGAGCCCGGCGATGAGGAAAGCTTAGGCGAAGCCTTGCCGAATTCGGAGGTAAATGCAGAGCCCATATCAGAGCCCGTCGTTGAGGCAAAAGAAAAATCCGAATATGAATACGAGCATGAGTATGAATACGATGATAACCAGTCCGATGAGGTTTACGACGAATATGACCAAAACTATGAGGAAGAGCAAGTCGGTGAGCACTATGTGAAGCCCTCTAAAATAAAAAAAAGGCGCGGCGGAGCAGGCACGTCAAGGCTTATGTTCGGCTTGATTTTGGCGGCTGTAATTATAGGAACATCTGTTTTCCTTGCCGTAAACATTATTCATTATTCGCAAGAGCTTATGGGGCTGGGCAGGTCCGATGTCGAGATTGTAGTTGAAATCCCGTATGGCTCAAATACCGCACAAATTGCACAAATACTTTTCGATGAGGGAATTATTGAGGAGCAATGGCTGTTCATATTCTTCTCTAAGGTAAGAGGTACGGATGGCTCGTATATCTCGGGTGTTCACAGCTTTACCCCCAAAATGTCATACGGGGATTTGGTGGATGAGCTTATGAAGGTAGTGGAATCTCCCCGCGAATCCGCTGATGTTGTTTTCCCCGAAGGAATCAGCTTAATTGAAGCCGGAAGAAGGCTTGAAGAAAAGGGTATATGCGATGCAGATGAATTCGTCCGCGTATTTAACTCTGCAAGTTTCGACTTTTCATTTGAGGAACTGGTGGAGGATACGCCCTTGAAATTTTTTAGGATGGAGGGCTATCTTTTCCCCGATACATACAAATTTTTCCTTGATGAGGACCCGCTCATTGTTTCAAGAAAAATATACGCTAATTTTGCGAATAAAATTACGCCCGATATTTACGGACGTATGAGCGACTTAGGGCTGACTTTGGAGGAAACGCTGATTTTAGCCTCTATCGTTCAAGCGGAAGTGCCCTTTAAGTCCGATATGCGGCGAGTGTCCTCCGTGTTTTGGAACAGGCTGAACAGCCCTACAGATTTTCCGCTTTTGCAGTCTGACCCGACAAGGAAATATGTCCGCGAGGTGATTGAGCCTAATGTCGAGATAAGGTCGGAGGCTATGTTTGCCGCGTATGATACCTATCAATCTGCGGGGCTTCCCCCCGGTCCGATAGGAAACCCCGGGCTGGATGCCATTAATGCCGTACTTTTTCCTACCGAAACCGACTATTTCTTCTTTTGCGCCAATATTGAAACCAGAGAAACCTTCTTTGCCAAAACATATGCCGAGCATAACGAAAATCTTGTAAAAGCCGGGATTGTTTTGGATTAACGGTTCACCCTTTTAATTTAATTATATCATATATTGACTATTTAGTCAATAACTTTAATGACTAAATAGTCAACAATAATAGAAGGTATTTTTATGATTTTTACACAAATGTTTAATTATCTTTTAAATGAAAAGGATATAACCCCCTATCGTATGTCAAAGGATACAGGAATACCCGACCGTATGATAGGGTATTGGAAAAAAGGCGAACGTATTCCGTCCGCCGAAAGTTTAATTAAAATTGCCGATTACTTTAACGTATCTGTTGACTATCTTCTGGGAAGAAATCAAGATACTGATAATTAGGAAATTAAATTTAAAACCTAATTTTATTCGTTTCATACCGTCCCATATTTAAGGTATATTATAACCGCCCTACCACTACTTTTGTGAAAGCTTTAAGCTTCGTGCGTAGCTTCCGTTCGGTTTTTCGGGCTAATATAATATACCCTAAATATGGGACTGCTTAGCATTTATGGCGTTAAATAGTAAACTGTACATTATACCAAGTCCGTAACCGGCGGCGTCGGCTGTTCCATTTTTAATACCTTGGAAATCCCTTTATCCTGCATTGTAACGCCGTACATGATGTCGGCTTCTTCCATTGTTCCTCGGCGGTGCGTTACCAGAATAAACTGTGTTGTATCGGTAAAGCGGCGGAGGTATCGCGCGTATTTAATTACATTTATATCATCAAGTGCCGCTTCTATTTCGTCAAGTATGCAGAAAGGGGCGGGCTTGATTTTCAGTATGGAGAAGTATATGGCAATCGCCGCGAAAGCCTGCTCCCCGCCGGACAGCAGCGACAGGTTGTTTATCACCTTCCCCGGCGGCGCAACCCGGATTTCAATCCCCGATTCCAAAACGTCCTCCGGGTCTGAGAGGGAAAGCTCTGCGCTTCCGCCGCCGAAAAGCTCTGTAAAAACAGATTTGAAGTTTTCATTTATCAATGTGAAACTTTCGGTGAACATTCGGCGCATATCATCGGTCAGTTCGTTTATAAGCCGCTCTAATTCCCGCTTTGAAGCCTCAACGTCCGCAAGCTGTTCAGAGAGGAAATGATAACGCTCCGATACCTCCTTGTATTCCTCTATAGCCGCAAGGTTGACGTTACCCAGCTCTCGGATTTTACGCTTCATTCCGTCAAGCTCGCGTTTCGATGCGTTTAAGTCGCTTACGGGCTGTGCTAAATCCGCCGCCTCGGACTGGTAGATGTTATACTGCTCCGACATATCCGCTATAATTTCATCACAGCTTTGCGTGACCGAAATCTTGCGCTCCTCCAAGCGCGATGTTTCACGCGAATGTTTTTCCTTCATGTCGGAAAGCTCCCTGATTTTCACGCGCTGTTCGTTTGAGCCGCGCTCCAGTTCTCGCGCATTTAACTGCTCGGAAAGAATCCTCTCGTTGATTTCCTTAACTTTCCCATCCGAATCCGCAAGCCCCTGCTTTCTTTCTTCTATCAGCCGCTCCTTTTCCAGTATATTCGCCTCCTGCTCTTCCCTTTGGGCGGCAAGTCGGACGGTATTATCGCCGATTTGCTCGCATTGAAGCCGCAGGTCTTCCGCCTCTTTAAGCAAGGCGGCGCGGTCCTTCGTTACCTCCATTTCGCGCAATTTTAACTCTGACATCAATGAAGAAAGCTCTCCGCGCTTGTCCTGCGCGGCTGTTCGCCTTTCTTCATTTTCGGAAGCAAGGTTTTCTTTTTCATGTATTTGAGCTTGGCAGGTTTTCAATTCCAAAGCCGCACTTTCGGCATTTGAGTAAAGCTCCGCCAAGCGCGCCTTTAAGCGTGCGCGCGAAGCCTCCGCATCGTCAAGCTGAGTGCCTGTCTGACAGATTATCGCTTCAATGCGCTTAATTTCAGATTCAAAGCGGATTTGGTCGTCATGCGCCAGAGCGGTATTTTCCTTAACGCCCTCCATATCAAAATAAAGCTTATCCGCCTCGGTTTTCAGTTTTTCGCAAGCCAGAACAGATGAAGCAAGCTTTTCTTCAAGCTCTGCGCGCTCCCCCCCAAGCCTTTCTATTTCGTTTTTTCTGGTTAAGATGCCCGCCGACTTTGAAACAGAGCCGCCGGTAAATGAGCCGCCGGCGTTAATGACCTGCCCGTCAAGGGTTACTATTTTAAAGCGGTAGCCGTATTTTTTAGCGATTGCTCCGGCAGTGTTCAAGTCCTCGGCTATTACCGTCCTGCCCAAAATAGAGGTGAAAATATCCGTATATTCGGGCGAGTAGGATACAATATCAACGGCAAGGGCGATAAAGCCTGTATTATCTTCAAGCCCTTTATCTTGAAGCCTGTTCCCTTTTATATTGGTAAGCGGCAGGAATGTAGCTCTGCCCGCTTTTGTTTCTTTTAAAAGCTCTATGCACCTCTTCGCCGCGTCATCGTTATCAACCACGACATTGTGCATAGCCGCGCCTAACGCTACCTCAATCGCTACGCTGAACCTGCCCTCAACCGTAATAAGCCTTGCCACAGAGCCGCGCACGCCCTTAATCTGACCCCTTTCAGCCGCTTTCAGCACTTGACGGGTCGCACCTGACACACCCTCCATGCTCCTTTCAAGGTCTTGAAGCATACGGATTCTTTGGTTTTTATCGTTAATCTTAAAGCTTAGGGCTTCCTGCTCTTTTTTTGAAAGCTCCAGCTTTTCGTTCCGCCCCTCATAAAGCTTTTGCATCCCCGCAAGGCGGTTTGAATATTCGCTTATCTTCTCGCCGACAATTGACAAGGCATCGTCTGTTTCCGCTCTCTCCCGCCGCAGAGCCTCCATCTGTGCGCGAAAGCCCTCGTCCCTGCCGTCCGCGCCGGACAGCTCCTCATTCATGTCGGCAACGGCGTTTTCGGAAGAGGCAATGGCGGTAGTCAACTCGGAGCGGCGTATGTAGAGCCGATTCAAGCTGTTATTCGCCTCGGCAAGGTCACTGTCAAAATCGCTTTGTTCGCTCAAAAGCCTTTCAAGCCGCTCGGAAGCCGCGCCGTATTCTTCGGTAATTGCCGCGACCTCATCATCGGCTTTTTTCGCTTCAAAAAGCTTTTTCTCAATTATATCAAGATTTTCGCGGCTTGAATTTTTAGAAAGCTCTCTTTGTTTTTCGATTTCCTCAATAGCGGCTCTGCTGTGTAAAATATCGTTTTCAAAAACGGCTATGTCGGAGTGAAGCGCGGTATTGCCGCGTTCCGCTTCAAGTATTTTTTCGCGAAGCCTTTCAATCAGCAGGGTTTTATCTTGTATGTCTTGATAAACCTTATTTATGCCGTCCTCCAGCCTCGCGATTTCAGCCTCGGCGGCGTTATAATCGTTTTCGCTGATTAGTATTTTTTCTGAAAGCTCCTTCAGCTGATTTTTATGCTCGTTAAGCACACATACCCACACGGAGATTTCCAATATTTTCTTTTTTTCAGAGTAATCTATAAAAAGCGCGGCTTTCTCCGACTGCGCTTTAAGCGGTCCGACCCGCCCCTCCAACTCGCTCAATATATCGCGCAGGCGCAGTAAATTATCCTCAGCGTGGTTAAGGCGGCGTTCCGCCTCGGCTTTTTTGTAGCGGAACTTGGATATACCCGCCGCTTCTTCAAATATTTCGCGCCGTTCACCCGATTTTGCCGATATTATCTCCGAAATTCTGCCCTGCCCGATGACGGAGTATCCGTCCCGCCCCAGTCCCGTATCCATAAACAACTCATTTATGTCCTTTAGGCGCACCTGCGCGCCGTTTATAAGGTATTCACTGTCACCGCTGCGGTACAGTTTTCTCGTTACCGAAACCTGCTCGGAGCTAAGCTGTAAAATCCCCTTGCTGTTAACAATATTAAGGGTAACGCTCGCAAAGCCCACAGGCTTCCGCAGAACGGTACCCGAAAAGATAACATCCTCCATCTTTGCGCCGCGCAGGGTTTTAGACGATTGCTCGCCCAAAACCCAGCGCACGGCATCGCTTATATTCGATTTCCCGCTCCCGTTAGGTCCGACTACAGCCGTTAAGCCCTTGTCAAATTCAAGCTTAATTTTATCGGGAAACGATTTAAAGCCTTGAAGCTCCAGAGATTCAAGATACATGATTGCAACCGCCCTTACCTGCCTAATATCTGACTTAATTATACTGCAAACCTCGAAAAATGTCAAGTGTTAAAATTTTTGAAATGATATTTTTTATATATAAACAGTCCCTAAAAGAATTTGACATACACCCCAAAACATGGTATAATATTTAAAAGGGGTTATGTTTTATGCAAACGGGGATAACAACTGCAAGCTTCTACCCTATGCCGCTTGAAAAAGCCTTTGCACAAATCGCTGAGGGCGGTGTTTGCTCTGCGGAAATTTTTGTAAATACGCACTGCGAGCTTTACGACCCTTACCTTTCCGAAATGCTTGCGGTAAAGCGCGAATACGGCGTTGACGTGGTTGCCGTGCACCCGTTTTCATGCGCCGTTGAAACAATGATGCTGTTTACCGACTATGAGCGGCGGGTGATTGACATGCTCGACTACTATAAGCGTTTTTTTGAGTTTATGAACCAATTCGGGGCGGATTATTTTATCCTCCACGGAAATAAAAAGGAAAACAAAATTCAAAATGAGCTTTACTTTGAGCGGTATATGCGGTTGCAGGAGGCGGCGTATTCATGCGGCGTTTCGGTATTGCATGAAAACGTAAGCCGCTGTACGGCGGGGAGCATGACTTTTTTAAAGGAGATGGCGGACGCTTTAGGCGAAAACGCCAAATTTGTGCTTGATACAAAGCAAGCGCACCGCGAGGGCGGCGACCCGCTTGAATTTGTAAAGGCTCTGGACAATCATATAAAGCACGTTCATTTTTCGGATTCGGGGGCGCGGGGCGATTGCCTAAAATTCGGCGATGGCGAATATGATAACGCGGCACTGTTTAAGGAGCTTAAAAGCGTTGGCTTTACGGGGCATATTATGCTTGAACTATATCGGCAAAACTATAAAGATACGGAAGATTTACTGCAAAATTACAGCTTACTTAAAAAGGCGGTTGAGAACTGCCGTTAACATGATTTGAGCGGAGGATTTATATTGATTGTTGAAATTTTTACCGATGGGGCTTGCTCGGGCAATCCGGGACCCGGCGGGTGGGGCGCGTTTTTGCGCTTCGGGGAGCATAAAAAAGAATTATCCGGCGGGGAGGCTATGACTACCAATAACCGCATGGAGCTTACCGGCGTAATAGAGGCACTTTCCGCTTTGAACCGCCCTAATTGCGAAGTGAAGCTTACTACCGACAGCAAATATATAGTTGACAGCGTTACAAAAGGCTGGGCGCGAAGCTGGCGCAAAAACGGATGGCTCAAATCCGACAAAAAGCCCGCGCTTAACGCTGACCTTTGGGAAAAGCTCCTAGACCTGCTCGATACGCATAATGTCAAATTCGTCTGGGTTAAAGGACACGCGGGGCACCCGGAAAATGAACTTTGTGATAGGCTGGCGGTTGCTCAGAGGAATCAGTTTTCTAAATAAAAATAAAGTAAATAAAGGAGCTTTTTTATGAACAAACAATATGAAAGACTGCAAAAATGCCTTAGCCAAGTAAAGGAAAAGGTAAGCTTTGAGCCGGAGGTCGCGTTGGTGCTGGGTTCGGGGCTGGGGGATTATGCGGATACTATCAAGGTTGAAGCTACCCTTGACTATTCCGAAATTGACGGCTTCCCCGTTTCTACGATTATAGGTCATAAGGGGCGGTTTGTTTTCGGTTATGTCGGGGCGGTTAAGGTTGTGATTATGCAGGGACGGGTGCATTTTTACGAGGGGTATCCGATGGAAGACGTTGTGCTCCCCATACGCCTTATGAAGCTTATGGGGGCGGAAAAATTGTTTTTGACTAACGCCGCGGGGGGCGTTCATTTCGATTTTAATGCAGGCGATTTTATGCTTATTTCAGACCAAATCTGCATGGTCAGGTCGCCGCTTATCGGGGCTAATATTGATGAATTGGGCACTCGTTTCCCCGATATGAGTAATATATATGACAGGGAACTGCGCGAAATTGTAAGAAACGCCGCAAAAAAAGCGGACATTCCGCTTAGAGAGGGCGTTTATATGCAGTTGACGGGACCTAATTTTGAATCACCCGCTGAGATTCGCATGGCGAGAGTGTTAGGCGCGGATGCGGTCGGTATGTCAACCGCTTGCGAGGCAATCGTTGCAAATCACGCGGGAATGAGAGTGGTCGGGGTATCCTGCATTTCAAACTTAGCCTGCGGCATAACCGACAGCCCTTTAACTCACGATGAGGTACAAGAAACCGCCGACAAAGCCGCCCCGCGTTTCAAGAGGCTTTTGACGGATTCGATATTGGGGTTTGGGGGAAATTAGTATAAACTATATGTAAATATACTAATTGTATATTTATGAACGATTAAATGTAATAAAAGGAGAATAATATACAATGAGTACAAAATTTTACAACGCAAAAATCCTAACAATGAATAACACAGACATCACACAAGGCGAGGTTTGGACGGACGGTGACAGCATTTCATATGTCGGAGAGGCAAAGCCTGTGCCGGAAAACGTAACTTTTGAACGTGAAATTGACTTAAAGGGCAATCTTATAATCCCTGCGTTCAAAAATGCCCACTCCCACTCGGCTATGACCTTTCTGCGCTCCTATGCCGATGACCTGCCGCTTCACGAATGGCTTCATGAGCAGGTTTTCCCAATGGAAGCGAAGCTTACGGGCGATGATATTTACTGGCTTTCGCGCCTTGCGTTTATGGAATATTTAAGCTCGGGAATATCGGCTTGCTTTGATATGTATTTTGAGCCGCAAGCCGTCGCGGCGGCGGCTAAGGATGTGGGATTTCGGCTCACTATGTGCGGCTCTGTGAATAATTTCGGGACAACTCCTAAAATTTTGAGAGAATATTACGAAGAGTATAATAATTACGACCCCCTTGTCGCTTACAAACTTGGGTTTCATGCTGAATATACTAATGATGTTAAGCTTATGGAAGAAATCGCGGAGATGGCAAAAGCTTACAAAGCCCCTGTTTTCGCCCATAATTCAGAGACGGCGCTTGAGGTTGAGGGCTGTAAGGAGCGGCACGGCGGAATGACCCCGACTGAGCTTTTTGAGAGCGTAGGACTGTATGAATACGGCGGCGGCGGCTTCCATTGCGTTCATATGACGGGTAATGACCTTGACATCTTCAAGCGGCGCGGACTTTGGGCGGTTACGAACCCCGCCTCAAACTGCAAACTCGCAAGCGGAATCGCACCGCTCGCTAAGATGCTGGATTTAGGCATAAATATCGCGATAGGGACGGACGGAGCGGCAAGCAATAACGCGCTTGATATGTTTAGGGAGATGTATCTTGCCGCAGTTTTGCAGAAAATTTTGCTTCAAGATGCGGCTTCAATGTCTGCGGTTCAGGTTCTCGAAGCGGCGTGTAAAGGTGGCGCGCTTGCCATAGGTCTTGACGATTGTGACACTATAGCCGAGGGCAAAAAAGCCGACCTTACGGTCATAGACCTAAACCAGCCGAATATGCAGCCGCTTAACAACATAGTCAAGAATATAGTATACGCAGGTTCTAAGCAAAATGTCGCCTTAACCATGGTAAACGGCAGGGTTTTATATGAAAACGGCAACTTCTCTGCCAAAGACAGTGATTTGGTTTATGCTAAGGCAAATGAGATTATTGCAAGAATGAGATGAGCATATAGAGCGTAAATACGTCTGCGGGGTGCAGGCGTATTTTTTTTTTTGTTCACAGAATGTTTACATAAGTAAGCGTGTCTTTACCGCCTCTGAACAGGTCTTAATAAGTGAAAGTACTTTTTAATTGAAAATAGGAGTGATATGATTGAATGATGAACAGATGTTGGAACTGCTGACGAGCAACCCGTCTATGGGGTTGCGGGAATTGATAAATCGGTATACGGGACTGCTGACCGCTGTTGCTTCGCGTATACTTAAAAATCCGCAGGATGTCGAGGAATGTGTCGCCGATGCGTTTATCAGCATGTGGAAAACCTTGCATAAGCTTGAAAAGCCGGAGGGGATAAAGGGCTACCTTATCTGTACGGCAAGAAACAATGCGATTGACCGCTATAATCGGCTCAAAAATCAAAGCTACTCAACAGATGAAATAGAAATCATCTCGGATGAGGATATGGAGATGTCGGTTATTGACAGCGAGTTTATTGATAAGCTGCAAAGCCTTATAATGAAAATGTCCCCCGTAAACAGGGAGATTTTTACCCGCAAGCTGTTTATGTTTGAGACGGATAAAGAGATTGCGGCGGCTGTCGGGTTAAGCGAATCCAAAGTAAAAGCGCGGTTATACCGCGGCAGAAAAAGCCTTAGAAAGGCATTAGATGAAAGGGGTAACTATAATGAATATGTCGTTTTTAAAGCAGTTTGATAAATTCAGTGTTGTCTATGAAAATCCCGCGCGGGAGAATGTGAGCGCGGACAGGGTCTACGAGCTTGTTTCAAGCAAAATCGCTTTGAGCGAGGGCGTGAACGAGGAATTTAACGATGGTTTTAGCTTTACTAAAAGCAGAATACGCTTAGTAAAACGCCCCGCTGTATTGGCGGCGGCAGTCTGCGCCGCCGTCATGGCAATGGGGATTACGGTCGCCGCGTATTATTTAAGCGCGAGCGATGCTTTCCGCGGGATTTTAAATGAGCAGTCGCCCGATGGGGGAATCGCTCCTTTATCCTCCATGTCGCCGATTGTTGACGCAACGGGGTCTGCCGTAAACCAAACAGTATCAAGCGGCGGCATTGACGTAACCCTTCGCGGCGTAGTAGGCGATGGTCAAAGCTTGAAAATCCTGCTTGACGTATACGACCCTTCCGGCAGGTCACTCGAAGATTTCCGATTCGGCAATATAAAAATGCGAACCGACGATACTTTGGGGGAATTAAGATATGCCGATGATGACACGCCGCCGCCCTATGACATATGGCTGCTGTCGCCCAAAGCTCAACCGGGAGACGGTTGGGGAACAAGCCAGAGCACGGGCATGAATTATGAAGTAATTGCCGAAGAAAACGGCAAAGCGGCATTTGTGATTGATGTACGCGTATCCAATACGGAAAAGGAATCCCTTATCGGAAAAAACCTGTATCTCGATTTGGATTACATGTATTTTGACGAGGCTTATTGGCTTGATTATAAAAACAGCCCCGATATTATCTCGGACGGACATTGGAGCTTTACAGCACCGCTTAATTTTGAAAGCCTTACCCGCATGATTAACATAAATAAAAATATAAGCTTGGGCGGATTGGATGTATTTGTGAAAGACATTGAAGTGTCGCCTTATAACGTGACATTCTCTGCTGATTTGGATTCTCCCGCCGAAATCGAAGCTATACCGCTAAACTTAGCAGATACAAAAGCCGTTCTCATCATGAAAGACGGAAGCGTAAACGGAATGAAACTCAAGAGTTCAACAACATCACCCGAATCGCTGACAGTGACTTTCAACATTGACGTTGTAATCGACCCCGAGCAGGTGGAAACAATTACAATTGACAATTGATAATTGATAATTGACAATTATATTGTAGGGGACAGGCTTGCCTGTCCCGTGAGAACGCGCTTCACTTGCGGCATGTGGCATAAAATTTTGTCATAGTGTTTCACCCCGAGGGACGGGCAAGCCCGTCCCCTACAACCCCTATTGGGTTATATAATTTTTTTGATGTGAGAAAGAAAGGAATAATGAACATGATTAAAAAACTTGCAATTATATTAGCCGCCGTTATATTGAGCGGTATGTTAGGCATAAACGCTTCGGCGGAATTATCCGATGAGGCAGTCGGTTTGAAATTTTCGGATTTGGCTACTGTTTTTGTTCGCGCAACTGATGATGAGGGCAACGTGTATTACGAGGGTTACAAAAGGCAGGGTTCAGCGGGTTATTTTTTCAAAGCTGATAAAGATAACAACATTAGGGCGTCTTATGCTCTGCCCGCCAACGCGGCGAGTTTAAAGGCTAAGGTCACTGACGAATCCGTCTATCTGTTATACGCTGAGCTGAACGGCATCAGAAGCACGGGCGTAAAATGCACGGTGCTTGACAAAAATCTTAAAAACACAGCTTCATATGACTTTTCATCTTTAGTAAAAGACCCGTCTTTGATTGACGTAACGGACGGCAGGGTTTGCTACGCCGTGGATTCTAAGCTGTATCTTACCGATTTCAGCGCGAAAGGCAAAATATTATTAATGGATTTAAACAATGAAAAACCTAATAACTTTCAAGGAATTGCTTTGACAGGCGACTATGCGGCGTTTTACGCCAAGGGAATGGGTGAGCCGGTTAGAACCGGCAGCACAACATACGGCACGTCCGTGAATTACTACGGAACGGTTGAACTGAAAACAGGGAAAACGAACATCGAGCAAAAAGACGACGTTAGCTTTCCCCGCGCATACGGCGATAAAATAATCTGGCGGAACATGCCCGGGCTAAATGCGCTCGGAAACAGGCAAGTGCCCGCAACGGAAGAAATAGTCACATTTGCAGACGGCAAATTCAGCAAAACAAAAACCAAAACCAACTACGGCAATCAATTCATCTATGAAAGCTTTGATGCCGTTATCGACAGCGAAGGCAGAATAGTAACTTGCTTAAAGAATCCCGACACTAACAGCGCAACCATTAGGGTATATGAAAACGGCTCTTGCGTGAAAGAATTTTCAAAAACATTACCCGCAGCGGGTAATGCGGGGGCGTGGTCAACTACCTAGTCTACACCTCCCCGTAAGTCCCGCTAAATATATCCCCCCTAATAATATAAACATCATGATGGTCGTCCGCGCGGACAGCGACGTAATCACCCGGTCTGCCCGCCATATATTCATCTTCATTCCAGATTGTGAAAACTTTGGTGTTTCGTGTGAGCGGGGCGGCGTATATATAAACATCTCCCGTTGAAATGCAGGGCTTTGCAAACCCCATAATCTTTACCGATTCTGTAGATATTCTGTTAATCACAGAGGGCGGGTATTCAAAATTATAATCATGAGCAACATCTAAAACCCGATAGCTTCGGTAGAATTTCTCCGATTTTATCGGGTAAACTTCGCCCTCTATGCCAATCATCAAATAAATATCATCTGATGATTCAACTTCGGCATCGCCTTCAAGCGTCCTGATTGTGAGCGGCGTTTCTTTCTTGAAAATATCGGCGGTTTTCGCATAATAAACCGGGCGTTTTTTCTTTTTGAATTTTTTCATTTCGGAAATTTTCAAGTCATGGTCAGAAGCCATTATAACATCATAACTGCCGAAATATTCTTCCGTGCGCCGCTCCATATATTCCGATATGGAAAGCTCTTTTTGTGCAATAGCGGCTTTGCTGATAAAGCCCCCCGCCTTTTGCTTATGTCCGCCGCCGTTACCGACACCCTCGGTTAAAAACCGCGCATAATCATTCGCCATAACCTCCCTTATGCAAGAGCGCATAGAAAGTTTATAGCCGTCGTTATTTTCATTATAAACCGTGCACACGTCAACGCCCTCGGTTTGCAGCGCAAGGTCACTTATAAATCCTAAAATATTCGGGTCGCAAGGGGCGGCTTGAAAGATTGCGTAACCTAACGCTTTGTTTACTGTATTTCGGCTGAAAGCCTCCCCCGCAATCTCCAGCTCTGATAAAGATAAGTTGTTGTTTCTCAGCCTTTTAACGATGTGCTGGCTGAATTTTAAACCGTCACGCATATCTTTATCCAATGGGTGGGCAATTTCCTCAAAGCCGCTTGTATCCGTGTATGAGCCGTAATAAAGCGCGGTTGAAATATCGGGGTATTTCTTAAAATCAAAACCCTCTTTATTCAATAAATCCCAAATAACTGTAGAGCAGCTGCCTAAATGATTGTTGATAACCCCGGTATAATTGCGGCTTACCTCCACATGGTGGTCAATAACATAGGTGTTAGCCGAATCAAGTTTTTCAACATTCCGCTCACCGTATTGGCAATCAACCAATACAAGCGTATCAATCGGCGGCATTTCCCGCGCATATTCTATAGGAATAGAAAGCAAATTAATCATTTCAAGCAGGTTAGCCTTAGTAATTTTCGCATTGCCGGAATAAATCAGCCGCGCATTTTTACCATTCTCCTTCAAATATAAATATAAAGCAAAGCCCGCCGCAATTGTGTCCGCATCGGGGTAATTGTGGCATTGAATAACAAAATTGTCATGATTTAATAAAGCTGATAGAGTGAACATATTCTACTACCTTTCTTTTGCTGAACTAACTAACTCTTCGGTGCTGTAAAGCTCCCGCGTGTGCAGGCTTCCCGCGCTGTCGTCTAAGAGCAGAAGCTCCCTGCCTGTCAGCCCCGTGAAGCCGCGAATCTCCAGCCGCGTTTCAAGCTCTTCGCCTGCTAAAATCAAAGTATAACGCTCACCGTATGCGTTGACATATCCCGCCGCAATATATTCGCCCAGTTGCTCGGTTTCGGTCATGTATGCGTTTTCTTCAATCGCTCTTATAAACACCCCGTCAAGATTATAAACTTTAGCATCGCCGTGCATGGGTGAGATGAAAACGTAATCACCTGTAAAATATACCTCCGCGCGACCGCGTACATCGGTCGTAAATTTTTCGGCAGGCGCAGAATTAGGCGCGGCGGTAAATATTCTGCAAACTGCCCCATCCGAAACGGCAAAGGCAGTTCTATTGCCGTCAGCATGAAGTACCCCGATGATTTCGCCGTCTGCAACATATTCACCCTCATACAAAACCCGCCCGCCCTCTGTGGTAAGAGCTTGCCCGCGCGGGTTATTGAAATCAAATAAAACGGCACTTCCGAAATTTTCAAATTCATCAAGCAATTCTCCGTCAATTCCCGAATACAAGATTACTTTATCCGCGTATATAACGGCAATGTTCCCGCTTGCTTTGTCAACCATCGTATCTAAAACATCAAACGGGTTGGGAAAATTCTGCTCGGCAATCAAGGTGCTGTCCGCACTGTAAAGCCTAAAGCCCGTATAGGAATAGAGCATAACGCGCGAAGAATCATTGCTTACTTTTGCTTCCGAAAAGCTGTAATCTAAGGGGTAGGAAAAGAAGATGTTATCACGATTAACGGCTCTTTTCAAAATCCGCACGGTTCTTGAATCGCGGCTGCCTGTCAGCGCGTAAGTATTGCCTAAATCCGTGAAATGGTTAACGCTGTCAGAGCTGTAAGTTTTGGTTACGCCGGATAAACCACCCGCGAACCTGTAGTCTCCGCTCGTTTCATTTATAATAAAGACACCATTGCTTTGCGAAAAAGATGAAATTGTTCCGCCTGCGGATAAAACAGCGTAAAACTCGCCTGTCGCAACATCTATTAAAGCAAGCATATTTCCGTTAGATACGTACAAGCCATCGTCCCCGGCAACGGCAGTGATTAGAGAATCGGCATTATATTCTCCGAGCGGCTCTAAATCGGGGCTGTATAAGAAAAGTTTACAGCTTGCGGAGTTTGAAAAAACGGCAGAGAAAAACAGCGCGTTTTCATAAAAACCGCCTTGAAAATAACCCGCATCCGATTGGGGCAGGATTACATTTTCAAAAATATTTGAAACATCATAAACAGACACTGAGCCATCGTCAAAGCTCACTGCCAATCTGCTCCCATTTGAGTTAAGCGCGAAAAGCCTATCATTGGGGTTGAATAAATCCTCCGCAGGGGTACGCATTTTTTTGCCGCCGAAATCAACCTCCGCGATAACTGCCCCGTCCGCCGAATAGACAACCGCCTTGTTCTCATCCGTCAAAACAGCGGCTACCCTTGACTTATCGTCGGAGACGGCTATAGTTGTAGCCCTGCCGCCTTGCCATAAAATTGCATTGCTCTCTATATCATATGCGGTGATTCCGTCAGCCCCCGAATATACGATTATATTGTCGGACAAAAATTGCACGTCTGCCAAAATTGACTTCAAAGCGGGCAAATTGTGCAGAATATCCCCGCTTTCCGTGTTAATTACAGCAACGGAAAAAGGGAAAACAGCCGCCGCATATTTTTCACCGGGCGAAAGAATAACCTTAGTAGGAGCGGCGGGGAATACCGCCGTTTTGTGCGGCTTAAAGGTATCACTAACATCATAAATGCCCAAGGCATTGGCAAGCGCGCGTTCCGCTGTGATGACAAAGGGGCGTTCAGGCTTATTTAAGTTTTGGGGCAGAGCGTCAAGCGCAAGCCGAATCGCTTCATCGCGGTCGCCGTTTGCAAGGGCGGTCGCGGAATATTCGGCAAAAACATAAGATTCATTCTCTAATTTTAACTGCATTTGGTGGTCGATTTGCAGATACTGATAAGTAGAAAACGCGCCGAATGACAAAGTTAACGCGAACACCGCGCCGATACAAGCGGCTGTTTTTTGAATCAGCCTGCGCCTGTGGCGGCGGCGCAGATTATCGTAGGCGCAACCCAGAATGGGTGCTAAAAGCCGCAGTTTTTCCTCGGTTCTAAGAAGTTTTAAGCTCCTATCCCAGCTTTTATCGCGGGTTTTGGAGACGGGAGTGCCATCCGTATGTGCGCGTATATCGGCGGCAAGCGGTTCAACAAAGATGATTTCATTGCCGATTTTACGCTCGCGCAACCCTTCGGGGAAAGATTCATCCGGCTCGCCGTCAATCAGCAATGTTATGATTTTATCCTTGCCGTGAAGCTCGCCGAAAGTTTCAACCTCGCGCATGACCCATTGGGATTGGCAGGTTCTTTTGGAGCAAATCAGCAGCAAAAAGTCCGAATTTACAAGGGCATCGTTTATACTGTCCGAAAGGTTGGAAGATGTAGGCAACTCATCGCGGTCACGGAACACTCTGGAAAGCTTTTTCTTCCCGATTTTCTGAGCAACCGCATTCGGTACGCGATAGGTTTCAAGCATTTTATGAAGCCTCTCCGCGATAAAGCCATCAAGCTCCCCATGGCGATAGCTGATAAATACATCATAATGTAGTTTTTCCATCTAAAATGACCTCCTTTTTGCAATTAACAATTAGTGTCTATTCATTCGCTCTGCTTGATTTTTTTCATAATGAACAATTTTTTGTAGGGGCGAACGCCTCGTTCGCCCGAAATGACTGACACTCGAAAGGACAGGTAAAGGAATAAATACAGAGGTATCCGGGTGACCGAAAGGACAGGCAAAGGAATAAATAACAGAGGTATTCAGGCGACCGGGGCGGTCGCCCCTACGAAAAATTTGTGCAATATTTCAGCGATGGAATGGATACAACAAATTAACGGAATGAACGCCGTCTTTTTACAATCACAAAACCCGCAACCCCACCAGCCAACACTATTAATATACCAAAAGTTATTATAACAGAATTCCCCGATTTCGCCGCATCTGAATATCCCGAAACAGCCTCAACACCCTGCACTTCATTCATCGCAGCAGCCGGAACACTCGGAGTAACTTCCAACACCTGCACTTGCGGCGCGGGCGTTAACAAATCAAATGTAATATTCACCGTTTCATTAAGAAAAACTGCACTCATTGTACGTAAACCGTTTCCGATTTCCGCTAAACGCTCTGCGCTTATTTCGATAATCGTACTGCCCTCGGTTACGGTGTAATCCAAATTGAGGGTTAGCAGTAAACCGTCTATATACAGTTCGATAAATTCATCAAGGGGTATGTCAATCCGCACTTTAAGAGGTGTGCCGTTTTCGTCTGAGATGAAATAATAGTTGCCCTCATCGTCTACACCAAGTCCGCTGATTATGCTTTGTAAATATTCATCATCGGTAATGGTCATGCCTGTGGGGGGGACAACTGCGCCGCCTGTTGGTTCGCCGGTATTTTCCGTAGTTAAATCTCCTCTGTTTTCGGCGGGAGGGCTTTGCTCTTCGGAGCTTTCCGTGTTATGATTATCGGAAACTTCGCTATTGCTGGTATTAAAACTATCGTTAGGCGATACGGGGGGGGGTACTCGGGGTTGAATCCATGTTTTGAGCGGTGTTATGAATAGGAACAACAGGCGTTTCGTTTTCCGCGTTAGCTTGTTGGTCGGATTGGTTGGATTGGGGTTGCTGTTGGCTTCGGGTTGAGTTGCGGTTTTGTGTGTCGGGTTGCTGATTGGATTGAGAGTTGGACTGAGGTTGCGGTTGTGGGTCGGGTTGCGGCTGAGAGTCGGAGTCCGGGTTAGAACCGGGGTCGGAGCTCGAATTTGGGTTATGAATTGTAAAATTCTGTGAAACAGCCTGCACTCTTATATCCCAATCCCCCGCTTCGTCTTTCCAATCGCTTAGAGAAATGTCGCTTGAATCGGGAGCAACGCGCCGAAATGTCGCCGTTGCGGTGTGGTTACCATCATCGAGCTCTGCGAAAGTTTGGTCTCTGATTGTAATGATTGTACTGCCCTCTTCAACGTCATAATCCACGCCCTCTTCTTGTTCTTCACCATTTATATAAAAGCCTTGAAAGCCATATTCGCCCTCATTGCTCCCCGAAAAAGGTGCGTCAATGTACATGACAGGCGAAGTGATGGGATTTCCCTCTTCATCTAATTCAACTTCACCCGTATCACCGCCGAGCCTGCCTTCATCTTTAAAGCCGAACATATCGGTAACGTCACCGCTTACAGTTGGGTCTCCGCCGTTGGGAACGAGCGTAAGAACAAAATCAACCTTAACATCATATTTGCCTTCCGTGTAATTCGCTGTGTCGTCCGTATAACTCACGGGGTGCGCTGTGAACGTAAAAGTTTCGCCGTTGTGTTTTCCGATTTCGGCAGGGTCAGTGACAACGCCGTAAATCGTACCGGGGGCATAATCGCCCTTGTCGTCAGTTTGCAAGAAAAGCCCTGCGGGAAGGTCGGGAGTTACCTTAAACTTCATGCCTCTGTTACCCGGAATCTCTGTGTTAAAAGTAAACTCAACGGGTACATTTTGGTGAATATCGGGCGGGGGCGACGCTTGCATTTCTAACTTATGAGCTTGATAAAACCATGTATAGCCCTGTGCATCTGCCCATTCAATCGCATATGAACCATAGTTTGCGAAAATAATCATTTCATTGTGGAATACACCATCCCAATCAACACGCGCGCCTATACTTGTTACACTGTCGGGAATAAAAATATCTTTAAACGCGAGACAGCCAAAAAAAGCCCCTTGACCGATAGTTGTGAGACCATAAGGAAGAAAGTTTGAAGTAAGAACAATGTTAAAGTAAAATGCTTGATTCCCTATGGTTTTAAGATTCGTCTCCGATAAATCTGCTGTTTCAAGACTTATGCACATAGCAAATGCCTCATTCTCAATTTCTTCAAGGCTCTCGGGGAAAATGATTGAAGTAAGCTGCTGAGCATGAAAAAACGTCTTTTCATTTATAACCTTAAGATTCGTTTTTGAAAAATCTACCGTTTCAACGAAGCTATTTTCAAATGCTCCTCTTTCTCCGGCTTCAATTGTTTCAAGAGTTTTCGGGAAAGTTATTGAAGTAGGACCGGACGATTCAAATGCACCCGCTCCTATAAATTTAAGATTTGTTTCTGATAAATCCGCCGTTTCTAAGTACCGACACTCTTTAAACGCATATTTCCCGATTTCTTCAAGGCTATTCGGGAAAATCACTTCAGTATAATCTGATTGTCGAAATGCACTTTCTCCTATAATTTTAACTTTCGTTTCTGATAAGTCAACCTTTTTGAGGTTTAAACATACCTCAAATGCTCCAGCCTCAATTTTTTCAAGGCTATTCGGGAAATCTATTTCTTCAATGTTTTGATAGCCGAGAAACGCCCGTTCACCGACATTCAGCAAACCCTCGGGCAACTCTACTTTGGTTATATTATTACGATATATATACCACGGCAAACCTTGCCAAGGTGTATCAGTCCAACTTGTCGAGCCGCCCGGATTTATGGTAATAGTCAAAACGCCGCTATCCGTTAGTTGCCAATGCCAATTCACATCAATCATCGTACCGCTGTACAACACGTTTGAATTGGTTGAATAATTGGTTAATTCTGTTAACTCTGTCGGGTCGGTTGGGTCAGTTAACTCCGTCCATTCAGTGAAATCATCCGCGAAAACATAAGGATTATTCGCACCCGCCAAAGCCGAAACCGATAAAGAAGCACAAAGGCATAAAAGCATCGCTCTTTTTAATGTGTTTATTTTTTTCATTACAAAAAACAACCTTTCAAATTAAATTATATCATTCAGTATTGGCGGGACAGGCAAGCCTGTCCCCTACATAACTATTCCACAGGTGGAATTTTTTCAAAGTTTCAATATACGTTTTAGAACATCATCAGATATTCCGCTATTTTTAAGGCTGTCAATAACTTCTTTCAATGCCTCTTGCCTACCCTCTTGCCTGCCCTCTTGCCTACCCTTTTGAAGCCCTGTTTGAAGCCCCTCTTGCATACCTTCGCGCTTTGCATGAGCCAAAGCTGAAGCCTCATTAAGTCTTGCCAGCTCTCTTAACCTTGCGACTTCTTGGAATTCGGGAGTTACCGTTACTGCTTTATATGCACTAATCGCCTCTTGCATTTCATCGACCTCCAAATCCTCAATACAGCACCCTTTAATCATATTATAACAAATACCTATCTAATAAAATTATAGCATATTTCAGAGAATTTGGCAATAAGAAAAGTAAAATTTTCATTTGGTTCACAACTGTGTTCATATATTACTTGCGTTTCACTATTGACACGATATAGAATACCATGATATAATAATTAAGGGAGTGATAAGCTTTGAGCCAATGGGATAAATTAATCAGCGATATAATTAAAATTAACAAAAACTTACGCTTTGAGGATTTAGCAAAAGCCTTAAAAAGAATCGGTTACACACAATGTCAGCCCAAAAGCGGGAGCAGTCATTATACATTTAGGAAAATCGGCAAAAAATCTATAACTATACCCAAACAGCAACCAATGAATAAAGTATATATTTTATTGGTGAAAGACGCTTTGCTCGAATATGAAAAGGAGGATAAGAGCTATGATTAAGGATTTAGATTATTATATGAGCTTGAAATATAAAATTGAAGTTTTTGAGGACGAGGAAGAGGGCGGTTTTGCCCTTCGTTGCCCCGAATTAACAGGCTGTATCACCTGCGCCGACACGATAGAGCATGGATTTGAAATGCTTGAAGATGCTAAAATGTGCTGGTTTTCGGCTTGCCTTGAAGACGGAATACCAATCCCCGAACCAATTGACATTAGCGAATACAGCAGACAACTCGAACTCCGCTTACCCGAAACACTGCACAAAACCTTAGCGCAGAAATCAATGCAAGAGGGCGTATCGGTGAATCAATATTGCTTGTATCTGCTGAGCATCGGAGTAACCGGGCAGGAGCAAGCTAAAATATAACCCCCTACAGTACAACGAATTAATTGAATGAACGCCGTCCTTTTACAATTACAAAACCCACCACGCGCAAACTCCCTCCGCCGTCTGCGGACGGCACCTCCCTCTGGGAGGGAGGCAGGAATTGCCCCCCTCTCGGAGGGGGGTGTCAGCGAAGCTGACGGGGGGAGGAATCCCGCTCAGCTTTCCCTCCGTCTTTTAACAATCAAGAAACCCGCAACCCCTCCAGCCAACACTATTAATACACAAAAAACAATAACAACAGAATTCCCCGATTTCGCCACATCTGAATATTCCGAAACAACCTCAACACTCTGCACTTCATTCACCGCAACAGCCGGAACACTCGGAGCGGCTTCCAACATCTGCACTTGCGGCGCGGGTGTTAACAAATCAAAGGTAATATTCACCGTTTCATTAAGGAAAACTGCACTCATTGTACGTAAACCGTTTCCAAGTTCCGCTAAACGCTCTGCGCTTATTTCGATAATCGTACTACCCTCGGTTGCTGTGTAGTCTAAGTCGCGGGTTAGCAGTTCACCGTCTATATATAGTTCGATAAATTCATCGAGGGGGATGTCAATCCGCACTTTAAGAGGTGTGCCGTTTTCATCTGAGATGAAATAATAGTTGCCGTTTTCGTCTATGCTAAGTCCGCTGATTATGCTTTGTAAATATTCATCATCGGCAATTGCTCCGCCTGTGGGGGGTACAACAGCCCCGCCTGTTGGTTCGGTAGTATTTCCCTCGGTTGAAAAATTATTGTTTTCAACGGGGGGATTTTGTGTTTCCGGGTTGTCTGTAGTATTACCAGATGTATTTTCTGTGTTATTATTACTTTCAGTATTGTTTATATTGTCAGTTGGCAATACAGGTGGAGTTGGAGCAGTCGGGTTTGGCTCGGTGTCGGGATTTGGGGTTGGATTAGGGCTTGAATCCGTGCTTTGAGCAGTGTTAGTATTATCTGTTGTTTCGTTTTCAGCGTTAGTTGTTGGTTGGGGTTGCTGTTGGTTTCGGGTTGAACTGCGGTTTGTTGAGTCGGATTGCGAGTTAGGTTGTGGGTTAGGTTGCGGGTTAGGGTTAGGGTTAGGGTTAGGGTTAGGGTTGGGGTTGGGATTAGGACTGGGGTCGGGCTTAGGGTTTATAGTGGAATTAACTGTAAAGCTCTGCGAAACAGATTGCACCCTTACGTCCCAGGCGTTGCCCTGTAAATCTTGTATTGAATTAACGCCGCTATCGCCGTCGGCGCGGCGGAAAGTCGCCGTTGCCGTGTGTTCGCCGTCGCCTAGCTCTGCAAAAGTTTGGTCTCTGATTGTAACGATTGTACTGCCTTCTTCGGCTTCATAATCCTTGCCGTCTTGCTGCAATTCGCCGTTTATATAGAAGCCGTCAAATGCCCACGTATCATCATCGGCGGTGAAAGGCGCGTCTAAATACATCACCGTTGAGCCGTCAAGGTCAGTCATGCTTCCGTTCTCGTCATACTCTATGATTATATTTCCGTCATCATCGCCCAGAGTGCCGTCATCTTTAAAATCAAACTCACCTGTAGCAAGCTCGCCGTCCGGGTGGGCTTCAAGCTCTAAAGTAAATTCAACCGAAACGCTGTATTTGTCTTTAAACCTGTACGGATTACCTTCATCTGTAATATTATACGGGTAAGCAGTGATTTTAAACGGCGTTCCGTTATATTTTTCAATCTCGTCTATATCGGTGAAAGTGCCGTAAAGAGTACCGGGGATAATTTCCTCCTCTTCAAATTCCTCCGGCATTATCACCCTGCCAAAAGCATCTAATTCTATTTCATAATGGTTAATACCTTGGGATTTAAAATTGAGCCATTCGGGGAGGGGTTCATCTCCGTTTTCGCCGAATTCTATGTCAAAGACCATGTTTCGGTTAAAAGGCACTGCCGTATTAAAGCTAAACTCAAACGGAACATATTGATAAATCGGCGGCGGCTGTTCGCTTAAAGCAATAGGGTCAGCCTTATAAAGCCACAAGCCCATCGGGTGTACCTTCCGTAGTGCCTCAACGGAACTGTATTCTGCAAAATAATAAGGTTGATTCCAATAGCGGCTGTTATCGCTGGTGAAACTGGATCTGGAAAATGATGTCACGCTTGAGGGTATAAAAACATCTGTTAATATAGAGCAGTACGCAAATGATTCAGACTGTATCCTTGTGAAACCTTTATTTTCCGGCAATGTAACCAATTCCAAATAATCCAAGCGCATGAATGTTTCATCCCGGATTTCTGTAAGCTTGGTATTGGACAAATCAAGCTCCTTAACAGATTGGAATAAGAACGCTCCCCGCCCAATACTTTCAAGGCTGTCCGGAAATTCATACAATCCCGCTCTGCCGTTACCCGGTGCACCGGGGTATGTTACGATTTCAAGTTGCCCTTGTCTTTGGGTAACAAAGGAGTTTGCGTTGTTATAAGCGGAACTAAACGCATAATTGTCGATTGATGTAATATTTGCGGGAAGAATCACTTTTTTTATGTTGTACCTGTCCCTGATTAATGAGCTTGGTATAACTGTAATTGGTATATTTGATAAATCAATAGAAGTTAAATTTGCTTGCTCCAACATATCAATTAGTTCTCGCGAAGAATTATTGGTTACACCAAAAGCACTAGGACCTATATCTGTAATTATGTCGGTTAAAGGAAATTCTTCGAGGCTGTAGCAGTATCCAAACGAAGATTCCCCAATCCTTGTGATTTTTCCGTTATCTATATTTACCTTTTTTAAAAAATGTTGACTTCTAAACGCAAAGTCACTAATCTCGGTAAGCTGTGTATTTGATAAATCGACCTCTATTAAGCTACTACCGTCGGAGAATACAGATTGCCCCATAGTTTGAAGACTATTGGGGAAATAGAATTCAGACAGATAGGAGCAATACCTAAAAGCTTGGTTACCAATAGTTTTAACGCTTGTATTTGACAAATTAACTGATTTTAAATTTGTTCTGTAAAACGCATAGGCATGTATTTCTTCTAAGCTGTTTGGGAAATGAATCGTTTCAAGATTTGCATACCTACTTGCCCATGTTCCTGAATAGTTCATATTGATGTCGTAAAAAGCTCTTTCGCCGATTTCGGTAAGTCCCTCGGGCAGTTTAACCTCTTTTATCATTGAAGCGTAAGAACGCCACGGCATGCTATCCCCGGGTATATCCGTCCAATTTGTCGGTCCGTCCGGATTTCTTGTAATAGTCAAAACCCCATCGTCCGTGAGCACCCATTCCCACTCGACATCATCTATCGTACCGCTGTGCAACACGATAGGGTCGGTTGAATTGGTTGAATAATTGGTTAATTCTGTTAACTCAGTCGGGTCTGTCGTTTCGGTCAGCTCGGTTGATTCGGTAAAATCATCCGCGAAAACATAAGGCTTATGTGAGCTCGCAAAAGCCGAAGCCGATAAAGAAATACATAAGCATAAAAGTACTGCTTTTTTTAATATTGTTGTTTTTTTCATTATAAAAACCTACTTTCTGATTAAACTTATAGATACTATCTTTAAATAAAATTTTTTATATTTCAATACTATAATAATACCATATTATTTGAGCTTTGTCAAATAATAACCAAATTAATATCACATTTGCTTTAAAAGTATTGACAAAAGTATTACTATGTGTTACTATAGATATACTAACTAAAAGAGGTGATTTGTATGACAAGTCAAATTAGTGCTAAAGTAAGCGCGGAATATAAGATAATGTTTAATCACACTTGTGAACGCATCGGCATTTCTCCGTCAACGGCTATAAACATGTTCGTAAAGCGCATGGCTTTAACAGATGCTTTCCCTTTTGATATTAATGAAAAAATTGACATTCCAAACGAAACAACGCTTGCCGCTTTTAAAGAGAGCGAGGAAATTATTAAAAATAATCCCGAACCCGGTTTTTCTTCAATTGAAGAGATGAGACGTTCAATGGATTTGGAAAACGAACGAGAGGATAAGACATGAGAACGCTGAAATATACTTCTCAATACCGAAAAGACGAACGATGCGTAAAAAGGCAAGGTAAAGATATAAGCAAACTGGATAAAATTTTGCTTTTGCTTATTACAGGCGCACAATTGCCGAGCGAGTATAAAGACCACTCATTACAAGGCAATTGGAAACACTCACGAGAGCTTCATATTGAACCAAACTGGCTTTTAATTTATCGCTTAACGGAAAACAAAACATTCGTTATTCTTGAACGTACAGGCTCGCACAACGAGCTTTTCAAGTGAAATCATAAACTCCCTCCGCCGTCTGCGGACGGCACCTCCCTCAAAGAGGGAGGCAGGAATTGCCCCCCTCTCGGAGGGGGGTGTCAGCAAGGCTGACGGGGGGAGGAATCCCGCTCAGCTTTCCCTCCGCCTTTTAACGATTAAGAAACCCGCTACTCCCCCCGCCAATACTATTAATACACAAAAAGCAATAACAACAGAATTCCCCGATTTCTCCGCATCTGAATATCCCGAAACAGCCTCAACGCCCTGCACTTCATTCACCGCAACAGCCGGAACACTCGGAGCGGCTTCTAACATCTGCACTTGCGGCGCGGGTAGTATGATGTCAAAGGTAATATTCACCGTTTCATTAAGGAAAACAGCATTGATTGTACGTGAGCCGTTGCCGAATTCTGACAAACGCTCCGCGCTTATTTCAATAATCGTACTGCCCTCGGTCGCTGTGTAGTCCAAATCGCGGGTTAGCAATGTGCCGTCTATATACAGTTCGATAAATTCATCAAGGGGTATGTCAATCCGCACTTTAAGAGGTGTGCCGTTTTCGTCTGAGATGAAATAATAGTTACCCTCATCGTCTACACCAAGTCCGCTGATTATGCTTTGTATGCGCTCATCATCGGCAATTGTTTGGTTCATGGGCGTAACAACAGCCCCGCCTGTTGGGTTGACAGTGTTTCCCTCGGTTGAAAGCCTGCTGTTTTCAACGGGGGGATTTTGTGTTTCCGGGTCGTCTGTGTTATTACCAGATGTATTTTCTGTGTTATTATTACTTTCAGTATTGTTTGTATTGTCAGTTGGCAATACAGGTGGAGTTGGAGTAGTCGGGTTTGGCTCGGTGGCGGGATTCGGGGTTGGATTAGGGCTTGAATCCGTGTTTTGAGCAGTGTTATCAACGGGAGCAACAGGCGTTTCGTTTTCCGCGTTAGCTTGTTGGTCGGGTTGAGGTTGATTTTGGTTTGTGTTTCGGTTTGACGGACTGCGGTTTTGTGAGTCGGGCTGAGGGTTGGGCTGTGGTTGCGGTTTAGGGTCGGGTTGGGGGTTTGCATTGGGATTAATTGTAAAGCTCTGCGAAATGGATTGCACTCTGACATCCCAAGCGTTGCCCTGCAAATCCTGCATAGAATTAACGCCGCTGTCGCCATCGGCGCGGCGGAAAGTTGCCGTTGCGGTATGGTCGCCATCGCCTAACTCCGCAAAGGTTTGGTCTCTGATTGTAACGATTGTACTGCCCTCTTCGGCTTCAAAGCCGTCACTCTCTTTGCCGTTTATATAAAACTTGTGGAAATGCCAGCTTTTGCCGTCCCTGCTGAAAGGGGCTTCCATATACATCCTACGCGAGCCTTTGATAGAAGTAACTTTGCCCGTGCCGTCAACCTCAACTTCTATATTGCCCCCTTCATCGCCGAGTGTGCCGCCCTCTTTAAAATCAAACTCGCCGGAGGTAAACTCACCGTCCGGGTGGGCTTCAAGCTCCAAGTTGAACGCAACCGAAACGCTGTATCTGTTCTTATACTTGTCCGGCGCGCCCTCGCCGTGGTTAAAGGGGTATGCCGTGATTTTAAACGGCTTGCCGTTATATTTCGCAATTTCCGCTTCATCGGTAAAGACACCCCAAAGAGTACCGGGGGTAATTTCTTCCTCTGTAAAATATTCATTTGCAGGCATTTTTGTGTGGTCAATTCCGTAGGTCTTGAAATTAAGCCATTCGGGGAGTGGCTCATTGCCGTTTGCTCCGAATTCTATTTCAAAAATCATGTTTCGGTTTAAAGGAACGCCCGTGTTAAAACTAAATTCAAACGGAACATACTGATAAATCGACGGCGGCTGTTCGCTTAAAGCAATCGGGTCAGCTCTGTAGAACCACAGGAAATCATTTCTCGAACTGCCTGCAAAATTTGCCTCAAAATCTGCCGCCCAGTTTGCCGCGTATGAACCGTATTCCGCAAAGATATATATAAGGTCGAGAGCAGCAACGTCTGAATTTCTTATAAAAGTATTCTCCGGCAAGGTTGTCACATTAGGCGGGATAAAAATATCTTCCAACCGCGGAGTGTAAGCAAACGCATGATTGCCTAAGGTTGTAAAATCGGGATGTTCGGGCAATATCACGGTTTCCAAATACGGGTTATATGTGAAACAATTGTTGGGAAGCCCCGTAAGATTAGTGTTTTTGGATAAATCAACTTCGCGGATAGCGGCAAAACTAAACGCGTAGTTTACTATTGTTTCAAGGCTGTCGGGAAATACAGCTACGCCTACTTCATCGCGCCCGCCGGGGTAAGTTATTGTTTCCAGTTTAGAAGAAGATGCAATAGTTGAGTTAAGAGAAAAAGCTCCGTTATCGATAAACTTAATCGTCGTCGGCAAGACTAATCTTTCAATTTCAGATGATTCAAACGCGCTTGCTCCGATAGTTGCAACTTTCGTGTTTGACAAATCTAATTCGTATAAACTGAGTTTTCCTGCCATAGCTGAGGCAAAAGCATAATTCCCAATCGTTTCAAGCGTTGTCGGAAAAGTGAGTGTTTGAATGGAAGAACAGCCGTGAAAGGCATAGTCTTCAATCGTTTTAATTTGATTGTTCGATAAATTCACATTCTCTAAATTATGCCGATATTGAAACGCATATTTGCCAACCGATTCAAGGCTTGTCTTTGACAAGTCCAAATCGGTTAATGCACCTCCGCCGGGGGGCGGCATAGCAAATGCCAATTCCCCGATTGATTCAAGACCGCTCGAAAAATCAATTGTTTCAACAGCGGGACATTCAAAGAACGCATACGTGCCGATAGTCTTTAAAGAGGGCGGGAAATCAATCGTTTCAAGCCGTCGATTCAGATGGAAAGCATTCGCCCCTATGGTTTCTACTTTTGTGTTCGACAAATTAAGTGTTTTAAGCCCGCCATTGACAAACGCACGAGAGCCTATTGCTTCAAGAGTGCTTGGAAAATAAACCTCTTCAAGGTTTGCATATGATGGAAACGCATTCTCACCGATTGAAATAAGCCCTTCGGGCAGTTTGATTTCTTTTATACTCGAAGCGTAAGCACTCCACGTCATACCGCTCCAAGAGCTTAAGCCCGTAGCTCCGCCCGGGTTTATGGTAATAGTCAAAACCCAATCGTCCGTTATCTCCCATGCCCAATCCGCATCTGTTATCGTACCGCTGTACAACACGGCTGAATTGGTTGAATAGGTTAACTCGGTTAATTCAGTCGGGTCGGTTGGGTCAGTTAACTCCGTTAATTCAGTGAAATCATCCGCGAAAACATAAGGCTTATTTGCAAAAGCCGAAACCGACAAAGATATACACAAACACAAAAGTACAGCTTTTTTTAATAAATTTATTTTTTTCATATAAAAACCTACTTTCTAATTAAAATTTTTTATATTTCAATACTATAATAATATCATATCAAGCTGAGTTTTGTCAATGTATTTTAAAAATCCTTTTTATTTTATTCACACTTGCGTTCACATATTATTTGCACTTCACTATTGACACTATATAGAATACCATGATATAATAACTAGGGGAGTGATAAGCTTTGAGCCAATGGGATAAATTAATCAGCGATATAATTAAAATTAACAAAAACTTGCGCTTTGAGGATTTAGCAAAAGCCTTAAAAAGAATCGGTTACACACAATGTCAACCCAAAAGCGGGAGCAGTCATTATACATTTAGGAAAATCGGCAAAAAATCTATAACTATACCCAAACAGCAACCAATGAATAAAGTATATATTTTATTGGTGAAAGACGCTTTGCTCGAATATGAAAAGGAGGATAAGAGCTATGATTAAGGATTTAGATTATTATATGAGCTTGAAATATAAAATTGAAGTTTTTGAGGACGAGGAAGAGGGCGGTTTTGCCCTTCGTTGCCCCGAATTAACAGGCTGTATCACCTGCGCCGACACGATAGAGCATGGTTTTGAAATGCTTGAAGATGCTAAAATGTGCTGGTTTTCGGCTTGCCTTGAAGACGGGATACCAATCCCCGAACCCATTGACATTAGCGAATACAGCAGGCAACTCGAACTCCGCTTACCCGAAACACTGCACAAAACTTTAGCGCAGAAATCAATGCAAGAGGGCGTATCGGTGAATCAATATTGCTTGTATCTGCTGAGCATCGGAGTAACCGGGCAGGAGCAAGCTAAAGTATAACCTATGCAGTAGGGGACAGGCTTGCCTGTCCCGATACTCTATAATAGAGAAATGTATACGGGACGGGCAAGCCCGTCCCCTACAATACAACAAATTAACGGAATGAACGCCGCCTTTTTATAATAACAAAACCCGCAACCCCTCCAGCCAACACTATTAATGCACAAAAAACAATAACAACAGAATTCCCCGATTCCGCCACATCTGAATATTCCGAAACAGCCTCAACACCCTGCACTTCATTCACCGCAACAGCCGGAACACTCGGAGTAACTTCTAACACTTGTACTTGCGGCGCGGGCAGTATGATGTCAAAAGTAATATTCACCGTTTCATTAAGGAAAACCGCACTCATTGTGCGTAAACCGCTGCCGAATTCCGCTAAACGCTCCGCGCTTATTTCGATAATCGTACTGCCCTCGGTTACGGTGTAATCCAAATTGAGGGTTAGCAGTAAACCGTCTATATACAGTTGGATAAATTCATCAAGGGGTATGTCAATCCGCACTTTAAAGGGCTCGCCGCTGTCGTCTAAAATGAAATAATAATTGCCGTTTTCGTCTATGCCAAGTCCGCTGATTATGGTTTGTAAATATTCATCATCGGTAATTGTCACGCCTGTGGGATTAACAGCCGCCCCGCCTGTTGGGTTGACAGTGTTTCCCTCGGTTGAAAAATTATTGTTTTCAACGGGGGGATTTTGTGTTTCCGAGTTGTCTGTAGTATTACCAGATGTATTTTCTGTGTTATTATTACTTTCAGTATTGCTGGGTGATGTTTCGGGGGTATTGGGGGCAGTCGGGTTTTGCTCGGAATCAGAGTTAGGGGTTGAATCCGTGTTTTGAGCAGTATGAGTATTATCTGATGTTTCGTTTTCGGTGTTAGTTGTTGGTTGGGGTTGGGGTTGGCTTCGGGTTGAGCTGCGGGTTTGTGAATCGGATTGCGAGTTGGGTTGCGGGTTAGGCTGTGGTTGCGGGTCGGGTTTAGGACCGGGTTCGGGGTTCGGTCCGGGTCCGGGTTCGGGACTTGGGTGATTAATGATAAAATTTTGCGAAACGGATTGCACCCTTATATCCCAATCTCCCGCTTCGGCTTTCCAAGCGTCCAGCTCAATGTCACTTGAATCATCAACACGCCGAAATGTCGCCGTTGCGGTGTGCGTACCATCGCCGAGCTCTGCGAAAGTTTGGTCTCTGATTGTAATGATTGTACTGCCCTCTTCGGCGTAATAATCGCCGTCGTTGGGGTCGTCTTTTACCGTTCCTCTTGTTCTTAACATACCATTTATATAAAATTCATGAAAGCCATAGCCTTCGCTATTTTTCCCAAACGGCGCATTAAGGCGCATGACGGGCGGAGGGTTCGGGTTACCGTTTTCATCGAATTCAATTAAACCCGTATCACCGCCGAGCCTGCCGCCTTGCTCAAACCCAAACATATCGGTAACGTCACCGTCTGCGGTGGCGTCTCCGCTTTTAGGGACAAGCGTAAGCGTGAATTCAACCGTGACATCATATCTGCCGCTCGGATAACCCTCCGGGCGCGCGGTGACAGTAAAAGTTCTGCCGTTTTTGTATTGCTCTATAACAGCAGGGTCGGTGACAACTCCGTAAATCGTACCCGGGGCATATTCGCCTGTACCGTTGGTTTGCAAAGTAAGCCCTGCGGGGAGTTGCGGAGTTATGCTAAACGCCATGCCGTCATTATGAGGAATCGCTGTATTGAAAGTAAATTCAACGGGGACATTTTGGTGGATTTCGGGCGGGTGCTTGTCATTCATGGTTTCCTCATGGGCTTGATAAAACCATCTGTAACCACTCTCATGTGCCCATTCAATCGCATATGAATCATAAATTCCGAAAATGATAAGGTCGCTGTTGGTGTCGGTTATAATAGTATTCAGGTCAATCCTATCGTTCGCTATACTGATTACGCTTCCCGGAATAAAAATATCCGTCATCTTCGTGCAGTCTGCAAAAGCCACTTCTCCGATAGTTTTAAGATTCGTGTTTGATAAATCGATTGCTTCAAGGTCTGCGCAACCCAAAAACGCACTTGATTTGATTTCTTCAAGGGTATTCGGTAAAGTTATTGAAGTAAGCCCCGAAGTATTAAATGCATGATTCCCTATGGATTTAAGTTTCGTGTTTGATAGATTTATTGTTTCAAGCTCCCAACAACCAATAAACGCATTGTCCCCTATTTCTTCAAGGGTATTCGGTAAAATTATTGAAGCAAGAGTACTATTATAACTAAACACACGAGCATCTATAACTTTAAGTTGCGTGTTTGATAAATCTACCGTTTTAAGGTTTGTAGAAAATGCAAACGCATTGTCCCCTATTTTTTCAAGGCTATCGGGGAAAGTTATTGAAGTAAGAGCCGGAGGCGGAACAGGAGGACTCGGAAATGAAAACGCATAGCGTCCTATAGCTTTAAGGTTCGTGCCTGATAAATTTACCGTTTTAAGCTGTTCGCAACTAGAAAACGCCGAATCCTTAATTTCTTCAAGGGTACTCGGGAAAGTGATTGAAGTAATACTTGAATCGTAAAATGCAGATATACCTATAGTTGTAAGACTGGTGCTTGATAAATCTATCTCTCCAAGTGAACTACACCGACTAAACGCATCCCACCCAATTTCTTCGAGGGTATTCGGAAAATTGATTGTTGCAAGGTTTTCATATCCGGCAAACGCATTACTGCCGATATTAGTCAAACCATGAGGCAGTTCTACTTCGATTATATCATTACGGTATACATACCACGGCAACTGCGCCGCGGGTGTATCCGTCCAGCTTGTCGAGCCGTCTTGATTTATGGTAATAGTCAAAACGCCATCGTCCGTTAGTTTCCAGTCCCAACCCGCATCGTCCATCGTATCGCTGTACAACACGGTTGAATTGGTTGAATAGGTTAACTCGGTTAATTCAGCCGGGTCAGTTAACTCCGTTAAATCAGCCGAATCAGCCGCAAAAATATAAGGCTTAACCGCAAAAGCCGAAACCGACAAAGAAATACAAAGGCATAAAAGCACCGCTCTTTTTAATAAATTTATTTTTTTCATAAAAAAACCCCCAATATCATATTCGGAATCCGTGTGAACCGCCAATTTCAAGGCATAAATCAAGGCTAAAAAATTCCTTATTATATTATAACATGGTTAGGGGAATTTGGCAATAGGGGGGAGAAATTTTTGCACAAAAAAACCACCCCCACCTACCCGGGAGCGGTTTTGTATTTTCAACGGCGGCTCTGCGGTACGGGCTGAGCCGCCGCTGATTATATTAAGCGAATCAACGGCGGCAGCTTATGTAAGCTGTCCGACATTGCTTCCCAGTCCGAAGCTTATCGAGAGAGCATCGTTGACCTGCGTCATGGCGGGCGGGTCTAAAACGCCCATACGCTCCTTCAGCCGCTTTTTGTCAATGGTACGAATCTGCTCTAAGAGCACGATGCTGTCCTTTTGCAGTCCGCACTCGGACGCGCTTACCTCAATGTGCGTCGGTAGCTTGGTTTTCTCCCGTTGGCTTGTTATAGCCGCGGCGATTACGGTAGGGCTGTGCTTATTCCCCACATCGTTTTGCACGATTAACACAGGTCGCACACCCCCCTGCTCCGAACCGACTACGGGACTTAAATCCGCGTAATATATTTCTCCCCTTCGTATTGACACTTCCATACACTCCTATTTACCGAACTTAAACCTTCACGGCGGCTTGCTCTTTAACAGAATTCCCTTTAAAAAGCAAAAGCACATGATGTTTATGGTTATATTGTTGACAGTTTTGCTCAGAATAATCATCAGCAATATGTTATAGGGGATATTTTTTTGTTCCGCTATACAGTTTATGCAAAAACGGAGGAAAGTGACAATCCTTAAAATTCACTCATTCGGAGATATTGAACAGGCTCTAAGAACGCGGGTTATGAATTTCGCCCTTGGGCTTGCGTACATGAATGACATCGGTTACGAATACATATATAATACCAAGCAAAGCCGCCGCCGCAAGAGTGCCGGTTACGATTTTCAGAGGCAAGGGCACATGGCTGTCCTCATCGCCCGGCGAAAGCGCGCCGCTGCCGTTTTCGTATTCTTCAAACTCCCCGGCTTCGGTTACCGCCGGTATTTTCGCCTCTTCGTTTTGAGCGTCCGAAACAGGTACGTCCTCCGCGCCCTCTTTGATGAGCGGGGTTTCCGCGGGTATTGCTTGGGTGGCAGTCGCGCCGGTTACTATATAACTTGGGGTTGAGGTTATTTCGCCGTCCGTCCCGAATACGAACAGGTAGACGGTAAGAGGTTCCATCAAATAGGTAAAGCTGTTATTTTCAATATCGCTTACAAAATCTGTTTTGCGTATTTCAAACGACCTGCCGTTTATGCTGTAGACCTCGGCGGAATCATAAGCAATTTGAGCTTCTATCTTTATATCCGCCTGCTTTTGCTCGCTGTTATTTTTATTGATTAAAACGGCTTTCAGCGTGCTTTCGTCTCCGCCGCTGATTGCCGCGTAAACGGAGCTCATGTTATCGCCGCCGTTATCTGTCCTAACCATTGTGTCGCCGAAAGATGAGCCCTCTCCATCGTAATTGGTATATAGATTAATCGCTGATTTTTGGTACGCAAACTCTGCGGTATTCGGAGCAAGGCAAGCCATGTAAACCCCGTAGCGGGCGAAGATTCCCAGCGCGTCCGCCTGTGCAATCGCCCCGCTTATATGTCCGCCGCCGCCAAAGTTATATTCCGAAAAGGAAAGCTTTGTCCCGGGATAATAAATTCTGATTGAAGCCATAAGGGTAGGGATAATCGGCGTGTGCTGTTTATGCCTTATGGCGGAAACGCTGTTTTCGGTATAGCTCCCGTCCCAGAGCAGACGGGTTGCCTGCATACGCTCCGAATTGGAGAAAATTGTGTTGCTTGTCACGACCGGCTCTCTTAAAAAGTCATTTGCCTCGGTAATGTAGTGGAGGTCAAGAACGTCCAGAAGGCGCACGCCCGCAGTGTCGGAGGCTTGCTTCATCCTGTCAAGGTAGTAATCTATAAACCAGCTGTGTGTATCCGCGTAGTTTTCGGTGTCGCTGATATTATGCAGGTTCACATACGCGCCCAGCCCCGATACGGACGGACCTAAAACCAAAGCCGAGCGGTCGATTTTTTTCACCGCCGCCGCAAGCTGTTCCGATTTTTCGAGCAGTGAATCGGCGGTAAGAGGGGGAAGCTCCAATACGGGGTAGTGAAGAACCCATTCCTCCGGCTTGGAGTCAAGGAAGTATCCGTTTATGCCGCCCGCCGAAGCGCGCCCGTAGCTGTTGGTAAGAAAGCTTACGTATTCGTCCATATAAACAACGCCGTCATCCACATCAGGGACGGAAAGGTAGTCCCCGTGCTTGCCGAAAAGGACAGTGTCAAACCTTTCGTGCACATCTTCAAGAGTAACCTCTCCCAAGGAATCGCGGGCAACGAACCCCATCATCTGCAGCGTGACGAACCGCGCGGGTATATTGTTTCTCCCCGCTTTAGCGACAAGCATCTGCGTATTCAGCGCGGGGGTGTTTAAAGCAGAGCCCGAATATCCCCTTATAAGGGACATATTGTTGGCGTTATTGCCCGCCTCTCCCGTATTTGAAAAATTCGACTCCCAGTTATAGGAGGAAAGCTCCGCGCCCGTATTTTTAGCGGCATGTACGGTAACGGAGGAAAGGCTTCCATCTGCTGATAATCCGTATATATAAGGGCTGATGGGGACATGCCCCCTTGACGCGGTTATCCTCACGTCAATCCTGCCCGTATCATTCCAGCCTGTATTCGGCGTTTCCGCTTCCGCATAGGCGACCGCTCCGAACAATGGAAGCAGGATTGCCAATACGCCGATGCGGGATATGCTCCTAAGGTTAATTTTCATCAACCACCTTTAATATATAGTTAGCTTGTCCGCCAGAGATGATAGGTCGTCCTTGTCAAAGAAGTCTAGGGTAATTGTCCCCTTTTCGCCGTCCTTAGAGCAGATTTTAACCTTTCGGCTCAGCGCGTTTTCCAAGCTGATTTCCATCTCCGTCATATAGTTCATCGCTTGCTTTTCCGGGTCATTTTTTTCCTTTAAGCTTTTTTTGCCGTCTTGAAGAGCTTGCTTTTCGTTCCGCGCTTTGCCCGTGGGTGAAAATTCCTCGTTCATTTCCGTTACCATGGCTTCAAGCCGTCTTACGGTAATGCCGTCACCTTTTGCGCGCATAGCCGCCTCGCACATCATTTCCTTATTTTTCAGCCCTGCAATTGCTTTTGCGTGCCCTGCGGTCAGCTCGCCTTTTTTGAGCATATCCAAAACAGGGTCGGGAAGTGAAAGCAGTCGGACGGAATTTGCTACAGCGGAGCGGGATTTGCCGACGGTTTCGGATACCTGCTCCTGCGTCATGCCGTGGGTTTCCATAAGCTCGCGGTATGCCGCCGCTTCATCAACGGGGCTTAAATCCTCGCGCTGTATATTCTCGATAAGAGCGATTTGCGCCGTTTGGGAATCGGTTAAGCTTTTGACGATTACGGGGATTTCCGTCATCCCTAACATTCGGCAGGCGCGCCAGCGGCGTTCACCCGCTACGATTTGGTAGCCGTCCGCAAAGGGACGCACCAAAATCGGCTGAATCAAGCCATGCCTGCCAATGCTGTCAGCAAGCACGGTTATGCTTTCTTCCTCAATATTTTTGCGGGGGTTTTGCTTGTTCGGCTCGATTTGAGACATTCTCACGTTTTGCTTTTCGGCAGAGTCACCCGAGTTGTCCTCAAAAAGCGCGTCCAAGCCCATCCCCAGACCGGTTCTTTTAGGCATTTTTTGTATGCTCCTTTCAAGCTAAGAGGTGTGCTTCGCGGCTTTGGCTTTTTCCTTATGGCGAGCCAGTATTTCCTCGGACAGCTTGTCATAAGCAACAGCACCCTTAGAAACCTTATCAAAATATACAATAGGCTTCCCGAAGCTCGGTGCTTCCGAAAGGCGGACATTGCGGGGGATTACCGTTTTGTACGTTTTATTGGGGAAATGCTTGCGAACCTCGCTTACCACTTGGTTGGTGACGTTGAGCCTGTTATCGTACATGGTGAACAGTATACCTTCCACATCTATAGTCGGGTTGTACCTTTGCTTGACAAGCCGGATAGACTCAATCAGCTGTGACAGACCCTCCAGCGAATAAAATTCGCACTGGAGCGGAATCAGCACCGAATCGCAGGCGCACAGGGCGTTGACCGTCAGCAATGACAGGGAGGGCGGGCAATCCAGAAATATGTAGTCATAATCCTGCTTGATGGTCAATAGCTGCATTTTAAGACGGTTTGAGCGGTTGTCAAGCTCTACAAGCTCAATATCCGCCCCTGCCAATGCGGGGGTTGAGGATACCAGCGAGACATTTTTGAAGCCCGAGTCGGTTACGGCTTCCTGAATACGCCGCTGACCCAGCAATATATCGTAGATTGTAACCTCTAAGCTTTTTTTCTTTATGCCGAAGCCGCTTGTCGTGTTTCCTTGTGCGTCCATGTCAACGCAGAGAATCTTTTTTCCTTTTATTCCCAAACAAGCCGCAAGGTTGACCGTAGTCGTTGATTTTCCCACCCCGCCTTTTTGGTTGGCGACCGCAATTACAAGAGCCATATGTATACTGTCCTTTCATAAAATAATCAATTTCTAATATATTATAACACATCGCGCGACATAAGGCAACAAAAATATATGTGAAACAATTGACAAATCGAAAAAGGTGCTGTATAATATAAAGTGTAAGGTATGCGATAAGTGAAAATTATAATTTTTTTTGTTTAAAAAGTACAATTTTCTTTGATAATTTGTTGAGAATGTGTATTGCCATTTATTTTTAAAAATGGTATAATGAGTTATGGTATCATTGGGTTTATTGCCTGTTGATGTAAAATTATTTAATCGGAGGTGTCCCCCGTTTATGAAGACTTTTGTCTATACCGCTACGGATGTTCAGGGAAACGTCATTAAGAACGCCAAGATGACAGCGGAGAGCGTAAACGAATTTCTGGAAAAGGTCAATGAAAAGGGTCTGTTTTGTTCCAACTACAAGGAAATACAGGGTAACAAGAGCTCTAATACGCTGCACAAGTTCAAAATCAGCGAGCTTGCTTACAACTGCCGACAGCTGAGTGCCATGCTTACCTCGGGATTGACCCTTGTTAAAGCACTTGACATTCTTTATAAGGAGCAGACGAAAAAACGACCCAGGCAGGTTTTTCAAGAGATTTACGAAGAGGTTCAAAAAGGTCAGAGCTTTTCGGATGCTCTGAGGATGCAGCAGGGGGCTTTCCCCAACTTTATGATTTCCATGATTCAAGCGGGGGAATCCTCGGGAAGCTTGGATGTCACGGTTCAGCGGCTTGAAGTTCATTACGCCAAAGAGGCTAAGCTGAACAACAAAATCAAGAGCGCGCTGATGTATCCTATTATACTGGCGGTTCTTTGCGTAGCGATTGTTATCATCATGTTTACCTTTATCATGCCTACCTTTAAGGAATTGATGACGGAGAAGGATATGCAGGGTCTTACCGGCTTCCTGTTCGCGTTTTCCGACAGCTTGATTGCTTATTGGTACATATACGTCGGGGTTGTTCTGGCAATTATATTTATTATTCGCTATCTGCTGAAAATTCCCGATGTTCGGTATAAATTTGATAAATTTATATGCGAAGGTCCTGCTTTCGGAAAGCTTATCATAAAGGTGTATACGGGGCGGTTTGCACGAACCTTGTCGTCGCTTTATTCTTCGGGAATACCGATGGTTGAGAGCCTTCAGCGTTCGGCGGCAATTCTGAATAACATGTATATAGAAAAGGCGTTTATATCGGTCGTTGACGAGGTAAAGCAGGGCGAACAGCTTTCGTCATCGATTCAGAGGACGGGCATTTTTGAATCCATGTTTATATCTATCATCTACGTTGGTGAGGAATCGGGTGCTTTGGATACAATCCTTGAAAAATCCGCGGACTTTTACGAGGACGAGTCGGATTCGGCGATTCAGCGTCTTGTAGGTATGATAGAGCCTGTCATGATTATCTTTATGGGCGGCGCAATCGGAACGGTTATCGCGGGTATTCTTCCGGCTATATACAACTCTATGGAAAATATTGGCTAACAAAAAGGAATTATGCAGGGGTTTCCTGTTTTAATTAATAAAAATGTGAGGTGACGAGTATGCTTTCATTTGATATTACCGACAGACGCATACACATTGTCAAGGGTGAAGAGGCGAGAGGTTCGGTAAAAATCTCTACTGCTTCCACGATTGACGTGAGCGAGGGTCTGGTCGTTAATGGTCATATAAAAGATATACCTAAAATGGCGACGCTCATTAACAATGAGCTTAAATCTAAAAACATGGCGGACAAAGAGGCTGTTATCAGCATTTCCTCAAACCTTGTAATCTTCAAGGAACTGCACATACCCAAGGCGAAGGGCAACCAGCTTTTGACAATGATTCAAAATCAAATGCAGCACACAATGGGAATCGGCGAGGATTATTCCATCTCCTACACCATCGCGGGTGAGGTTGAGGACGAGGGCGTTCAAGCTCTTAAAGTCTTGGCTACGGCACTCCCCTACGATGTAATCGACTGCTTCAAAAAAGTATTCTCCATGCTCGGAATCGGGCTTCGCTCCGTGGCAGTCGCCTGCAATACCATATCAAGGCTTATTTTAAGCGATTCTAAGATTAAATCTAAGATGCCGCTTTTGCTCGTTCAGATTGACGCAAGCTTTTTGAGCTTGAACCTTTACGAGAACGGACAGCTTACCTTCTCCCGTTTCGCATCAATTGACCCCGAGGACTATGAGGATTCCGAGGATTACATATACGAAGCGGTTAACGAAAATATCTTCAGAATGTTCCAGTTCCAGAGGTCGAGGAGCGGCGGAGAAGCCATTCAAAACGTGGTTTTCTACGGCGATACCACCGAATTTATCCGGCTTACCAACGCGCTGGAGCAGATGGACATTAAAACCAGTATGCTGGGTGTGCCGAGCAGCGTTAAAGGATATGAGAATATTGAATTCCAATCCTACGCAAACGCAATCGGTGCGATGTTTAAAACCGACAAGACGATTGAAAGAATCAATCTTTTGGAGATTGACGCTTCAACCGGGCGTTCGGGTACGGGTTCAAGCTTTGCGGCGGCTGTCATTATCGCTATGCTTATTTCGGGTGCTGTCGTGGGTGCGGCGTTCGCTTATTTCCAGATTACCATTAACGACATAAACGCGGACATTCACAGGATTGAAGAAGAGCTTGGAAGCCCACAGGTTCTCGCCAGAATTAATGCGGTTGAGCGGGCGGAAAAAAGCATTGAAAACCTTAACCTTTACAGTAACGAGTTGCGTGCTGCGGACGAATACTACGAATCTCACCCCCACTTTACCACAGAACAGTGGAATGATATTAACGACATTCTGCGGAGAAATAGAGCGGAATGGCTGGAATTCAGCTACGCCGCAGGGCGCGTCACCCTATTGCTCGGAGTTCCTCAGTCCACCGACCCTGCTATTATCGCGGAAGCTTTTGTTGAGCAGGATATATTTGACAATATTATCTACACGGGATTTAACGATGTAACTGATTCGGAAATTCCTTCCGTTAGGTATGAATTCAGACTTATTTTTGATATAAGGGAAGCTGAGACAGAGGAAGCATCAACGCCCGAGCTCGCTTCGGATACCGAGGAAGAGCCGGAGCCGCAAGTACAATATGACAGTAATGGGGAGGTTATATCATGAATACGAAGCTATCCTACAGGGATAAGGTTATTTTCATCGTTATTATATGTCTTATCGTTTTAGTTGTGGGCACGCTGGTCATTGTCCGCCCTAAGGTTGACGATATGACCTTAGTACGGCAGCAGCTTGACGTTAAGCAAGCGGAGCTTGATGAGGTAAACAGGAAAATCGCCACTATGCCGGATTTGGTTGACACCATTAAAGCTTCTGCGGAAGGCATAAGGGATTTGCAGGTTCCTTTCTATGAAGAGGCAGACCCATATATTATGGAGCAGGCTGTTACCGATATACTCAGCGGCAGAAATATTACCGTAATGGAGGTAAAGACAAACTACGCAATGGCGGATTTGCTCTTTAAGTACAGGGTTCTGCCCCATCATGCGATTGCTTACGGCATGAAAATGAGTGCTGACTTGTTTAACGAGCTTCCCGAAGAGGTTTACCGAGAGTACAACGGCGAAAGAATCGGAGAACCACCCTCGGTTTTCCTCGGCGTTACACAGATGGAATTTTCAATTGACGCTGCAAGCGGTATTGAAGAGCTATTAAACTGCTTAACCGACATAGCATCAGATGACAAAACCATTCTTGTCACAAGCACTAGGTGCGAAAGGCTTGCTAAAGAGGAAGACAAGGATACGATGAACATATCCATGTTCTCCATTGTTCCCCTTGATGTTGACAGGGTGATTGAGGATGCGGATGAGCTGTTGAGGGCTGTTCAGCAATAAGGCGCGCTTGGGCACTATCCGGCAAATTTCCGCGGTTTTTTGTCCGTTCGGGGTAAGCAGGTTTATCCCGAACGGCATAAAATAGAAGAGAGGGTTATTAATTAAAGAAAGGGCGGGGATTGGTTATGACTGAAAAAAGAAGATGCAAACCATTTAAGGGCGCAGTTTTAATTATGGTTATTACCGTAATGTTTGTGCTTATGGTTATGCTTATGGCAACTCTATCGGCTGTCTCAACGTCAAACAGGCGCTCGGTTTTGAAGTATGAAGAAAACCAAGCTTATTACGCTGCCAGGTCGGGGCTTGACTCTTTTCTGGCTGTGCTTAACAGCAATGATTACCACGCTTGGGATTCCTCAGCAGGAACGCCTATGAAATACAGCGTTTCTGACGACAACTCGAATAACATCAAACAAAGCAGGGCTTTGCAGCTTGAATTTTACAAGCTGATGGTGGTTAGGGATGATGGCACGGGAATTATTGATAACACACTGGGACTCGCCTCTAATATCACATCATCGGATAGTGTTTACCCCACGGGTTCTTACGGCGACAGGTATTTCACAGCTGAAACCAATCGCACTCACCTTAAATACGAGATTACTTTTCCGCCAACAGGCGATGGGCATAGTCGGTTTGCCGATGGCGACAGAGCCGAGGTTAAGGTCGAGCTTGTTGATAGGTTGTATGCCAGCCAATTCACCGAGGAAGAAATACATGAATATGTCAACGGAAACACAAGCATAATCGCAGACGATGAGGCTCTTAAAGCTGCGATTCGCGCAGGTGACCGCTCCAAGGATAGGTTTTATGCAAAAATAACCGTTACGACATGGGTAAACGGAGTACCGGGTGTAGCGGTTGCTTATGTTAACTTGGGCGGCGGCTTTACTTCTCCTCCGGGTGACAGCGGGGGCGCGGGGCTTCAAGTAACGGGAACGTCAGCTGCCGGAAGCGGTGCGGCAACGGGCTTTAACGGGGGCTTTTCTTCGCTTAACCCGGGCGTTACCACTATGAGTGACGCCGGTAATATCTCCGGCACGTTGTTTACGGTCGGAAGCTTCTACTGGAGTGCTACAGGTACAGGCTGGCTTAACCAAGGTGACAGGATTGTGGCACAGGGCGACTTTGTCGTTCAAAACTCCACCACATTCAGAGCACACGCACAAGGGACATATCTCTTTGTCGGAAATGAATTAAGTTTCCCCGGCGGTGGTGCTGTATTCGGAGACGCGACAAATTCGGTCAGCGTAATTGCGAGCACATTTGTTAAGCCCGCTAACAGCTCAGCCCCTAACGTACACGGCAACGTCTACGCTACGACCTTTGTAACGGGAACAGAGGATACAGACTTTAACGTAAGCGGAACGACTTATGTCAGAGACCTTGTCCTCAGCGGAGGCGCACCCAATTCTCGCTTAGGCTTTATAGAAGGCGCGAATATTTTAATCTGCTTGGACGGAAGAACAACGGGCGAGTATGTAGTCTTTGACGAAGATGGCAACGGGATATATACCTATGCAGAGGTAGCGAGCGGAATGGCTGCAGGTGTCGGCGTTATAAACGCTAACGCGTTTCATTATGAAATCTTTACGTATGACTATAATGCTGACGGCAGGATTGAAAGAAGATATACCTTACCTGCTCCCCTGCACAATACGACTGAAAGCACCATTATAGTCCCTACGGCGCAATTTTTCTACGCATCGTATTTCGTGGAAACCCCCCCATCATTTAAAGCAAACGGCGATTTAATAAGCGTTATTCACTCCGCTACGATTAACGATATGATTAACGCCCCCGGCTACGTGCCGCGCTTCGGCACTAACCTTTACTGGGATGCGGCAGCGAATACGGGTATTTACAGCGAGGCTAACGTAGAAGCTCTGATGTTAACCGCAGGGAAGCTTCTCCAAAGCTATCTCGGAACTACGGCGGATACGATTGCGGGTATTGTCAGCGAATTAAGCGTCCCTGTTTTGCCGAACACGAGGCAGACAATTAGTGTTTCGAGCGGAGACCAGCTATTTGTGCTGAGAGGCAATTATAACAATAACCTACAGCTTACGGTAACAGGCTCGGGCGGTCGCTTAATTCTGATGATTGAAGAGGACGAGACCGTTGGTAACTTCCAGAACGCGGCGATTCGCTATAATGACCCCGAGTGGTTTCAGATAGCGAACCCCGGCGAAGGCAGTGGGGATTTCCCGAATCCTATTATCGCGCTAAATTCCCAGACTGTAGTAAACTATGAAACAACCCCTCCGGCGATTGACATATACGGCGGGACGAATTCGCATTTTTACTTCAGAGAGCCGGCGGCTTGGTTTACGGCATACTTTATCATGCCTTCCGGTAAAATGACACTGAACCGCGGCAGTGTCGGCGGAGATGTTCAGTATTGGAATAAACCCGAGGCGGAGGGCGGTTTTTTGACACCTGTACCCAACACCGCCATTATGGGCGCGGTTATATGCAGAGAAATGGATTCTTATAACGCACCCGGTATTGTTTATATCAGCAAGGAAAAGCTTCCGAGCAATCCCGGCAGCCCTGTGATACCGGAAGATGGCGGAGAAGCTAAGGCAAGCAGCTTTGCGCGGAGGTAGTGAAAGGAGGAAAGGCTATGACTAAAAATAAATGTAAGGGTTTTACCCTTGTTGAATGTATTGTGGCTATGGCAATTCTCGGTATCGCTTCGCTCACGATAGCGCAGGTTTACGGCGCGGTTGCGCGGATGAATGTAAATCATCAATTCAACAGTGCCAGCCTTGCAGAGCAGATGAAGTATGTTGAAAGGTACGCGGAGGGAGATACGGTTAGGACTACGCTACCCTCTCCTCATTCACCTCCGGCGGGTGCTGTAAGACAGCCGATAGCAACGAATGCTCCGCAGGCACTTGTTCTTGAACCCGTGACCAACGATGACGGTGTGGCACCTGTCGGTCTGCCTCGCCCGAACGGAGTTACGAGTAATTACCCCCCTGCCGTTTACACCATTGGGGTGAATACGCACATACTCTTCTCGCGCAACGCCGATGATACCGTTGACGATGACGGAGATACGCAAAGGCTTCGTTTTAAGTACATGGAAGCGGTGATTTTTGATGAATAAAGGGGGCGGTGACGATGAAAAGGTTTAAGGCTTTTACCTTGGTTGAGCTGGTTATCGTAATGGTAATTATGAGCATACTGATGCTCGGCATTATGCAGCTCTTCAAACCGCTTGGGGATGTCTATTCCCAAGCGACCACAATGGAAACCCAGCGCACAGCCCAAAACGGCATTATGCGGTATATCGCGGAGAATATCCGCTTCGCTACGCATCTCGCCGTTGACAATAACAGCACCTCTCCGGCGGTTGCCATCACGCAATTCTTAAACGATGCCGACGACCATATGGAATTCGAAGAGGGTCGGACGATGGAGGTTCACCTTATCGCCATAGACAACAGAACCAGACCCGAATTTGCAATCAACGGCGTCCCTTACACGGGCAGAGTGAGAAAGGGCATTTATCGGTACAGCAGTACAACCCTAACCCCCGTTTCGGGCGGCGGACCGTCAAGCGTTGACGATATGCGGATTGCCTTAGGTCCTGCCTTTTACGGACCTGCCACATTTTCCATAGCACTGCTGCCGCATACCGATGATGAACTGCGTAGCTTAGATATTACGGTTTCCAGCTTGAATACAAGCAATCTTAACAGGCGTTCGAATTCTCAGACAAACAACCTCAACAGTCACGCCCAAGGCGTTATCAGTACGAAAGGCGAGGCTAAGCTCTTGAATATGAGCAACAGAGTAGGCGAGCCCGGTATGTATGATGTATCAAGATTCAACGGCTCTTCAAACACGCCCGGCGGCGTAACGTACATTGTTTATGTTAACAAGTGGTATACAGGTCTGTAAATCAATTGACAATTGACAATTGAGAATTGACAATTAGGACCATGCCCCTTTAGTAAACCATGAAATCAATGCAACGGGCGGCTGGTTGCCGCCCCTGCGTTGATTCTAAAAGGGAGCTTCCAAGACCAGGGAGGAAGCATAAAGCTCAAAGATTTCCGTGCCGTAGAATACGGCGAAAATTAAGCCTGCGGCAAGGAATGGTCCGAATGCGAAATCGGAACTGATTTCTTCGGTGGAATAGCGGCGTTTGATTATAATTATGACGGCATACAAAGCACCCAACAGCATTGCGGCGAAAGCCGCCGTGATTGCCGCTTTCGCGCCCAGCATCAACCCCCCGGCAGCCATCAGCAGTATATCGCCCATGCCGAAGCCGTATACGGGCTCGCTATTGTTTATTTTTTCGGTTAAGAGGGTTATTTCTTTTTCCAGAGCCTTTGTTTTGCCGGGCTCGGCTTTTTTGAGATTTTTCTTGATTTTGTACAGCCGCTTGCGGTCTTGGCAGATGAACGCGGCGTAAAACCAAGGCGTTATTACAAATCCGAATAACAGCAACGGGACGCTAACTGCGGTTACCCCCAGCAGGCTGTCCTCCAAGCTCGGTATATCGCGGCTTCGCAGGACGGCAGGGAATAAAAGGCATAGTACGCGGACAACGGCGGCGAAAATCCCCAAAAGGAGCAGTACGCTCACGCTCATCTCCTTGGTATCAAAATCCTCAAAGCCGATTTCCACCATAAAGGCGATGAATATGCACAGGAGAGCAGGGTAGGTAAGCCCATCAATAAAAAAGTTGTGGCTTGCGAATACCAGAGCAAAAAGCAACCCCGTAAGCCCCTCAACCAGCATGTAACGCGGCGAGATTTTCAGCCCGCAACTGCGGCATTTGCCTTTGAGGATAAGCCAGCTTGCCAGCGGGATAAGGTCGCGTTTGAGAATCGGTGCCCGACAGCGCATACAGTGCGAATTGCTCTTGATAATAGATTCCCCCTTGGGAAGGCGGTAGATGCAGACATTCAAAAAGCTCCCCACCGTTATGCCGAAGCAAAACGCCATGAAGCAGATGCCTGCCGAAAGCACGGTTTCCAATAAGGTTGGTTCCATCATAACAATATCAACTCCATTTGAATATTTTGAATATAATGATACTTATATCTTAACATATATTGATACAAATTACAAGCTTTTTTAGCTTATACTAAAGAAAAGGAAGGGTTACGATGAAAAACATTCCCATAGGCGAACACATGGTCAACGAGGGGATTATAACCAGAGAACAGCTTGACCATGTTTTAGAGACAAAAAAGAAGGAGAACGCGCCGGGTAAATATTTCGGCGACTATGTCATTGAGCTTAAATATGTTACGGATATTGAGTTCGGTCAGATTCTTGCCAGACGGCTGAGCGTTCCTTTTGTTAATCTTGAAGACCCCGACATTGAGATTAATGCCGATGCGGTTAAGAGAATCCCCGAACAGCTTGCCAAGAAGCATACTATTATTGCCATCAAGGTGACGGGTAAGCGGCTGCACGTAGCGACCAATGACCCCGTAAACTTCTATATCTTTGAGGAAATCAAGGTTATGACGGGGATGGACGTTGTCCCCGTGCTTTCGACCAAAGCGGCGATTACCAAGATGGTAGGCAAATTTTATTCAAGCAGTGCAACGTCGGGGCTTTTGGGAGAGATTGAGAATCAATTTATTGATTACGACGACGGCTTAGACCAAGAGTCGGCGGACAGAGTTGACAACGCGCCGATTGTTAAGCTTGCCACAACCATCGTTGAAAACTCATTCCGCGCCGATGCAACGGATATACATATTGAGCCCTTTAAGACTTTTACAAGAATCCGCATCCGCGTAAACGGCGACCTTATGGAGCTTATGTCGGTTACGCCCGTTGTCCAAAACTCGCTTGCTACCCGTATTAAGATTATCAGCGGCATGAACATTGCCGAAAAGAGAATTCCGCAGGACGGACGTTTCACCCAAATCGTTGACGGCTCAACCTTGGACGTCCGTGTTTCGAGCTTGCCTGTTGTCTGCGGTGAGAAAATCGTTATCCGTATACTTTCCACGGGCGATGTCGCCGTCAGAAAAATCACCGACCTTGGCATGTCGGCTTACAACTACAGAAAATTCGCGGCTATGATTAAAGTTCCGCAGGGGGTTATGCTGGTTTGCGGTCCGACCGGTTCGGGTAAAACCACCACCCTTTACGCCGCTCTGGGCGAGATGGCAAAGCCGAATGTAAACGTAGTCACCGTAGAGGACCCGGTGGAGAAGAATATTGACGGCGTTAACCAGTGCCATATTAACGCTAAGGCGGGTATGACCTTCTCAGCCGCGCTCCGCTCAATCCTCCGTCAAGACCCCGACATTGTTATGATAGGAGAGATGCGCGACCAAGAGACAGCCGAGATTGCTATAAGAGCCGCGATTACGGGGCATATGGTGCTCTCGACCCTGCATACCAATGACGCGCCCTCCACCATTACCCGTTTGATTGACATGGGCGTTGCTTCCTATATGGTTGCGACCTCGCTGATTGGGATTGTGGCGCAGAGACTTGTTAAAAAGGTTTGCGATGCCTGCAAAGTGCCCAGAACCACGGACGAGGAAGATATGGAGCTTATGAATATCACCGAGCCCTGCACGATTTACGACCCTGCGGGCTGTCCGAAATGCAACAATACGGGCTACACCGGGCGGACGGCTATACATGAGATTTTGATTTGCACCCCCGAAATGAGTGCGCTCATCGCAAACGAGGGGACAATCGACCAGCTTTCGGCACTTGCCAGACAGCAGGGAACAAAGCTCCTGCGCGATAATGTAACCGACCTTTGCATTGAGGGGAAAAGTACCATGGATGAGCTGGTAAGAGTTACCTATGCTGTGTAACGAGGAGTTAGGTTTGAGGATACTGGTATAATTTATATATGAAAGGAATTTGATGAACATGGATAACACCGGAGAAAGACGCGTAACCGTTGACAAGATTATCATCAGCATTGACAAGATTCTTGACGAGGCGAGAGTATTAGGCTGCTCGGACGTGCATTTTACCACGAAAATATCGCCCATTGTGCGGCTGCACGGCTCTTTGAGAAAGCTTAGCTCCTACCCGGAGATGAACGAAGCCGCCGTTATGAAGATTGTTGAGCAGATGACCACGGGGCGTAATATGGAAAACATCAAGAATAAGATTGACACGGACTTTTCCTATGTCACGCGGCGCGGATACCGTCACAGGGTTAACGTGTACCATCAAAGGGGAGATACGGCTGTCGCGATACGTCTTTTGCGTAACGACATACCGACCTTGACCGATTTGGATTTGCACCCGATTTTAGGCGAATTTGCTTTGCGCCCCAGAGGGCTCGTGCTTGTTACAGGTCCTACGGGTTCGGGTAAATCAACCACCTTGGCGGCTATGATTGACCATGTTAACCTGAATAAGTCGGCTCATATTATTACGGTTGAAGACCCGATTGAGTATGTTCACGAGCATAAACGCTGTATGGTTAACCAGAGGGAAATCGGGGACGATGTTGAGAGCTTCGCCATGTCGCTCCGCGCCGCGCTCCGTGAGGACCCGGACGTTGTCCTCGTCGGAGAGATGAGAGACTTTGAGACGACCAACGCGGCGATTACCGCGGCGGAAACAGGACACCTTGTTATGTCAACCCTGCACACAACCTGCGCCGCTGATACCATTAACCGTATTATCGACGTTTTCCCCGCGCATCAGCAGTCGCAAATCCGCACCCAGCTTGCTACGGTTCTGGTCGGCATTATAGCGCAGACCCTTATCCCCCGCGCGGACGGCTCGGGTCGTATTGCCGCTGTTGAGGTTTTGAACGCGACCGATGCTGTTAAAGCGATGATAAGGGATAATAAGGTTCACCTTATTCAAACCGCGATTCAGACAGGGCGTAAGGACGGAATGGTTTGCCTCGACCAAGAGCTGGCACGTTTTGTTAAGGAAGGCTTAATCACCGAAATCCACGCGAGAGAAAAATCACTGGACATCGCGGAATTTGAACGCTTCATGAGCACCAGAGGCATTTGATTGTTCATTGTTAACGGTTAACTGTAAATTGGCTTTCTGTTTTTTGGTTAAAATGTCCATAAAAGTATAATTATCGCAATGGAAAGTGAAGCTTTCAACAAATTCACATTTTTAGCGGAAAAAATATCATTTTTCTATTGACAAAAGGTTTTGTTTCGTGTATAATAATAAACAGATAAGGAGAGGAGGGGATTCCAATGGTTTTGAATCAAACTGCTCAAAGGAATACCGTCTCCGACAGAGGCAATGGCAATAGCGCGGGGTTCGCGGGTTCAAAGGTAAAAGGTTTTACTCTTCTTGAGCTTATTATTGTCATAGGTATTCTGGGGGTTCTGATGTCGATTTCTTCTTGGGCTATAACCGGGTTTATGAGAACTTCGCAAAGGCAAGCTTTTCAAGGCGCGGCACAGCAGGGGTTATCGGCAATCCAAAACTGCTTGATTAACTGGGAAATCAATCCTTCGTTAGAAGCGGATGTAACCGGCGGAGCAAGTGCTGACAGGGTAATACTAAGCTTTATCGTCACCGATGGAATGATTCATATTAATTCTGCGGCTAGCCCGCTGACTAATCGTATCGCGGTTCGGCTGAACGGCGGAAGTGCCGAAGTTCTGGTTGTTACAACCGAGCGTTACGCAAGCCTTGCGCGGCAGATTCAAGACAATATCGGCGCGGGCGTTAACGGGAGATTTGATGTTTACTTTAATCTTCAGCGCGATGCTTATGCAATCAACGGAGTGACCAGAGACCGAAGCTTCACCGTTGAAAGAGTGGTATATTCGCCGGACACTAACGGTCCAGTTATTAACGGTCAAGCCAATATAGGCAATCTGCTTCGGGTCGGCGGCACTACGGCGTTCTATGCAAATCAACCCGGTCATATGATTGATTTCAGAGCGAATGTAGACAAATACGGGAGTTACCCTTACACGGACGACATAGCATAGCAATCATCGTTTCATTTTGGTAAAAGGCACTTGTGCTTTTTAATAAAAAATATTTTAATTTAGAAAAGGAGGAATTTCTTATGAGAAATTCAAAGGCTAAGGGCTTTACCCTTATTGAGCTTATCGTGGTTATAGCAATTATCGGTATTTTGGCAGCAATTCTTGTTCCTTCCATGCTGGGGTACTTAAGAAACTCCAGAATCACAAGAGCTAACTCAAACGCAAGAACTGCTCACATTGCAGTAGCAACTGCTCTTGCTGACGCGGCAACTGTTTCAGGTCAGGTTATTATTCCTAACCCTGTAGATATTGCTGCACCGTTGGCTGCTCTGCCCGTTGGCACAACTACTGCTTGGGGCACTGGGTACACAGCGAACTGGACTGAGCTTCTCGGCGTTAACTTTGCGGGAGTATCCAGAACAGTTACAGACCCTACATCTTTTGCGGCAGTCTGGACGGCTTGGTCTGAAACAGGCACAGGGCTTTCCGGTACCCAACTTACTAGCGATGCACAAAAGGCAGCTTGGAGAGCAGGAACAGGCGCAGGTTCTCAATCCGGTATTTATCCTCTTGCTGTTTCATAATTCTCGTTAATATTCTTGTTAATAAAAAACAGCGGGGTTGCCCGCTGTTTTTTTGTTTTTGTTTTAATTCTCGATAGCACTATATGTTCCATTCACCTCCTCCAATGCTTTTGTGTGAGCAACGCATGAGTTAATATCCCTTGCGTTTGCCGTGACAGCAACTGCCAAAACCTAACCTTTATCTAAAAAAGAGGTTTTGTCATATTTCTTTTTGAGGGTTGAGAGTGCTTTTTTTTCGATTCTGGATACGTAAGAGCGGGAGATGTTCAGCTTTTTGGCAACCTCGCGCTGGGTCAGCGGCTTATGCCGGTAAAGACCGTAGCGATGGGTTATAATTGCAATTTCGCGTTTATCAAGACATTCGTATAAGAATCTGTAAAGCTGCTCGGATTTTATGCTTAGGTCTATCATTTCTATTATACCGTCGTCTTCGGCTATGATGTCTACTAGGGTTAGCTGATTAACGCTTCAATGATACATATATTTAAAACCATGTTTTATTGTAAAAAGCCAACCGCCAAATTATCTATAATCAAATCCCCCTTAACAACATTCATAATCACATCATCAAAAACAAGCTCATACCGCCGCATTAGCTCAACCCCATAAACGGTTTCGCTCCAATTCCCGCCCGTCCATAAAACGACAACCACACCCCGCCCCTGTGCCGCCTTTAACGCATTGACAAGCGGAATATTCACCGAATAATCCGCTCTGTCAAATAAAGTTTCATGCAGGTCAACAAAAACCGATTGTCCGCGCTTTAGCTTGTTAAGCCGCTCATATACGGTCACGATAGCGTAATATCCATGCCGCCGCCGTTTTCAAAGTGCTTATGATAAAGTTCGGAGACGTAAGCAACATCGTGTCCGCTCCAACCGCCGACATCAAGGCGGTCTGTTAATACTTCAACGCGAAAAATCTCTTCTTGAACGCTCTTTTGGATACAGCAAAGCTCATCATAAATCGCAAGTTTGATTGAGCGCGACATGTCAATGCCACCGTTGAGCAGCTGCTCGTAATGCTGTTCACGGCGTAACCACGCTGCAAAATGCTCCTTGATTCCTTGCGGGGTCGCCTCGAAAACGTAAGCGGAGGCTCTGCCGGAATCGCTTGTGTTTATAACCGGCATATGCTTGATTCTGTCCGCTATGACCTTATCGAAACATAGCATTTTACAAAAATCATGCTCACTCATTCGTTTGTGCAATTCGCCAAATCCTCGAAACGCCCCTTTTCTCATGCACATAGCTGAATTTCTATGCCAAAGCGAACCTAAATGAAATTGCGTGACGATTTCATCACAAATCGCGGTAAAACCTTGCATATTTTCATTTTTAACCGTATAATTCATACAAAAACCCCTTTCATATTAGGTTACCGGGGGCGTAACGACATTGACAGTAGTTCTGCGTGGGCGCAATCCCCTGCGGACAAAAAATACATTGTTCGCGCCGCTTGCACCGTATTGTAGTAAAAGAACAGGCGAAACGTATTCACCGTCAATTACTCTCGGTTTCGGCAACATCTGCGAAGTGATTAATAATCCGAAATTATCTACTAAAGGTGTCTCTGTGCCGCCGATTGAAACGTCAACTTCCTCCGTCCCGGTCAAAGGGATAGTGATTTCGGGGACAGGCATTTTGAAAGTAGTCGGCGGCGTGACGGTCGGCACGATTGTTGCCGGAAGCGTGAAAACAACACTTGTTCCCGTTGTGGTTGTTTCTGTGGTAGGTACTATTACGGGTATTCTAGGTCTCATATTGAAAATCTCCTTCACAATTTATTATTGATTCATTTTCATCAAGCACACTGCCCTTATTCAGCACATCAAGCCCCTTGCCGATAAGCTGGTTGACATTCCTGTCAACACTTTCACGGAATTTCTGATTATTGAAATACGTTCCGATAAACGCGCCCAAAGCTAAACCCCAAGGATTCATGTTAAAACCTCCGTTTCGTTAAATTAAAAGGGACGGAATACTTCCCGCCCCCTCAAAGTTGGATTTATCGGGAATCCATACGAATGTTTTTTTCAACAATGATTACACAAAAAACTCATCATCAAGCCGACCCCTGCGACCGCCGCAAGGATTGCAACCGTTGTCAACATGCTTCATCACAGGTGTATCGGCGCAGCCCCAGAGAGGGGGCTTTTTCAGCATTTCGCACTCAATTTTGCCAAGGTCGGCGTAAACTTTACCAAACTTATTGTCAGTATAAATCTGACCTTTCAGCATAGCGATTTCAGCGTTCTTTTCCTGCAAGCAAAGCTGGTCTTTCATCCAAGCCCTGTCTGCCGCTCTCTCCGATTCGTGGACAATTAACGCTCTGGTCTTTTCGCCCTCGTTTCTGTTAATGTCTTCTGCGTGGCAAATTTTGTTGTTGATGTTGCGCTCCTCCTCGAAATTGCTCTCATCAAAGAACATAGGACGTGCCTTGACGTCACAACCGCAATTGTAGCCGTGTCCGTGACCGTCATATGCACCCGCGCCGAACCCCTTACCGAAAATTGCAAAGAGGATTAAGAGAATCAGCACGATTGCAACGACACCGCCGCCACCGTAACCGTAACCCATGCCGCCGCCGATGATGTTGTCATCATTTCCCGCGTTGTATACTGCCATAGTATCCGCTCCTTTCATATATCTTATAACGGTCGCCCGCTATAGACTTGGATATTTGCGTGAGAGCCGCCCTGCCGCCCTCCGCTCCGTCCGATTCATCTTGACGCCCTGTTCTTTTGACCCCTCCAATGATTCAACTACAGAATCAATATGCCCCCGACTTATGCCTAGCTTCTCGGCTTTGTCGCCGTATTTCTCAATCATGCTTTTAGCAAATTCAGAGCTTACCCCGACTTCTTTTAATATACCGATTCCGCCGTCTTGACTATTCTTTATTTTCGGCAGGTACTTCTTCCCCATGTTGATGGCGTTCTTGATTTTCGCAGGGGACTGCCCTGTCGCTCTCGCGATTGTCGTTACTTGACTTTCGGTTAGGCTTAGTAGCATTTCGGGGTTGTTTTTCGCAAAGCTCAGTATCCCGCTCCACACGCTCATTTACAGCACCGCCCTTTTCTAACTTTTCAACTTTTTTGTTTATTTTTCTAAGTTCTTCAAGCAAGAGCCTATTAATTTCAGCCTGTTCTGCGGCTTGCTCTTTGGCTATTTCTTCAGCAGATTTCGGCGGTATAATCACACCTAATTCCACCAATTTATTATAATAACTCTCCAACTTCTCGCCCAGTTCTGATATTTCAGCTAAATATTCCTCTTCTCTCTGGCTGTCACACCCGACAATATGCCGCGTCCTGCGCGTTCCCGATTCCCACTCATATATAGTGCCGTCCTCGGATATAACTGCCATAAATGGTATTGCTTGCTTATACTCCGCCATAAAATCACCTCGTAAAAAATATCCAACAATACCATTCTACCTCATTTCCCTCAAAAAGAAAAGCCAATAAATAGCCAATCCCGCTAAAAAAACAGACAAAATTTAGCCAATAAAAAAAAGATAGAGAGCGTTAACCGCCCTCTATCTTAAAATGTTCCTCCAGCAAGGTCTTTATTAAAGAGGAAAGCCCTTGCGGGTTGTTTGTTTTGTATTCCTCTAATTTTTGATATAACGGACCGTCTTTGCGGACGTTGAAGTTATATACTTGATACGTCTTTTCATTATACCGCCTTTTTACCGCCGCCGAAGTTGTTGTTTTTCTCATAAAACCGCGCCTCCTAACCTAAAAACATATTTATCGCTCCAACGATTCCGAAGCATAACGCCGCAACCGCTCCCGCCAATTTTAATACAAGGAAAATTAATTTTAAAATATCCTTTTTCATGCTTGACATCTCCTTTCTTTTATGATATATTATATATAACCCCTTTCGGGGCGGGGGCTTTTGCCCCCTGTCTGTCAAATCAAGTTGATTATTGTTTTGACTGTCAGTAACAGCAGAGTTACTGTTCCGGCTAAGGTTATTAACTCTGCTGTGAGCTTATTGAGCAGTTTTGCTGTTTCGATAAGCTCTTTAATTTTGTCCCTCAATTTAACCACCCCCTTTCTTTATCTTCTATATATATTATAACATACTCTTATTAGTATGTCAAGTCTTTTTCAAAAATAATATGCACAAATACTCACAAACATTTTAGTAAATTTTGCATAAAAAAAAGACGGGCACAAAACCCGTCAAAATCAAAAAATATATATTAAAAAGGAGGCAACTGAATTTATTCTGTTTTGCAGTCAACTACCAAACTTGAATTAGAGAGCTTTTCATAACCGTTTGTCCGATAAAGTTTTATTGAGCTTATCGAATAATGCGTAAGTTCAAAAACCTCATCAAACGTCTTTTTCAAAATATCCTTATAAAAAATCGCTTCAAACTCTTCGGGCAGCAAAGCTGATTTAAGGTCTTTTTCAACAACATCAATAGGCTTTCCCCGCAAAATACTCCTAATATGCTTCCAATCATAAACCCCGCCCCCGCCATTTTTAAAATCATCATTTTCTTTTTTAATGCGTTCAAATTCATCTTGAATCACCACAACCCTATAAGAAGCATATGAAATCAACAATGCAATCACCACAGGTAAAAGTTGCGTATATCTGTAAGACGGCGCGAATCTCGCCGCCGTGTAAAATATGACAACACTTGATATTGTGCAAACCAAAACGCTTTGACTGTGCCATTTTCGCTTGATGACAGTACCGAAAACGACAAAGCTAACCGTTATTGCCAAGCCCTCAATTAAAACGTCCCCAATTGAACATACAAGCAATACAATCGCCCATTGAATCAATTGAAAGCTGAGCAATAACGATATAGCCTTAATTCGCTTGAAGCCCCTCAACTGTTTGCAGGCTTCAATTTCCGCTAAATCTTCCGAATCCAACTTAGGAGTTTGGATGTTTTCGGATAAAATATGATACTTCCCCAGCGCATACTTAACACCTCCAGTACAGTAAATTACAATTAAAAACACAACCAAATCTATCGTCAATATCAAAAGTTGGAAAAAACTAAAATCAAAACCAACTTTAAAGATATTCAACTTATAAATCTCCGTTATCACTTGAAAAATCGCTATAATCATATATGCTCTGCACAATCGCTTTACCGCAGATTTAAAATTTTTACGTTTAAAAGATAAAACCAACATATAAACAAAAGGCAAAACGCCTGTAAACAAAAAGGCATAAGAATAAGCGTTTTCAATCAAAATGCTACACGCTAAATCAAACCCAAAATAAGGCAACATCAATTTCAAAGCCGTTCTAAAATTATACTCATCAATTATAAAAGAGCCAATTAGAAAAAGATTTATGTAAAACAGCACCGCCGTTAAGCTAAATTCAAGCCACGCGGGGATATTCAAATCCCCCTCAATCAAAAACACCCTAAACCCCAAATGAAACGCAACAAAGCAACAAAGGGCGGAAAACAAGAAAAGACATAATGTCAAATTCAAAATCTTTTTAATCGGATTCATTTTGCTACCCCTTCTTTGCCGGATTTACTTTAATCAACCATGAATGTATGAAGTTCGGGCAATTTTTCTTGAAGTAACGACATAAATTCGTCCCATTCTTCTCTAAACTCACATGTTTTGTCACCAAGCAAATTTTTATAAGTGGCTTTGGTTCGTTTTATGACTTTCAAATCGCTTGAAATTCCGTCAAAATCACCCTCTTTTAAACGTCTCACAATTTGCTTAATCATGCTGTTAAGCCTGTAAGATGAACCCTCTAAAGTGTGGTATTCCATTTGATGTAATCGCGCCATGATGTCCACAATCGTATCCTTCATGGTACAGCGGCTTTCGCGCCCCTCGTTTTCATAGGCTTCTATTGTGTCAAGTTTATCCGAAATTTTCTGAATACACTCACCGTGTAAATTAATCGTATCCGCCATATCTTTGTAGTGTTTTGACGGAAATTTGATGTCTTTAATTAGCGGGTAAACCTTTGCGACAAAATATGTCAAAACCCCGATAATCGCAGTGCCAACCGCTGTGATTACTGCAATCGCGCTGTTCACATTTTCAACCACAATTATCAACCCCTTACGCAAATTTTATAAATTCAGTCATACCCAAGCCAATCCACCCCGCGCCGCTTTTGAGTTTTCCCCACTTAGAAGCTCCTACA
>WRLG01000006.1 GCA_009777725.1 Oscillospiraceae bacterium | reverse complement strand
AACATCATCAAAATCCGTAAAAGAAACCTCCTCACCCAAGCTGATTTTAAAACTGATTTTCATAAAAAAACACTTCCTTTCCATCAAAAAAACGTCCCGTCTAAACGAAACGCCTCATTGTTGATTATTGCCAATATTCAATGTTGCCTAATACCTCAAAATTTCCTGCGCCAGCCTCTTCATCTGCTCCTCCTTATCCCACAAAGAAAGCTCCTTTGGGCTGTAGGAATTAATCACAACCGTTGAAGGATTAGCCGCCAAAACCGCTATTAATTCACTAACAACAGCTAAAGATTCCCCCTCCGTTCCCTCAGAATTTGTCGAACATTGGGAATTGAATCAAGAAATTTGTTAAATGCGTTATTCATAATTTTCACCTCCTTTCAATGCAGAATAATCAGCAATCTTAATCCGCATCATAAAACAACTTTTCCTCAAAATAAGCAGTAAAATCACCGTCAACATCGGAACGAGTAAGATAAGTATAATCCAACAAATTGGCAGTCAAATTGCTTAATTTTTCGTAATATTGGTCTTCGCCAACTTCCGCGCCATCTATTCCATAATATCCTTGACTGGTGTGCGAAAATCGAGTGATTACATCACTGTAATCAGAGGAAATTCCATTGTAACCGTATAAAATACGGTTGCCGCCATTTGCCCCGTTCATAAAAAACAAAATCTGATTTGTTTTAGGTAAATATTCGTAAAATCCGTTCGGAGGCGCACCTATTTCCCCTTTTATTTCACCATTACTATAATAGAATATTCCGCTGTTAATTATCACTTCGGGAATACCGCAACCGTTTATGTCGTCTATATATTATCCCAAAAATATCCGTTAGCCTCTGTAGCATAGTTATTACCAAAATTATTAACGAAGAAATCATCATAAACTTGTTGCCAATCGTAAGTGTAAGTTCTTGGCTTCTTTGTTTCTTCCGTAAATATTTCTTTTGCATGTGCTGTTGTTTCTGTCGTGATTATAACGTCAGCGTTGGTCTTTTCTGCTGTTGCCGTTTCAACAAATGTTGAAGTTTCTGTTATAAACTCAAACTCTGCAAAGTTGTTATTCGATGTGTTACATGAGGTAAATACCGTAATTGACAACATAGATAAAATAATAAGCTTTTTCATAATGAAGAACATTCCTTTCGTAGTTGAGTTCCTCCATATTTTCCGCCTTTTAGGCGGAAAATATGGAAAGAACATAAAGGGGATTGCAATGATATTTCAACAATATTATCTTCATTTAATAAATGAATTTCATGATAATTGCTATCATAATCAAGTGCAAAAGCTTCAATTGACTCACTAATAAGTTGCTTATCATCAGAAATTTCTTTTAGATGAGGTGATTCAGCGTTATGATTATCATACCACAAGTACTTATATAACAACTTTTTTTCCTCAACCGTCAAATATCCATAATGCTCTACACCCCCGCCCCACCACATTGTAAACAACCCCGAATACAGCGTATTGTTTGAAATACGTAACCCCGCCACCCCTGCTTTAGGGTCAGAATAGTCTCCAATTTTATGCACATTGCCGTCATATGAATAAATGGTCAAAAGCGCGTATAGCTCCGAAACTTGATGTATTATTAATTCAGGAACGCCGTCATTGTCTAAATCTCTCAAAGAGAAGTATGAGGTAAAGTTTTCCTCATAAACAGAATTTCTTATATGCGCCGCATACACCTCTAACCATGTTTCCATTTCTGTATAACAGTCAAATTCGCTAATCGGCGATATGTCTGATTGAGAAGATTCTGTGGCAATATTATTGTTTAGATTGTCGGAATGTTCAGAAAAGTTTCTCAAAAAAGCTGTATACGCCTCTTGCCATGTCTGTTGATTTTCATCAAGTGCTTTCGTTGTTTCTGCTCTTTCAACATTTTGTGACGCTATTGAAATTTCAGTGTTTTCCTGCACTCCGTTATTTGAAATACAACCCGACAACCACAAGGTAACGAACGCAAAAAGGAATAGTGTAGTAACAAACCATTTTATCAAAATACCACCTCCTTTAGTAAAATAATTTTTCCTCAAAATAAGCAGTAAAATCACCATCAACATCAAGTGATAAAACAAGCATTGAGCGTGTGCTATCGCCTTCTTCAAAAATAGTAACGACATTCTTTATGGTGTCTAAGTCAACATCTGTGGAATTCTTTATGGATTCGACAAGTTGCTGCCTGCAAACCTCCCAATCGTCCTCAAAAAACACCTCGTCTGATTCGATACCATTTACACTGTAATTCCAAGGTATTTTAAAATCAAGAATATTTCCGTAGTCATCATATTGATAATCCAAGTCATACCAATATAGCAAATCAATATATTTTTCATAATCCCCGTTATTATCATCATAAACAGAATAATACCATTTTCGATAACCGCTGTTAAAAAATATTAATTGCCCCGAAGATTCACAACGGCGAATTTCATAAGAACCTCCAAATCCGCCCCGCCATGAAAAACTTTCTTCAATTTCCTTGACTACATTGGTGTCATAGTATAACATTCTGACATCCATTTTGATAAAATCCCCATAAGAAATGACGATTTCCGGGATATTATCTTGATTTATATCACCAACATATATACCAAATACATCATCATAATTCAAATTATCCAAATATTCAGCATATGTAATCTGCCAGTCGGTGGGGACTTTAGGTTGCAATTCCTCTGTAATTTCTGTCGTTGTTGTTTCCAAAATTGAGTTTATTTCTGTGATTGTTCCCGATGAATTGAGTCCGTTGTATTCCGCGCTATTGTTATTTTCACATGATGCCAAAAGCCCAAGTGATAATAAGCAAGCTATTAAAACAATTGTATTTTTCATAATAAAAGCAACCTTTCAATGAAATCTACTGTTTAACGAATAAAATTTGCATTTTGTTAGCTTTTGTCTCAATTTTATTCGTTAAACAGTATTACTCAATTAGAATTTTGCCATTAGCGCGCCAAATGCTCCTATTTTTTCATTTTTCCACGCTTGTATTTGGCTTGCGGAGGCAGTTAGTTGCGTTGCAAGAGTGTTGACAGGGTTATCTGAGCCTTATAAATCTTGTTCGCCCGTCATCTTCTTCTATGGAGTCAATACAATCCGCAAATTCGGGAAACCGCTCTTTTGTTTGAATATAGTGTAATGTAGGGTCATAATCAAGATAAATCTCACCGGTACTTACGTCAACAACATATCGTTGAATTGTAAATATTAAGTCTTCATTGAAAACAAATTCCCGGATTGAATAGTAGCCAAATCCACCATATTCAGCTACTCCGCTAACCGCAAAATTTGTCGGGTTTGCGTTGAATTTTCGACGTTTTTCCAGTGCATTTTCAACCAACTCCAAAGCTTCGTCAGCCGATATAGGATAATCCGCATTATCATATACATACACAGGCTCGCCCGCTAAAAAACAGTCTTCTGAAACCCCGCTTTCAATGATAGCCAGACTTGTTGAGGTTTTAGGGGGGTCAGAGTTGCCTGCATCTTCTCCCTCTTTTTCGTAATCGGGTGAACTATCCGCATTTGAAATGTGTGTTGAATTGCCTACAATATCTTTAGAACATCCCGCTAATAACACAATTAAAAGGAGAGCAAATATATACAGTTTGCACAAATTTAAACTCATTCGTATATCCTCCATGTTGATGCTACATTCAGAACAGAACTTCCATAATCCGGCGCAGTAGCGTAACCGCCTTTATCTAAGGCATTAGCCCAATCTTTAGGAGACCCGCCCCCTGAATATTGTTTATAGTTTCTGAGCAACAAATCAATATAATCATCTATGCTTTCGGACATGGAATTGTATTTTCTGAAATCATCAATGATTTCAACATGTTGACCATTTATCACTTCCTTCGTCTTAGAAGCGTAGCTACCTGCGGGACCTTTACCTTTATACCCAAAATAGTTATTCGCATTTATTGCTATTGGGTCTTTGCCATAACTTGACTCAATGCAAATTTGACCGAACATAATTTCGAGTGGAATCCCTGTTTTATTCTCATAATCGAAAAGCAAGGGAAATATTATTAGAACAAAGTCTTTTTTGTACTGCTCAACATTGAAACTACTAACTCTTTCAATTAGTTTTTTATACCTACCATCATTTTCAAACCCTGTTGAACCGATTTCCCCCACAGCCTTAGCATAACTAGCTTCCAACTCCTCCAAAGCCCTAAAATAAGCCTCCCTCCTAAACCTATCCCCCCTTTCAACATCAGCCTCCGACCCCGTAATATCCCCCGAAAACCCAGCCTTAACCATCGCCAAAACCCCAACAGGATTATTCTGATAAACCCCTAACCAAATATCAGCCTTCAACCCGCGCTCCCTCACATAATCCTCAACAATCAATCGCCCAACTTTAATCCAAGTAATAACCGCCCCAATTTCAGCACAAGCCTCCAGCAAATCCCACTTATATTTTCCAAAAGAATCAAATTTAGGAAAGTCAAAATCATACTGTTCAATCAACCGAAGCATTTCAACATACCTGTTTTTCATAATGCTTTTGTTTTGCGCCTCCGAACCACCCGGAATGTTGAAATTAAAACTGTCCAATTCCTTCGCCAAAGCATCAACGCGCTCCCGCGCCAATTCCTCCTCAGTTTTCCCCGTGCTTGCTTTAGCCTCACGCTCCGCAACCCGCGCCCCGCCCTGTCCACGTCAAGCCGCGTCAAAGGCTCCGAATGGAAAATTACATATGTAAGCCGGCGCATTAGCCTGCCGCGCCTTCACCGCCGCCGTAATTTCACTGTGTTTCATCCCTAACTCCTCCTTAATTATAACCTATTCTCCCAAATTTTGCAAACCATTTGCAAAAAATACATAAAAAAAGCCCGCTCCCTTTAAATAGTAACATACAATCACATCTAACCAAAAAAAAAAAAAAAACAATCTAAAAATATAATAAAAATCCCGAAATTACGGCGATTTTCCCCTGCAATATAGCGATATGCGGAAAATATAACCGCATATCGTTTTACTTTGATTATGAGGGACTATAATTTTTGCATTTATCACAAGTTTTTTTATTATTTACTTTTCGCCACTTATCTTTAATCCTATCAATAGCGATATACAAGGTAACAGCACGGAGGGTTTCATCAAAAAATAGCTTATTTGATTCATTCCCATCATATGATATTGCAATAAGCGTTATTATAGCTATTGTAACAAAAGCAAGTATATACAATTCATCTTTTGTTTGAGTATAATGTTCATCAATACTTATATCTTTAAAAAATACCCTTGGAATCTTAATTATTTCCTTTTTACTTATACAATGATATAAGCTAAAAAATAAACGCATCCAAAAATGAACAAGACAGCCATAAATGATGAATAACACAAAAATGATAGGTGCTATGCGTATTGGTAAATCCATTTCAACCAGCTTTGAAAGCAGCTTAATCGCTGACATAAGAGTAATGTAAAGAGAAGCGATAAAAGCGAAAATATACGCATGGATAAATTCCCAAAAATTTGTCATTTTAGTTTTATTTAGAATTAATGAAAGTATCGAAACCGGCAGAGCAAAGATAGCAAATAGCCAATAAAAGAAAAACATAAATCTCCTTTTGGTTTTTTCACACTTATGAGCTGTCTTTTTGTCAAAGAAAGCATAAAGAGACAAGATGAAAAATGACGAAATCACTAATGTGGCTGATAAATAAATAAAAAGAAGACATAATCCATCAACGTGGAAAAACCACAATCCGGCAGCAAAAAAAAGAAATAATATTGCCCACATAATCATGCTTTTGTTCAAATTATCTTTGCTCCCATAAGAGCTCTTTAACTCCTTATACATTTTACACATTGGAAACCTACCTTTCGTACTTTGAACTCTTCACTATGGAGATTACAAAACGCCCCCTCTTGCAAGCAGTCATCGAAGAACGCTCTGCTTTTATTTTCTTAACATCATAATCATACCATATTTCGACAAAAATTACAAGTGTTTTTTCAAAAAACTTAATATTACTCCCAAAGCCAAGCATAATTAAGCATATTTTTCCAAAATATGCTTGCAATTCCTGTCAAAAAGTGTTATACTATAAATAAAATATCAGAAAAAAGCCAATATTAGGTGATGAGGTTATAATATGCACAAGCAATATTTTAGTAGAGATTTAGCGGAAATTGCTCAACACAATTATGAAGGCATAAACAGGTTCGTTTTCCCGTGTATTCAGAAGTTGTTAGATTTCCTCGATAAATTCGATACATCGGATTGTTTTTTTAGAGGGCAATCGAGCCTATGGGAAATCAAATCTTCTCTGCACAGGCATCACAGTTCAAAAGAGCAATTCCAAAAAGCCTGCAATATATCCGCTTCTGCCCTTGAATGGCTAATAAACAATCCCTTTATAAGCAGTATATTAAACGGCAATGATGATTACGCAATGGCAATAGCTCAACATTATGGTTGCCCTACAGATTTAATTGATATTACCACCAACTTCAGAACGGCAGCGTACTTTGCTGTTTCTGAAAATGAAAAACATACAAGCATTCCGAACGGCTGCATTTGGGTGTTTACACAAAAGGATTTGAGAGAATTACGAGATATATTGAAAACAAATTTTTTCGGTTGCTTCGAGGGGCTTCCACAGAGTTTACAGGATAAGTTAGCAAAGAATGACTACCGTCAACTGCTTCAAATTGATATGCCGCAATTATCACGACTTAACGCCCAAGACGGAGCTTTTCTTTGGGATGTTTGCGGATTATTAACGCAGCAACTTAGATGGCGAGCTATCGGTACGCAATTTGTATTCAAGCATAACTCTGATGAGAAAAATATGTTTGACAAAGAAAAGGGGCGTTTACTCCCTTTTCCAAACCAACTTGAAAGCGTAATAGATAATTCTTTGACCGACCTTTTAATTTCATTTATTACGGATGATGCTGTGTACACCGTGCCTGATGGCAAAGAAGAATATATTGTTGAAATAGCAATAACGCTGAGTAATTATCAATATAGCGATTTTGAAATAGCTAAAGTTCTGTTTGAATGGTTGAAAATATTGAAATTCTTAATGGATAACAACTATATTTTTAGTAGCGAAGAAAAGTATAATCAACTCCTTATCTTTGGTTATGTCAATGATTGGATAACGAAGTATTATGGCTGTCCTGTCACTAAACTATATTTAGGAGAAGGCGAGGCGATGTCACGGTTTTGGTTGCCTGAAAATTACTCTTACTTGGAGCGTGAATATCAAGTAGAATTTTCAACGTTCGATAAAAGCTGTTTCAAGCCGCATAAAATGGTTAGAGAGTATTGCGATAAACTCCCGGAGAATACGAAAATTCTTTTATACCAGCATAAACCGCAAAAAATAATGTCTTATGAAGCTTTTAGAAAAATGTTCATTGAACTAATTTTGCCACAAAGTTTCGCTTTTCGACGAATAGAGGAAAGAGTGTTTATTCCCGATTACATAGATAAGATTGCTCTGCCTGTGTTCGGAAGAAAGATATTCGGACTTGATGAACCTATCGAAAGCGATGAAAATTATGGCGACTTTATTATGGTGTAAAAATCAAAAAGCAAAACTCAATTGCATAGGTTAGGATTACGTTATACATGTAACAGAAATTTGTATCGGGAATGTCAAAATAGCCGTTTGTTGTTGCCCTTGATTTGGTTAAAATCACGAAAATAATTTTTAGGATTTTTAGGATATATAAAAAGCCTTGAAAGTCGGGTTACTTATGAGGGGGGGAATGATGATGAAACAAAAAGGCTTAATCAACGCAAAGCAATTTGAATTTTTAATGCAAACCCAAAAGATAACGGTGTAAATTAAAAATAAATTCCCCTGCAAAATTTGCAAAACTACTTGACTTACAGCCACTAAAATAGTATAATATATTTGCAAGGGAATTTATTCCCGTATCTTTTGGGGAAGGAGGTATTATGTATAACAGCGATGTTATACATGTAGCGGCTTATTGCCGTGTTTCGACCGATGATAAATACCAACTCCACTCGCTTGCGGCTCAAATAAAATACTTCACGGAGTATATAAGTCAGAATGAAAACTGGTGGTTAAAAGAGGTATATTATTATGATGAGGGAATTTTGACGAGTACGGAGAGACTTTGGAATAATTCGTCCATAATGTATGTTCTTAAAAATGACAAATATATCGGCGATTTAACACAATGGAAAGAGTTCACAGTTGACTATTTGACAAAAGAAACCCGCCGAAATAATGGTGAAGTTCCTTTAGTTCATATCTAAAATCATCATGAGGCGATTATCAGCCGTGGGGTTTGGGACGGGGTTCAGGAGCAGGTTAAAATCCGTGGTGCTATTGCAAGGGAGAGCAGGAAAAATACGAATCAGGTGCAATATTCATTCTCTTTCTGCTATAGCTTAACGGATATAGTTGGGGGTTAATGGAAACGGTTGTTTTTTTTGGTGGGGGACACATCTTTGAACCATCAAAAAAAACGCCCCGCCTAAATGAAACGCCTCATTGTTGATTAAATTTGATTAATGCCCCAAAATTTCCTGCGCCAGCCTCTTCATCTGCTCCTCCTTATCCCACAAAGAAAGCTCCTTTGGGCTGTAGGAATTAATCACAACCGATGAAGGATTAGCCGCCAAAACCGCTATTAATTCACTGAAATCCGACCATAGCTGAATCTCCTGAACCATGCCCTTTGCTCGAATTTAAACATTTTTGTAAACAAAGGAAATATTATAAAATTCATCATCTGCATAGCTTCCGTCATAAGTTAAATCGTCATTTACATATTGAAGCCCATATTCCATGACCTCAATAACAAATTGATATTCATCTTCTCCTAAAAGTGAAATCATCTTGGCGATAACATATTCAGTTGGAAAGACGAGATAAACTATTTGTGTTTCACGCCAAATACTTCTGTTTTGAAATGTACATGAACACGGGTTCTAAAAATTGCAATTCATACCACAGTACGAATTAGGATATAACTTCCATTGAGCTAAGCCTAAGCCCAATATCATTTAATTTTTTTTGCGAAGCTATTGACATATTGGTTCATTTGATGTATAATTAGTATGTTAAGAGAAAATTTAAAACATTCTCCATTAATTCCGGGGGGAGGAGGCTATTTCTTTGTTATAGCCCCCGGGTGATTGTTGGTATGGTATAATCCAAGTCTTTTGCGTTCGCGCGCCCCGCGCGTTATAGCCCCCGGGTGATTGTTGGTATGGTATAATCCGGCCATTAGGTAAGTCGCCGTTTAATATGTTATAGCCCCCGGGTGATTGTTGGTATGGTATAATTTGACCTGTTCAAAGGTCTTGACAGAGGGGGTTATAGCCCCCGGGTGATTGTTGGTATGGTATAATACCGCTTGGGTAATCCCCTTGCTGAACCATGTTATAGCCCCCGGGTGATTGTTGGTATGGTATAATTAGTATCATTCGTAGCACTGCTCAACGGCAGTTATAGCCCCCGGGTGATTGTTGGTATGGTATAATAGACCCCGCTTAAAGCGTCTTACTTTAAGGGTTTGACGGCTTTTGCGGGGTTTGTTATTTATGCTTAATGTATGGAATTATTGCCGATTTTTTCAAAAAAGCGTAAGTTGCTCCGTTTCAAAAGTATTATCGCAAGCTGTCAGTTTTCCAACTAATATTTCAATGCTTTGAAATTGCTTTTCCGTAATGACAAGCATACGAACAGAGCCGTTGTCAGGCAAACTGGCGTAAAGCCGCCTTTTATGCTTTTCTACGGCATCGTTTCCGTTGCAGGTTCTCGCATATAACGAATATTGCAACATATGATACCCATCGTCAATCAGGAATTTTCGGAATTTAGCAGCAGTTCTCCGTTCTGATTTCGTTTTGACGGGTAAATCGAAAAATACTATTATTCTCATAAATTTATTCATAGGCGTGTTGGTTAAGCGGAATAAGTTCCGGCAAAATCAAATTTTTACTTTTTCCCGCACATACTGCGGAAAAGCTTTTCACCGTAAGTTCAATCGCATAGGAAAGAGCGTACTTTTTTTCATTGAGCATAATGTCATAGTTTACAAGATTTACAAGCTGTTGTTTAATCTTTGAGGTCAATCTGTCGTCGCAAGAAGCGTTTTTTGCGGTGAATAGGTCGGCAATTGGTCTGAAAGGCTCAATAAAATCATCCGCCAGATTAAATTGATTTAGCGAAGAATGGTGTTGCAAACCGAATAGCGGAAAGAAACCATAAACCGTCAAACTCCGTGCCACGCATCCCCGAATTATAGCGTAGGCGTAATTAAGCCAAGCGTTCCGTTGGTCGCAGTCACCTCCCCTTGTAAAATCATCGCCGAAAAGTGCTGGGAAATATTGTGCCGCCGCATACCCTTCCGCATTGCCCTCATCGCCTGAACGAACCGTTTTTGCAATGAGTTCAATTTTATCAGCCGCAGTTTCATTGCCGCAAAGTGAAAGGCATTTTGCTTGATTTCTGATTTTTGCGGTAACAATCTGCTTCCAAAGTTGCTTTTTAACAGGAGTCGAAAGCTCCAGTTGATTTTTTACAATCTCATGTTGGCGAGAGTGCTGTAAGTAAGGAGTTAATACGGCGCAGGGCAGATGATATTCATCACATATAAATAACGCAACGCCGCTTTGTGCTAATCTGCCGAGTAATGCCGTGCTAACCGTGGTTTGACGGTTTTCTATCAAAATAGTATCAATATCCTCAATAGCAAAAGTGGCTTCGACAGTTTCTGTTTTTAGGCAAAGCTGTTTACTCTTCAAGGATAGCCTCGCTTCATTTTGTATCATAATATTTCGATAAGCCATAATTAATGCCTCCTTTTTCCGTCAAAGCCTTGTCTTGTTTCTCGCCCTACTTTTGAAATATTGCCTAAAATATCAACCTGCCATTTTTCAAATTCCAATAAGGTTTTAGCTCCAAGACTGGGTATTTTATAGCTGTTGTCGTGATTAATTACCGTCATTGAACCTGTATTAATTCCCGTTGATTTATAATAAACAAATGCAGATTTTTTTTCTGATTTTTCGGGGTGTCTGCTATCTTTGTTTACCTTGGAGAAGACCATATTTTTCTTAGGTCTGATGAAAATCAAATCGTTAGGATATAGCGAGAATATAAAATCTTTCTCGTCCATTTCTTTCCAATCTTCATATGGTTTGTTAGCTACAATCGCCTTATTTGGCAACTCGCTTTTTATGGTATCGGCAACATAAATCGGAACAAGATAATAGCCATCATTCGGAATATGAAAAACATCAACCCGAACCATACTGTCGTTATCCGCAACGCCCTTTTTATCGTGAACAGAAACATTCAAAGTGCTTTTTTCACATAGCTTAACTTTTTTGACAGGTTGAGGTGGTTCATCAGGATTTTTAGATTTATCGCTCTTGAGCTTATAAAAGGGTTCGGAAAATGCTTTAGAAGCATCTCCCTCAAATTCAATAAGGCGTTTAACTAATGCGTTATAAAGCAAAGGGTCGCTTATTTTTGCGGGTTCATAATAGTCTGCGATTTCACCGTCTTTTAGCTTTAATGCGGTTAAAGCAACTCTTTTAACAGCAGTATTATTTTCGCCTATTCCCTTGATAGTTTCTTTATGTGCCGCACCGCTGACTTTGCGTGACGGCATTCTTGACACGAAAATAGGTGTCACCCTCGCAAGGTCGCTTTCGCCATATAACTTTAACCGCTCAACAGCTTCTCTCGGTTTACCCGATAATCTTGCCGTAAGTTCATCTGTAAAATGCACATATGGTTGCGGGAAACGCTCTTTTAATACTTCGCCCGTTCTCTTAGATATTTCAAATCCTGTTTCATCGCAATAAATACGCTCCTTATCTTTGTGATACCGTGATAATTCGTTAATCATACCCTGTGTGGTACAAGCCACTACCGCCGCATCAAGTGCATGATGAGTATCGCCGTCCTCACGTATTTTATTAAGCCCCCATCGCTTACGAAGCATGGAAGTAACAGCACCGTTTACTGCGGTTACATGGCGTTTGCGTTCAGATAAGAATATTGAGAATTTCAAGTAATCGGCAAGATAATTATACATAAACCGTGATATTGTCTTTGTATCTTGCAGATTCCGCTCCCTAAATCCAGATAAATCCGTTTCAGTTAATTCTTCTTTAAGTAAATTTCTCTTTTTGGACATAGGAAGATGAGAATTATTTACCCAAATGATAAAATCATCCCGCTTTTTCCCATTCAGATATTGCAAAGGAAGCCTGTCGCCCTTTTGGCGATTTTCCGCAGTAAGGACTAAAACCTTGTTCTTATATGTATCATCAAAGGAATCGCTATAGGGTATAATGTGGTCAATATCTGCATAACCGGGGTCAAATAATTGAGATATATCCATTTGTTTCAGCGAATAAAGGCAAATTCCGCTTTGTTGTTTATATAGCTTTAGCTTAACAATATCAAGTCCGGTAGGATTGAGTTTCTTAAATGTATTTTGTATTTCCTGCTTTAGCTTTTCGTTTTGTGCGTGGTTTTCTTTCATACCTTTATCAAGCTTATTGCGTTCATCAAAATCTTTTGACATCTCTCTTGAAAGCTCGATATTGATATAAACAGGGCTGTTTATGTTGCCCAAGTCGCCGTTATAGTTGGGGCTTTGCTCACGTATAATCGCATTGATTACCTTACCGCATTGCGATAAAGCCCTGCAAGCAACAGGGCTTGTTACAGTATATTTGTATTCCTCAGCAAGATGTTTTAATGAAATTAACCCGCTTTTTTCGCCGCCACGACCTTTAAAGTTATAACCCGCTTCCGTGCAAGCCTTGTCATACGTTAACCCTTGCTCTAACCACGGAATAATCTTATCAAGAGCCTTTATTGACAAATGCCCGAATTTACTGAATGTCCCTAAATTTTCAATCAATGCTTCAATGTCGTATGTATCCAAATCGGTTGAGTTTAAAGCAGCTCGAATTTTATCATCAGTTTTATTGACGGTAAAAATATGCCCGATTTCATTTCTTTGCTTGATAGATAGAACATTCATTCTGCCTTTTGATACTTTATCTAAGGCTTTACGCATATCATGGTAAGCCTTTAAAAAGTTGAATTTAATTTTCTTTTCGGCTGTTTCGTTATCGCTGTCGTTTCCGTATTTTATGTCATTAAATCTCATATCATCGGAAATATTGAGAGCCTTTCTTATTTTATGGTAATTCAATTCAGCCGATGTATGAGCGGTAGCAATTAATTTAAGGCATTGCTCATTAGTTAATGGTGTAGCTTTGCCTCCGTTTTCAAGCCTTATATGATTGATTTTTTGGAGTAAACTAAATATTTCAAAGGAACAAGAGGCTTTTGCAGCACGTTTTTCACCTTCCTCAAATGTGCAAGAACCAATCATTTTCTCTATTTGGTCGCCGGAATAAGGGCTGGGTGAATTTTTATTACCCTCTCCCGGTCCTTCGTCAAAGGAACGCTGACTTGATAATATATCACAATATTTTTCCTCGAAATCCTCCGAGCAAAGTGTGTTGCCGTATTCTCTCTGACGCTTAAATATCTCATGAGCCTCGTTAAGAATATCTTCCCGGCGAACAGTATTTGAATAACTATCCGCTTTATTTCGTTTAATTTCTGCAAAATCTGCATACTTATAAAACATTTCGCCTACAGTGCGAAAATTGTTTTCTGTCATTATAATTTGGTTTAAGGAAACAGCTTTTAGTAATTTGCCCTCTTCAGCATTTTTCTCTGTCTTGCGGTTTGACTTAAACCCTCGCCTTTGAGACAGATGTATTAAAACACGGGCAAATTCTTCATTTGTAAGTTGCCTGTCAATAGCTTCGCTTCTAATCTGATAAATGTCTGTTATATCCCCATTGTATAGGCTATCCAACCCATCTTGTGAGAGCAATCCTTGTTCTGTAATTAGCTCTCTTATACGCTCTTTGCGGTGTTTTCTTCTTCTAATGCGGCGGCGTGACCCACGTGCCTCACGGCGTGGCAAAGCTAAAGATGCACCATCTTTAGGATTTTCCGCAACATCAAAAATCCGAGAACCTAATCTTTCTATTCGGCAAGGTAAATCGTATTCATCAAGCTTCATAACTGCAAAGCCTACTGAAGCTATGCCTATATCTAACCCTATACTGTAACGCATAATTTTACCGTCCTTTTCTTTAGAAACTGTTCATTATTTCTAAACAATCTTTTACAAACAGATGACGCTCCACCGTTAAGCAGAGCGTCAGAGCTGTACGGTGTGCTACCTTATCATAGCAACCGAGTGATTCTTGGTATGGTATACAAGAATATAACATATTATAACATAAACCAAACTGCTTTGACAACCACTTTTTCAAACATATTTGTAAACTTTCTATGAACCCTATTGACTTTGACGTTGCGTAATAGTGTATAATGAGATTGTGATGTACATTTCGCAATCGGAAAGGTGTGAAAATAAGTGGAATATTCAAGTAATAAGCTATCGAAAATGTCGGGAGTCAGTGCGCGTACCCTGCGGTATTACGATGAAATTGAGCTCTTGAAGCCGGCGAGAATTGCCTCATCGGGGTATCGCATTTACGGGCAGGACGAACTGGAAAGATTGCAACAAATCCTTTTTTTCAGGGAGCTTAGCTTTTCATTGGGGGAAATCAAGGTACTTTTATCATCGCCCGATTTTGACAAGGAAAAAGCGTTTGAAAGCCACCTTTCCAAGCTTCATAAAAAACGAGAGCGGCTTGATTTGCTGATAACCAACGTAAGTAAATCCATAGCCGCAATGAAAGGGGAAATAACTATGACTGACACGGAAAAATTTGAGGGCTTTAAACAATCCCTCATAGACGAAAACGAGCGGAAATACGGAGCGGAGGTTCGAGAAAAGTACGGTAATAACGCCGTTGATGAATCAAACGCAAAGCTGAAAGGGCTGACCCAAGCGCAGTATGACGAGGGCGAACGCCTCCGCCTTGAATTTGAGGAAACACTGAAAGCCGCTTTTGATGACGGCGACATTGCAGGCAAACTTGCTCAAAAAGCCTGCGATTTGCATCGCCAATGGCTTTGCGTGTTTTATCCGAAATATTCTAAAGAATATCACAAGGGGCTCGGTGAAATGTATGTTGCAGACGAACGCTTCAAGGCAAATTATGACAAGCTTGCCCCCGGCTGTGCCGAATTTCTGCGGGATGCAATTCATATGCAATAGGGTTTATATAGCAGGGGACAGGCTTGCCTGTCCCGATAATAGGAGAAATGGTGCGGTTTTTTTTTTTTTTTTTTTGGACGAGGTGCGGTTTTTTTTCGGGACGGGCAAGCCCGTCCCCTACTATTTGTACAGGTCGAAAAAATTTTAATTATTTATGTCTGTTTAAAAAAAAGCTTGAAAGTATCCGATACTTATGGTATAATAAAACCTACAATAGCTCATACGAGGAGAATTAATTACTCCGTTTTACCGTATTTGTAATTTTTTGGTTAACGTATTATAGGCTTCGGAAGCCATATATAAGGAATGGGACTGCTAAGTGCTTTGAGCGACTTAATTTGATGTAAAAAATAAAGCAACAGGAAGGAATGATAAATTATGTTTGGGTTAGGGAAAAAGAGCATTGTAATATCCTCGCCGATGGATGGCACGGTTATACCGCTTTCAAAGGTAAGCGACCCCGTTTTCAGTCAAGGTATTTTAGGTCCCGGGATAGCAATTCAGCCCGATTCGGGTTATGTTTGCGCGCCGTGCAGCGCGGTTATTGAGCAGATGTTTGAAACCGGTCATGCCGCAAATTTGGTAACCGACAGCGGGGTTCAGCTCCTTATCCATGTCGGGATTGACACGGTGAAGCTAAAGGGGCGGCATTATACCATTATTAAAAACAGCGGCGAAAAGGTTAGCAAGGGCGATATTTTGATGGAATTTGATGCGGCGGCGATAAGCGGAGAGGGCTTTGATACAGTCACCCCCGTAATAATTTGCAACCCCGATGATTTCGGGAAGCTGTCTTTTGCCAAGGAAGGCGCAATCAAAGCGGGCGAAACGCTTATTACAATTAACAATTAACAATTAACAATTAACAGTGAACAATTATTGCAGAAAGGGTTGAGTATTTTGAAAGAGGTCAAATATGTTATTCGGGACGAGACGGGGATTCACGCGCGTCCGGCGGGGCTGTTGGTTAAGGCATTGAGTGAATTTTCGGGAGAGGTGCGGGTCGGAACGCCTCAAAAAATGGTTGACGGAAAACGGATTTTCGGCATTATGGGCTTAGGATTAAAATGCGGCGATGAAATAACGCTGACATTCAGCGGAGCAGGTGAAGACGAAGCGGCACAGAGGATTACGGTGTTTTTGAGTGAGAATTTATAAGGAGAGTACATAACATGAAAACAGTACAACGACTCGGAAAAGCTCTTATGCTGCCTGTGGCGGCTTTGCCTTTTGCGGCTATTTTGTTAGGTATCGGCTACTGGATTGACCCTGCCGGCTGGGGCGACGGCAACCAAATTGCGGCATTTTTAATAGCGGCGGGGAATGCTATTATCGGCAATATGCCGCTTCTTTTTGTTGTAGGCGTGTCGGTCGGAATGGCTGATGATAATGACGGTGCGGCGGCACTTGCGGGGTTAATATCATGGCTCCTAATCCAAAGCATTTTGTCGCCCGAAACGATTGCCATGATAAGCAAAACGCCGCTTGAAGATGTGAGTGCGGCATTCGGAAAAATCGACAATGTCTTTATCGGCATAATATGCGGGCTGATTGGGGCAATTTGTTATAACCGATTTAAAAATACCAAACTGCCCGATGCGTTGGCTTTTTTCAGCGGGAAACGAAGCGTTGCCCTCGTCGCCGGAGGTGTGAGCGTTGTTACGGCTATGGTTTTGCTTTTTGTCTGGCCCTTGGTATACGGCGGGCTGGTTGCGTTTGGCACGGCTATTATGAGCTTGGGGGCAGTCGGGGCAGGGATTTACGGATTATTTAACAGACTCTTACTGCCTTTCGGCTTGCACCACGCACTCAATTCTGTATTCTGGTTCGATGTAGCAGGAATCAACGACCTTGAAAATTTCTGGAGTAATACAGGGGAATACGGCGTTACGGGGCAATATATGACAGGCTTCTTCCCGATTATGATGTTCGGCTTGCCCGGTGCCGCTTTAGCTATGCTTCATACGGCAAAAGATAAGCAGAAGAAAGCGGCGGCAGGGCTTCTGCTCTCGGCATCTTTCGCCGCATTTCTGACAGGGGTTACAGAGCCGCTTGAATTTGCCTTTATGTTTTTAGCCCCGCCGCTGTATGTTTTGCACGCTGTGCTGACGGCGGTTTCAATGGGTGTAATGGCGGCTCTCCCCGTCCGCACAGGGTTTAATTTCAGCGGCGGGTTAATTGATTTAATTCTTTGCTGGAAAACGCCTATGGCGCAGAACCCTTGGGGCGTATTTATTGCAGGAGCGGCATTTTTCGTGATTTATTACGTACTTTTCCGTGTAATTATAACCAAGTTTAACCTAAAAACGCCCGGTCGTGAGGACGAAGAAGAGGCTCTGAAAGCAGAAATCAAGCCGACAACATCAGACAAAGATTTTACAGCAATGGCAGAACAAGTTTTGGCAGGCTTGGGCGGTGCCGAAAATATTGCCTCTCTCGATAACTGCATTACCCGCTTGCGTGTTGAAGTAAAAGAATCCGCAAATGTAGACGAAAAGGCTATAAAATCAGCCGGAGTAAGCGGAGTAATCAGACCGGGCAAAACAAGCGTGCAAGTGATTATCGGAACGCAGGTTCAGCGTGTCGCCGATGAAATGAGAAAGTTGCTGTAATTATGATAGTACGAGGCGGTTTGGTTTTTGGAGCAGATTGCAAATTTGAAAAGTGCGATTTGGAATTTAATAATGGTATTATTACGAACATAGCTCCTGCGGGCAGTTTGGCGGGTGAGATTATTGATGCTTCAGGCAGATATGTGTTGCCGGGGTTCGTTGATATTCATACTCACGGCTGTGTAAACAGCGATTTTTGCGATGCCAACCCTGCGGGAATTGAAAAAATGCTCTCTTATTACGGCAAGCACGGCATTACGAGCATAGCGGCGACAACCATGTCACTTGATTTGGAAGCACTCACCTGTGTTATGGTTGCCGCCGCTTCGTATTGCGGTAAAAGGGGTTACGGTGCAGTCTTGCACGGGATTAACATGGAAGGTCCTTTTTTGAATAAGGCAAAATGCGGTGCACAAAAGCCCGAGAACGTCATAGCACCGGACATTGCCGCCTTTGAACGACTGTTTGAAATCTCAAACGGTAATATCCGCTTGCTTTCTCTTGCGCCCGAACTGCCGGGGGCGGCTGAACTTATCCGCAAGGCTTGCGAATATTGCAAGGTAAGTTTGGCTCACACCAATGCGGATTATGAAACTGCCGCCGCCGCTTTTAATGCAGGGGCAAGCCATGTAACGCATATGTTTAACGCCATGCCGCCGCTTACTCACAGAGAACCCGGGGTTATCGGGGCGGCTTTTGACTATGCCGATTTTGCGGAAATTATATGCGATGGAGTGCATATTCATTCGTCGGTCGTGCGGGCTGTATTTGAGATGTTCGGCAGGGGCAGAATATGCCTTGTGAGCGACAGTATCAGGGCAACAGGTATGCCGGACGGCGAATACGAATTAGGCGGGCAGACTATTATTCTTAAAGGCGGGCGTTCTAACCTATCAGTCGGCGGGGCAATTGCGGGTAGTGCCGCAAACTTGTTTGATTGCTTTCAAAATGCCGTAAAGTTTGGGATTCCTCTTGAAATTGCCGTGCAAGCGGCTGCAATTAATCCGGCAAGGGCTGTTTCGATTGACTCCCTTGTCGGCAGCCTTGAAATAGGCAAAGCGGCGGATTTTTTAATCCTCGGCTCAAACTTAGAATTAATTCATGTATATATAGGAGGGGAAAAATATGTTGGTCATTGAAGGCACTCGTATGTCCGACGGCATATCGTTCGGGGCGATTTATTTTCTGAAAAACAAGCCCGCAACAATAGAGCACAAAAAAATTAGTGACATAGAAAAAGAGCTGGTGCGGTTTGAAGCGGCGCACGAAACAGCTTGTTTACAGCTTGAAGATTTATATAAAGAAACAAAAGAAACTCTGGGCGAGGAAAATGCGTCAATTTTTGACATTCATAAACTAATGCTCAAAGATATTGATTACATAGAATCCATTACGAATATTATAAAGAACCAAGCGGCTAATGCCGAATATGCAATTGCTGTCACGGCGAAAAATTTCAGCGAGATTTTCTCTTGTATGGACGACGACTACATGAAAGAGCGGGCAATTGATGTTAAAGATATATCCGAGCGAATCCAAAAGGCACTCAACCCGGAGCATTATAAGCCGATTGAAATCAACGCTCCATCTATCATTATTGCCGATGATATTACGCCGGGGGAAATTGTCGGCTTTGAAAAGAGCATGATTTTAGGAATAGCGACCGTAAAGGGCGGGGCAACTTCGCATACTGCGATATTGGCGCGTTCGCAGGCTATTCCCGCCGCTTTCGGTATGCAGGGAATTGGCGAGGAGTTAGACGGCAAATTTGCGGTATTAGACGGATTTTCCGGCAAACTCTACATAGACCCCGATGAGGCTACAAAAAAGGAAATGAAAGCAAGAGTTGACGAAAACTGCAAAAAAAGAGAACTGTTAAGCCAACTCAAAGGCTTGCCAACCATTACGGCGGACGGGCGAAAAATCAATCTTTATGCAAATATCAATCACATATCCGATATTGACGAGGCTGTCAATAACGATGCGGAAGGAATCGGGCTTTTCAGAAGCGAATTTTTATATTTAGACAGGAAGAGTGCACCTAGCGAGGAGGAGCAGTTTATTGCCTATAAAAAAGCCGCCGAACGCATGGGCGGGAAGAAAACCATTATCCGAACGCTTGATATAGGAGCGGATAAGCAGGTTGATTATTTTAATCTGCCGAATGAGGAAAACCCTGCAATGGGGTTACGAGCCATTCGGATTTGCCTTACCAAACCCGAAATTTTCAAAACACAGCTTAGGGCATTATACAGGGCTTCAGCTTTCGGGAACATTGCCGTTATGATTCCGATGATTATTTCGGTTCAAGAAGTGGAGGAGGTATTAAGGATTGTCAAAGAGGTTAAATCTGATTTGCGGAGTGAGAAAATACCGTTTGACGAAAAGACCGAATTCGGCATTATGGTCGAAACCCCCGCCGCCGTTATGATAAGCGAAACACTTGCAAAAATGGTAGATTTTTTCAGCATAGGAACAAATGACCTCACACAATACACGCTGGCGGCTGACAGGCAAAACAGCAGTATCAGTTCATTTTACGATGCCAAACACCCCGCCGTGTTAAAAATGATTGAGCTAACCGTCAAATCGGCGAGAGATGCGGGGATATGGGTGGGAATATGCGGAGAAATCGCCGCTGATTTAGAGCTTACAGAGACATTTTTAAAACTGGGCGTTGATGAGCTTTCCGTGTCGCCGAGGATGATATTGCCGATTAGGGAGAAAGTGATGTTGTTTTGAAAAAAGTGTAGGTGCTAATGACAGAAAATACTATGAAAACTATTGAACCAAAAAAAGAAGTCAAGGAGTTGAGTTTAATGCCTGAAATAGTTTTTATTGTAGCATATAATCATGTGTTTTTTTAAATTAAGATTTCTTATTGCACACATCTTGTACAAGAAAACAAAACCCTGCAACCACAGAAAATAATATAAATATGTTTCGGAGTGCCGCAACTCCTTATATTCAGTGAACACCTACTTTGTTCACTGGATATTCACTTGAACCGCTTGATAAAAAAACATTGCCAGAAAGTACCAAGTTCTCATATTTTTAAAACACACTCATTGCTGTAATCATCGCCTTTGACAATTAATCCAATTTCAAGCATTTCTCGGATTACGGCATAAGCCCTCGTCTGCTTTACATCAAGAATTTCTTGAACAATCTCATTTGAAATAAAACTGTTATCCTGCAAATAACCCAATACTTTCTTAATGTTGCGGTTTTGCTTTTGATTGCTTTTTCGTTGGCGGGCGGTTATAGTTCATATTCGGCAACGTCAACATGAACGCATTATGCGTTGCCGATATTTCCGGCTTTGTGTCAGCATCATCGTAATACTGCATTATTCGTTTCAAGCCCGTGCCATATGCTTCGATGTGCTTTAGGTGGTAGAAAATATTTGCGAGTTTTTCATTGCGGGGTTGAGAAACTCCGATATATAAATCCTCGACCCGCAAACCGTGAACCAAACCGCCGAGAGAAACAAACTCAATTCTGTCGTCATATATGTTGACAATCACGCTCCCCGAAGCCGAGCGTTCGCATTTGCACCTCGCCGAACTCAACATTTTGACGGGCAAACTCATCAGCCGCCGCAGTAAAAGTCAAATCTTGATTTAACGAGCGGGCGGTTTCAAACTTATCGCCATCCGTCAATTTGATTATTTCCCGAATTTGCTCAAAACTTGCGGGAACACTTGAAGCCCTCTGCCTGATATACACGCCCGACGGCTTTATTTCTACATATGAAATTAGGAATATATTGTCACAAACGGGTGCAGGGTGTCCCTGCCGCATGACTATTCCGCAGAATAGTCATAGTGCGTTAGAACTATTTCGCAAATAGAATTTTCCCCTTAACCGCCGCCCGCTCAATTGTTACACGGTTGGTGTTAAAATCAAAATCGTTGAATTTCAGCACCGTCAATTCGCCCCGCCTTGCCCCCATCATAATCGCAAGCTGTATAAGCACCTGAAACTGTAAATCTTCATTTTCAAGGCAAGCAAGCATTTCGGCGCACTAAGTAAGCATAGCGGACAAATAAAAAATACGTTGCCTGAATGTTCTTCAAACAACGTATTTATCAGCGTTTGCGTTGGAGCGGATTACGAGGCTCGAAAATGAGGTTGTGTTTTTCGTAACTTTTAGCAACCTCACGCAAACTATGATAATTTCAGCATTTGCGCTATAGTGATGTTTAGTAGCTTCAAGTAATTTCGAGTGATTTACAGTATCAATAAACATCAAACAAACATCAAAATATGTCTATCTCTACAACACACAAGCCCTCTAAAAATTAGGGAGCTTTATTTTTCTACTTTACTCCAATGACTAGAACTTTTCCGCCGCCCGTAAAAACGCCAAAAATAAACAATGCGGGTGTAAAGGACGTGATTTATATTCGGGGTGAGCTTGCGTAGCGACAAAAAACGGGTGTGTATTTTTAGGAAACCCAATCATTTCAACAAACATATTGTCGGGTGAATTTCCCGAAACAATCAAGCCCGCTTTTTCCAATTGCTTACGGTAAGCATTGTTAAATTCAAAGCGATGTCGGTGACGTTCTGACACAAGATGAGAAACATTGTCTTTATACGCTTTTTGCTTCACTGTAAATTTTGTCAACAATGCTATTCGGCTTTAATACACAATCATAAGCCCCAAGCCACATACTTGTACCCTTGCCCTTGATTTTTTAATAACGAGGGTCAAACTGCATCGGTTGAACAATTTTATACCGTGCGTTTGGCTCGATTTCAGTAGTGTTTGCCCCCTTTAAACACGCGACATTACGCGCAAATTCAATCGCCGCCAATTGCATACCGTAGCATAAGCCCAGGTACGGTATTTGTTAAATGCGGCGGCATGTTTTAACGCCTCTAAAAGTGAAGCATAGGAATCCTTAACCTCATTGTCCCCGCTCTTTATGTATTTTGCGATAATGCCGACAATAACCTCTTTCCCCTTTGGTTTAACCAAACTTTCAGACATTTTACACCAGTCGCTTAAATCAGAAGTTTTGATTTGCAAACCTAACTTTGCTAGTGTTTTTTTGTCAAAATCCTGCTCTGCAAAAACTAGTGGCAACTGATAAATTGAGGGCATATCAGGGTTAGAAATTATGTCATCAGCTTTCATGTTGCAAAAATATGCGGTCTTAATTTTGCGCTTTGTGTCAATTAGTTCAGATGAGCGACCGACAATAAAATCTGGCTGTATTCCCATTGATTGGAGTTGTTTAACCGATAATTGCGTTGGTTTTGACTTCAATTCATTGATGTGTTTTTGGCTTTGGAAAATAGGTGACATGAACGTGAATAACGTCATTCTGGCGTTCTAATTTCATCATTCTGTAGGCTTCAAAATAAATCACATTTTGATATTCGCCGACCGTTCCCCCTAGTTCGACTAAACAAATATCATAGCCTTTTGCGGCGTTTTCTATGCGCTTGATAACTTCCTCGGGGACATGCGGAATCGCTTCAACAGTCGCGCCGTTATATTTGAGATTTTTTGCGTTATCAATCACTTTTTGATAAATTTGACCTATGGTTGTATAGTTTTTCGCGCCTACCTCTTGCCCTAAAAATCGCTCATAAGTTCCTAAATCTAAATCTGCTTCAGTGCCGTCTTCGCATAGGAAAACATCACCGTGTTCAATGGGGTTAATATTACCCGAATCAATATTCAAGTAATTTTCACATTTTATATTAGTAACACTGTAGCCGTGATTTTTAAGCAAAAGCCCAAGACTGGCGGCTGTTAAACCCTTGCCAAGCCCCGAAATTACTCCACCCGAAATAAAAATATATTTTGTAGCTTTTTTATTTGACATGGTAGTCAATTTTAATTGCAAATTATGACAAATTAAATCTTTAATAGCGTGGCTTAATATGTTAGAATATTTTCCCCTTAGATATAGTTATGAACAGACATTTAGCTGAAAAAATCGCTGATTTGGCAAATTTGCCGCTTAATCAAAAAGAAAAAGAGCGGTTAATTAGTGAATTTAACATTGTGTTAAGCGTCATTAACGAATTATTTTCGATTGACACAAAAGGCGTAAAGCCGACATATCAAGTCAACAATTTACAAAATGTATGGCGTGATGATGTGATAAATAAAACAACGCAATTTACGCAAGAACAGGCACTTTTTAACGCGCCGAAAACTCATAACGGTTATTTTGTTGCGGATAGAATTACAAATGAAACTTAACACGCTAACGCTAAAAAAAGCATACGAATTAGTAAGCAAAAAAGAGATAAATCCTAAAGAAATCTGGGAGACTTGTCATTCCGAAATTAAGGACAAGCAAGACTTGAATATTTATTTAAGTACCGCCGACAAATTCATTCACCAAGTGGGGAAATTCAAGGGTTTGCCGATTGCGCTAAAGGACAACTTTTGTACTAGAGATTTTCCGACAACAGCAAGCAGTAATATTTTACGTGGGTTCAAACCGACTTATGATTCAACCGTTGCAAAAAAGTTGCGAAAAGCGGGGTTTCCTTTCTTAGGCAAGACAAATTTAGACGCTTTTGCTCACGGTTCAAGCACCGAAATATTGGATTTTGGATTCACCCGAAACCCAGACTATTTGCCTGGTGGGAGCAGTGGCGGCAGTGCGGCGGCGGTTGCGGCTGATTTGTGTTTAGCGGCTCTCGGAAGTGAAACAGCGGGGAGCGTTCGTCAGCCTGCGGCATGGTGCGGTTGTGTAGGTTTTCGCCCCACTTACGGAACTGCGAGCCGTTATGGTATGGCGGCGATGATGTCAAGCACCGACACCCCCGGTGTATTAGCAAAAACGGTTGAAGATTCCGCGATTTTTACGAATGTAATTGCAGGGCATGACCCGCTTGACGGAACAACATCAAAGCGAGAATTACCCGATTTTGCTAAATTTCTCAGAAATACTAAAAGCATTAAAAATATGAAAATCGGTTTGATTTATTCGGACATACAAGGGTTCGAGGGAACAACGCCGCATTACCAAAAAGCCGCACAAGTTTTTGAAGAAATGGGGGCGTGTGTCGAGGTTGTAAATGCCCGAAATCCCCGTGAAGCAATCAGCCTTTATACCGTTGCACAACCGTTTGAGGCAAAAGAATCTAATTCATACACTTGCCCTGTCTGTTTGGGTATGCCTGGCGGTTTGCCTGTTCCGAACAAAAAAGCCATTGAATGGGTGATTAAATTAGGTTTATTTTTAGGTTGTAAAATCAATTTATACAGCAAATTTGACCGTAAAAGTTATTTCTACCCCGATTTGGCTAAGGGTTATCAAATTAGCCAGTATGATTTACCGTTTTGTTATGACGGACAAGTCGAAACAAGCGAAGGCTATTGTACGCATTGAGCGGATTCACCTTGAAGAAGACACCGCTAAACTAATTCATGGTGACATTAACGGCAAAAAAGTGAGTTTAATCGACTTTAACCGAAGTGATTTGCCACTTATTGAAATTGCGAGCAAGCCAGACATAAAAAGCCCCGAACAAGCCTACGAATACGCTAAAAAAATCCGTGAAACGGTAAGATATTTGGGGATTGGTGACGGTGACATGGAAAAGGGCGGTATGCGGTTAGAAGCCAATATCTCACTGCAAACGAGGGAGCAATTTGATAACGGAAAATTGCCCGATTACAAAGTGGAAGTTAAAAATATTAATTCATTTAATTACATGAAACAAGCGGTTGATTATGAAATAATTCGACAAGAAAAGTTGTTGAATAACGGCGAAAAAATATCGCAAGAAACAAGAGGTTTTAACAGTTCAAAACAAGTTACTTTTTCACAGCGAAGCAAGGAAAACGCCGCTGATTATCGTTATTTTCCCGACCCCGACATTCCCGAAATTGTCTTTAATTCAACACAAATTGGCAAATGGCGCAAAGAATTACCGCCGACACAGACGGCAATAATTTAAGAGTGGTTTTGTGAGTTTGGTTTATCTGAAAAAGAGAGTAAATTCTTTGTGGGAACTCGCGAATCAGCAGAATTTGCAACACGATTATGGCGCGAAGCTGTCAAGAAAAAAGCTGATGTAATCAAGTTGGCAAATATGATGATTAATAAAAAATTAGAGTGGCGTGAGGATAAGCCAGTGGGCTTAATTATCGAGCGTTTTTGCACGAAACTAAAATAGATGATTTTGACGAGGAGCAAATAAAATCGGTAATTAAGGCGGTTTTAAGCAAACATCAAGATGTTGCGAAAAAATATCGAAACGGTCAAAAACAAGTAATCGGCTTTCTTGTTGGTGAAGTGAAGAAGAAAATCAATCAGAATATTGACGTTAAAATGGTCAAGGGGTTGATTGAGGGGAATATATAACAAAGACCTTAAAAGTGTATAATATAAACACCGTCTACCGCTTTATTTATGATAAAAACTGTTTTAATAATCCTTTCAAGAATAATTCTTACTGTTATTTCTCAATTTGCTTTTTTTATGTTTGGTAGACTTTTTTCTTTAGTAGGAGGCTTAGTCCTGAATTAATTATTTGGTTTGCTATTTATATATGTTTGCTTGGCTTTTGCACATACAGCGCAGTCAAAAAAAGGCAATAGCATAGGCAAAAGGATTTCTTATGCAATTATGTTAGTAGCTATTATTCTATATTCAATAAATATTTATAACCAATCTTTATATAGAACACGATATTATTTCTGTATGGATAAATATATTAAAACACATGGCTACCGTACCGATATAGTCAACGGTGAACCAGTGGAAAATTTAAGACAAGAATGTGTAAAAAATATCACGTTTAAGGTTTGGTTTTCAGATAAGTTTTTAAATAATAATGAGTAACTTCTGATTAAAAAATAAGGCGGTCAGATAACCAACCGCCTTGTATGTTTGTTTTTGGATTTTACGTTCTTTTAGGTTTTGCTATAACTGCTGTACTTGTTCCAGTGGTAAATTTGTAATTTCTGTCACCATTTCGGGAGCAAAGCCTTTTAGTAACATGTTTTTAGCCACTTGAAGTATGCCCTCTTTCCTCGCCTTAGCCATACCGCTATTGTAGTCACTCAACGCCATTTCACGCATACGGTATTCGCGCAAAATTTCTTTGTCGTTTTGCAAAAACGCCATTTTGTCACTTGCTTTTTGGATTGCCATATCCATATTCACCAACTCCTTTAACACGTTTTCGGGCGTGTTCTGGTCGAAGAATGTCAGCTACCTGTGAAGTGAATCGTTTTTGATGTCTTTTTCTGTCAGCGCGTTAAATTTCCTCACATCAATAAAGTGAATTTCCAACGAATCTGTCAGAATGTAATCCCTGTGAGTATCTTCCCGCAAGTGGAAAGTAGTGTGAAAATCGGGCAACGCGACAACCTCAAAATTAACAATGTTGATTGCGATAACCGCGTTTAACTTTTCGTAATCATCGCCCTTGCTCAACCCAGCGGCGTACTCCTTACTCCAGTAAAAAAGACTGCGCTTATCCATGTTCCCATAGTCGCGTAACTGGACTTCGATGTTAAATCTTGTGTTGTCCTCTGTCACTGCCCTAATGTCGAGTATGCTTGTTTTATCGCCGATAATTTCGGCGATAAAAGTCTTGTGTTCGACAATTTCGATTGCCGTCAATTTGGGGCGTTTAGATTTGGCAAGTATGGCGTTGAGTAGCGATAATAATTGCTCCTCAACGCCCTTTTCACCAAATGTTTTGCCAAAAATGTAATCGTTCAGCGGTTTTAATCTCTCCAAAAAACCATCACCTTTCCTAAAATTAAAGAGCGTGTTTCTCCAAAAACAGGCATATTATAGCCTATAATGATGATTTAATCAAGTTATATTGGGTGGGAATATCTTTATTTTAACATATTTAGTCGAGTTAGTCAAGAGAAAAATAATAATTTTTCAAAAAACGCCGCAAATTTAGTCAAGATGATTTATTTATTGACAAATTGCTGAAAATATTGCAAACTGAAAATAACGGCTAACCCCATTATTTCTTCCGACAAGTCCCCTTTTATGGGAATTTGTTTTTTGCCTATTGACACCGCCGAAAGCGTGATGTAAGCTAATACACGTACATGCCAGTACCAACCCTAAATGGCAAAATGGGGGTTGTAAAAAACAGATGAATACTGTAACATGATAGTGTTAAGCCTTTTTGTAGGCGGCAAGGTGTTGAAAGACATTTTGTCATAAATGTATTCATTTGTAATACATCTTGCCACCAACAAAAGAGTTTTTTATCTGCCCAAAGTCATTATTAATGGCTTAAAGCAAGAAAAGCCCCCCGCAATTTGCGTTTATGGGGGTTAGTATTATATTGATATTAAACCAAGAACTGACATAGATTATAGCACTATTTTAGGGTTATAGTCAACGTGCTACCATGTCGCCTTTTCACACGGTTCTTGGTCTGGAATATACACCGCGATACAAAGCGGTATATAAAAAAAGATGTGAAACCCAGATATGGGGAACTTAGTCAAAGCGGCAGACGAACAATATAACGCCGTTGATGTAAAAGTCACCTATAGGACGAGTAGAAACGTAGCTAACCGAACAGCACCCCCTACTACTGCAAACAGGCGATAGGTGGAATAGCGGATAGACCAACGACACCGAGAGAAAACGGGCAAATGTCGTTGACAGCGTTTTTAAAACACTCTCAACCCCTTTAGGGGTTATCTTGTCGGTAACAGCCGAATATAACCCGAAATAAGTCAAAAAAATCCCGATACATCAAGGTTTTTCAAACTTCAAGATTTTCAGTATTTGTATACTTTTAATTTAAGATTTGCTAGGATTATGGCTAAGAATAAAAGTCAAGATAAAATAAACGGTGACGAGGTCACCACGGGAGTATGAGGGCGGTGTCAGTCCTCATTTTATGAAGTGCGAAGCACTCGATTTTTCCGAAAATAAAAGCAAAACAGGCTTGTTTATTTACCTCAAAATCGCCGCCGATTTCAGCAACTAAGCCACTCTGCAAAATGTTGATAATATCCCGATATTAGGCTAATTCAAGGGGCAGATTATCATTTCAAAATATCAGCTAAATAATTATCTAAAGCGGCGCGGACTATTGCGCTTTGGTCTTTGTCAATTTCCATATCGCTTGTTGCGGCTCTCATTTTCAACGCCTTGTAGTGTTGTTTTGTGATATAAAATGCGGTTCTGAATAATTTATCTGTTGATTTTGTCGGTGTTATTGCCTTTTTAGGAGTAGCGTTTGGTTTGTTTTCGTTAATCGGTGGTGTGGTATTTCCGATTATGCTTTTAAATGCTTTTTCTGTGTCTAATCGTGATTTTGTCATATTTCCTCTCGTAAATATTCATTGATAAATTCGTTATAATCGCTTGCTATATCCTCACAACCGTTAAAAGTCAAAATGTCTTGACTTCTCGCCTGTGCTTCATCTACCGCTACTCTATTTCGGATATATGTGTTAAATAGCGGCGTTTCTAATGCTTTGCTTAATTTCTCGACTAAGATTTTCATATCCTTGCTGTTGTTGGTTCGCGGGTCGTATTTTGTGAATAAAATCCCCTTGATTTTCACGTTTGGATTGCAATATGTTTTAACATTTTTGACTGTATTAAATAATTCGCTAATGCCTTTTACGGCGAATTTCCCCGCCGTTGTCGGGATAATTATTTCATCGGCGGCGGTAAATGCGTTGATTGTTAAAATCCCCAAAGACGGCGGTGTGTCAATTAAAATATAGTCATATCGGTATTTAATCGGCTTGATTGCTTCTTTCAGTTTGTGTTCTTTGCCTGTTTGCGCTAAAGTTTGGTCTATGCTTGCCAACATGATATTTGCGGGGACAATATCAAATGCGGGCAATGACTGATTATTGTCGTTGTTTGTGATAAAACATCATAAATTGTGCTTAATTCCCCCGCCGCGCCTACGCTGTCAGATAAGTTGCCTTGCGGGTCAAAATCTATTGCCAAAACCTAACACGGCGGCAATCGCTTGTGTGGTCGCTGTTTTGGCAACACCGCCCTTTTGGTTTGATATTGCAATTGTTTTCGCCATTTCCCGCCTTTCTGATGATAAATCATCATAGTGTCACGTATGAATGTCTTTTTGAATGTCCGTCAAGCGGTCGGGGCGGGAAAGTATTGAAAACTCTGCGGAGTTTCCAACACTTCCTCCACGCACAAACAGGAGCGGGAAAACCGCTATCTTGACATTATCAATTCATACGACAAAAAGCTACAAAACCTTTTTCCGCAGATGTTTGCGTATTTAGTTGAAGCGTTGCAAGAGAAAATCGAAACGAATGGCACAGAAGATATTTTAGGGTTGATTTTTCACGAATTAGAGTTACACAACAAGTATAAAGGACAATTTTTCACGCCACAGCATGTATCAGATTGCATGGCATTTATGACTGGTGACAAAGACGATTTGTACGGTATTATCAAAGAAAAAAGCTTTGTAAGCATGTGTGAGTCGACTTGCGGTAGCGGCGTAATGGTTACGTCAATGTGCAAGGCTATGAGCGAGGTGAGGTTAAATTATCAAACGCAACTTTGTGTTACTGCCGTTGACGTTGATTTGAAATGTGTTCATATGACATACTCACAGCTTTCACTTTACGGTGTGCCAGCCGTGGTAATTCACGGTAATTCCTTGACTTGTGAGCAGAGGTCGCGGTGGTACACGCCTGTTTATTTGCTTAATGGTTGGATATGGCGGGAGCGTTGCGCGATTAATGACAAATTTTGCATTGAGGACGAAATAATCAAACGCGCCAGTGAGCCTATGTATGCGATTTTACGGGACATTGAGACGTTATTTCTCGCCGCCGTTAAATTATCGGAAGAACGGCGCGGGAAATAATGATTGCTTTGCCAAATGAATTAAATTTAGATGAGCAAATTAAATTAGTGCGGGAATATGTAAATGACAATTTAACAAGTCGCGGTTTGTGTGCTGATGTTGCCATTCACCACGGACACCGACACTTAAAAGACAAGCAAGATGTTTTAGCTAAAAATGATAATATTATCACTCCGAATAATCCACACGCACACATTTTATTCAGCACTCGATATTTGACAAAAGAGGGATTTAAGAATAAAGACCGCACTTTAGAAAGCCCTAAAAATGTCTACAAATGGCGTGAATCGTGGGCAAAAACTCAAAACCGCGAGTTAGAAGCAAGAGGAATCGACACAAGTAAATTATCACATGAAAGTTACGTTAAACAAGGACTTGATAAAGAGGGACAGTTACACCTCGGACACGAAGCCGCCGCCCTTGAAAAGCAAGGAATTAAGACCAACAAAGGGAACGAAAACCGAGCCATTCAAGAACGAAATCGACAAAAAGAAGAACGCCAAAAACAACGAGAAATTGAGCGACAGCAGAACCGAAATCGAGAACGCAATCAAGAGCAAAACCGAGATTTGTCAAGGTAAAAATAATGAGGGTAATAATTTGGACTTTGCAATAAAATTGATTGAGATACTTTTAACCAAAGTGTTATTTGGAATATTAAAATTACTCTTTTACACGATTCCCGTAACAATTTTTAGACTGATATTTCACGGAGCAAAAAGAGCAAAAAAGAAAGCTCTTGAATTATCATACAGACCCGTAGAAGCGGGGGAAATCCCGCCGAAAGAAATATCAAGTCTATCACCGCAAGGCTTCATTTTCGGGCGAAATTTGGGCTATTATCTAATCAAACCCGAAGAACAAGACGGGCATATTTTAGTAATCGGCGGTGCGGGGAGCGGTAAAACATCTTGTTTGACAATCCCTACACTTTTATCATGGCAAAAGCGCGTTTTTGTCATTGATGTTAAAGGCAATTTATATGATAAAACTAAAGCAAAACGCCACAACGTCAAAATATTTAACCCAATAGACATTAATGCTTGCGGGAATTGCTACCGAAATGTCAAATAAAATCATGGTATTTGTTACAGACCCCAATATTAAGGACTGTTTGACAAAAGATGATGTAATTACTCCGCTTGATTTGGAGAACGATTTTGACATTTATTTATGTATTCCGCAAGACAAGCTGACACAATGGAAAGACCTTTTAACTTTAATTGTTAATCAATTTTTAGAGTATTTCAAACAAAGAACGCTTGAAAATCCAACGCCTATATTATTTTATCTTGAAGAATTTGCGGAGCTTGGCAAAATCCCCGCAGTATTGAACGGTTTAGCAACTTTGCGGGAGCGGGGCATAACAATCTGCTTAGTTTGTCAGAGTTTGGTACAACCCGATTCAATTTACAGCAAAGATATTAGGCGGGCGATTGTTGATAATGTTTCATACATTGCCATTTTGAAAGCGACAGACGCGGAAACACAAGATTATTTCAGCCGTCTTGTCGGCACATGGGACAAACCGTATCAGAGTAATTCCGAAAGTTACAGCGAAATACTGCAACTGCCGACAGGCACGTCAATATCAGTCAAACCTGAAGAAAAACGAATTATTAAGCCCGAAGAATTTGCCACTTTGAGCGATATTGTGTTACTTACGCCGTATGGATTTATGAGGGCGGAAAAGTTGCCTTATTACAGGCATAATGCGTTTAACATTCCGCAAGACAGGCTAAATTTGAGGATTTAATAAAAAACCGCCGCACTGGTTGACGGTTTGACACCTTACTGCATACGGCAGATGTGTATTTCTAGTGAATTGCCTCATATTAAGGCGGGGAAAAAGTATTTGATTAATCAAAATGTATTGCTTGAATTAATTGGGGAAAAGCCGTTTAAATGAGTTATAATTTTTTATGTATAAGAAATGTGCCAAGTAAGTAAGGAGGCTTTCAAATGGCAACAATCACCAAACGTGGCAACACGTACCGCATAAAAGTTTCTTGCGGTTATGACGTAAACGGAAAACAAGTCGTGCAATCTATGACTTATAGACCCGATGAAAGCATAACGGCGACGCAGATTAGATATGTGCGGTATCAGCAATTCACAAAAAAAGTTTACCCTGCACTAGGACATTTGCGGCTTGATAAAGTCAGCACAAGAAATGTTCAACTGTTCATTAACAGCTTATCAAAAGACGGAGCGAACGAAGTCATAGGCAAACCGCTTGCGCCTAAGACTGTAAGGCTGTATCAAGGATTCATTTCCAACACTTTTAGCTATGCAATCAGATTAGGAATGTTGACCGATAACCCTTGCAGTCGAGTGACCTTACCGAAACTGGACAACAAGGAAAAGCCGATATACACGCTTGAAGAAACGGAGCGGTTTTTGTCGCTTCTCGAAAACGAGCCGCTACAATTCCGTGTTTTCTTTGTTTTGGCGGTTTACAGCGGGTTTAGGCGCGGCGAATTGCTAGGCATTGAGTGGAAAGACATTGACTGGCAGACTGGCGTTATCAAAATATGCCGCGCGTCAAACTATACCAAGCAAAAAGACACTTTCACCGACACGACCAAGACGGCGAAGTCCAAGCAGTCTATGAAGTTCCCGCCGTTTGTTATAGCCTTGTTAGGCGAATACATGGCGGAACAAGCCGAATATGCCGATAGTCTGGGCGATAAATGGGAAGAAAACGACCGCCTTTTTGTCGGAGTAACTGGCAGACCGTTGACTACTTCCTTACCCTACAAATGGTTTGACAAATTCTGTAAAAAGAACGGTTTACCCTGTTACGGCGTTCATCAATACCGACATCTATTCGATTCACTGCTGATTAAAGAGGGTGTTGACATCGTTTCCGTGTCGGGAGCGTTAGGGCATACGAACCCAAATATCACTTTGGGCGTGTACTCCCATTTAATAGGTGATACGCAAAATAAAGTTACCGAAGCTGTTACGAACGCTCTTGACTTTGCAAAGACCAAAAATTAAGCAATAAAGACCAAACAAAGACCAAATAGCGAAATCTGCTGAAAATAAAATCCGCAAACCCTGATATATTCAAGGTTTGCGGACGTTAAAACTGGAGCGGATTACGAGGCTCGAACTCGCTACCTCCACCTTGGCAAGGTGGCGCTCTACCAGATGAGCTAAATCCGCTTTGGTGCCTCCGGTCGGAATCGAACCAACGACACGAGGATTTTCAGTCCTCTGCTCTACCGACTGAGCTACAGAGGCAAAAACTGGCGACCCGGAAGGGACTCGAACCCTCGACCTCTAGCGTGACAGGCTAGCGTTCTAACCAACTGAACTACCGGGCCAAAAACTAATTGACGATTGATAATTATCATAAAGTTAAACATCAATACTAACACAAGCTTTAAATTGTCAATTGTCAATTATTAATTATCAATTGACTTAAAGGGGGGTGAGACGAGGTATAAGGAAAACGGTTCCTCATACCTCATGAATTGGTGGGAGCTACAGGGCTCGAACCTGTGACCCCCTGCTTGTAAGGCAGGTGCTCTCCCGGCTGAGCTAAGCTCCCAAGCAATTGCGCTCGCAGGGACTTAATAATATTACTATAAATTCAGCAAAATGTCAAGGCTTTATGCGAAAGTTTTTAATTTTTGTTAATATTGTACATTTTATTCGGTTTAATTTGTTAATTATGTGCACTTATATTGTTAACTTTACCCATTAGCGGCTGGCGGCATTAACACTTGCGCGTTAACTATAAATTTTCCTGTTGCAAAATTTCGCGAGATATGATATAATATTAGCGGAGATTAAATAGGCGCCGAGGAGGTCTAATTGAGAGGAGGTTTTTTTGATGACTGTATTTTGGATTGTAATTATAGCGGTCGCGCTTGTTTTGGAAGCGGCAACGGTATCGCTTATATCGGTATGGTTCGCCGCAGGCGCGGTAGCGGCTTTGATTGCTTCATCTTTGACTGACAGTGTACTTATACAATTTATAGTATTTACTTTAGTCAGCGTTGTCTGCGTTATTTATACCCGTCCGTTTCTTAAAAAGTTTATGCAAGGGAAAAGGACGCCGACTAACTCAGAGCTTAACATCGGCAAATCTGCCATTGTAATTGAAGAAATTGATAATGAGCGGGGGCTTGGCAGAGTTAAGCTTGATGGTGTGGATTGGAGGGCTATTTCAGGCGGCAATGAAGTAATTACAGTGAATACTTCCGTAATTGTCACAGAGGTTCAATCGGCAAAACTTATAGTTAAAATTGAAAATTAATTGAAAGGGTTGGTTTTTACTTATGCAAGCTATTGTTATCGGGTTACTTATTCTTTTTGCAATAATCCTTGTTTCGGGGATTAAGTTTGTTCCGCAGGCGCAGGTTTACGTTGTTGAGAGGTTTGGAATATTCAAGGCTTCTTTGAATGCGGGTCCTCATTATATCATACCGTTTTTTGACAAGGTAGCAAAAAAGGTATCTATTAAAGAACAAGTCGCGGATTTTAAGCCGCAACCCGTCATCACAAAGGATAATGTTACCATGCAGATTGACACCGTTGTGTTCTATCAAGTAACATTGCCAAAACTTTTCGCTTACGGCGTGGAACGCCCGCTGGCGGCTATTGAAAATTTAACGGCTACTACCCTGCGTAACATCATAGGCGACTTAGAGCTTGACTCTACGCTGACCTCGCGCGATGTTATAAACACCAAAATCACCGCTATTTTAGACGAAGCAACCGACCGCTGGGGCATTAAGGTTAACCGAGTAGAGCTTAAAAATATCCTGCCCCCGCGCGAAATTCAAGACGCAATGGAGCGGCAGATGAAAGCCGAGCGCGAACGCCGCGAGAAGATTCTGCAAGCAGAGGGTGAAAAGAAATCCCAGATTCTTGTCGCCGAGGGTGAAAAGGAATCTAAAATCCTCCGCGCCGAGGGTGATAAACAGCAGAAAATCCTGCAAGCGCAAGGTGAAGCTGAATCAATTATGCTGGTTCAAAGAGCCTTGGCGGACAGTATCATGATGCTCAACGATGCCGACGCCGCAGAATCAGTAATTAAAATCAAAAGCCTCGAAGCATTCGCCAAAGCCGCCGACGGGCAAGCAACAAAAATTATCATCCCATCCGAAATTCAAGCACTGGCAGGGCTTGCCGCTTCTGTTAAGGAATCAATATAAAGCGAGGCAAAAAATATGGTGACAAAAATTGACTACGTTGCATTGTTTAAACCGCTCGAAATAATTCTGACTGACAAAACAATGTCAGAAAAAGAAAAAAATGACATGCTTTTAAAGATTGTAACAGAGGTACTAAAACGTGCCGATAAAGAGGAATAACCTTTTCAAAAAACCCCCCTGCAAACATTGTAGGGGGGTTTTTTTATTTAATATGTTTCATATTGGAACGAATTTTAATATATAGAACCGCCAACGCATCCGAAAGCGCGGTTATAATCATCCCGGCAAATATAATCAGTTCAAAATTCGCAGGCATTTCAGGTGAAATAAGGATGGAAACCCAAGCGATAATAAGCCATTGACAGCAATAGACTACCGTTATATTTTTACTCAGCCGCGATAATTGCTTCACGAAAAAGCTTAAAGCTTTTAACTTTGATAAAACATAAAGCAAACTTATCCATGCGAAAAATATCCCGCTGACAAGTATGTATTGAAAGAAATCTTGATAATAATAACTATCCGGGTATTCAAAATACATGCTCCATATATTAAAGCCGTATTTATCGGCGCATAACGTCATTGCCGTCATGACCAAAACCGATATGGTGAACAAATATTTATAAAGAAGGTTTTTATCGGCGCACCTTTTCAGCAAATCGCCGAATATATACCCGATTACCGGGTAGGCAAACCACGATAACAGCGGGAACCACGAATACAGATTAACGCGGGCAAAAAGCCCTAAAAACAGCCCTAACGCCGGATTTTCAACCGAAACGGTAAACAGAAAATTTAAACAAGATAAAAACAGCGTGAATATTACAAGATGCACGGTTTGCAGCCGTAATTTTTCTTTAAGGGCAAACAGCAAAAATGTAAGCCCCGAAAAGGCTAAAATATCTGTTCCGAATGTGTAGTTGAAAAAAGTTTGTAACATCTCCCCATCTGCAGTTTGGGCATATTTGATTAACAGCGGTATGCCGAATGCGAAAAAATTCAGCGCGTAATGCAGGGTAAGAAGCGTTATTCCGCGCAAAGCCATTTTTTTCGGGCTGCTGTTTTTTGAATATACGATTCCTGCGCCCATCAAAATCATAAAAGCCGGAGCTGCCAACGGTCCTCCCGCAAACGTCAGTATATTTGAATAAATACCCGGCGGAAAGTCTTGCGAATATTCCGCTACATGTATACATACCATAAAAAACACAGCAAGCCCCCTTGCCAAGTCCAGCTCGGTCTGCCGCCCCCGGTTTATATATTCACCGGAAAAAACACTCATAATCAAACACCCTTTTTTACAGTTAACAGTGAACATTTATTGTAGGGGACAGGCAAGCCCGTCCCCTACAATAAACATTCGGTGTTATTTTAAATCATCGGCGAAGCCGATACCATAATTGTTAACTGTTAACTGTTAATTGTTAATTGACTTCACCCCATTATTGCGACAACCTCGTGCGTTCCGCCGTTTGATACGGGGAGGATATTGCCTTCGATTTCCTTGCCGTCAACGGTTACGGATTTTATGCCCTTGGATACTTTGTTGGGGTTCTCTACTTTTATGTTATAGGTAGCCCCTCTGTATTTGCGAGTGATTGAGTAACCGCTCCAATCGGAGGGGATAGCGGGGTCGATTTTCAAGCCGTCATATTCGGGGATAATCCCTAAGATGTATTGAGAAACAGCAACGAAATTCCATGCCGCCGTGCCTGTAAGCCAGCTATTTTTAGCTTCACCGTGCCGTTTTGCATCTTTGCCGGCTACCATTTGTGCGTAAACATACGGCTCTGTGCGGTGGCGTTCTGATATGCTTTCAAGGTAAGCGGGTGATATTTTTGAGTAATACTCAAAAGCCTCATTGCCGCGCCCTATAGCCGCTTCAGCGCAGATAATCCAAGCGTTATTATGGCAGAAAATGCCCGCATTTTCTTTGTATCCGCCCGGATAAGTGGAAATTTCGCCGTATTCTATATAGTATTTGGTAAAGGCGGGGTTGTTAAGAACAAGACCATATGGCGTGTCTAAATATTTCTTAACGCTGTCCATAGATTTAACATCATCGCCTGTTTCTTTGCCGACACCTGCCATTACGCAGAAGCCTTGCGGCTCGATGAATATTTTGCCTTCCGCATTTTCTTTAGAGCCGATTTTTTTGCCGAAATCATCATAAGCGCGCAAGAACCATTCGCCGTCATAGCCGTGTTCCATAATCGCTTTTGCCATTTTATCAATTTCAGCCTGCGCCTTGTCAGCTTCATCATTTTTGCCCTTTTTGCGGCAGAGCTTAACATATTCGGGACCGATAAAGCAGAACATACCTGCTATCATAACTGATTCAGCGACTTTGCCGTCCTTAGACTTCGTAATCTGGAAGCTTTCGCCCGGCGTGTTTGAGAAGCAGTTTAAGTTAAGGCAGTCGTTCCAGTCAGCGCGACCGATAAGAGGCAAGCCGTGAGGTCCTACGTTATTCACTACGTGATAAAAGCTTCTTCTCAAATGGTCAAGTAAAGGCTGTGCCAAAGAAGCATCGTTATTGTAGGGAACTTGCTCATCAAGTATGCCGTAATCGCCCGTTTCTTTGATATAAGCCGCAGTTGATAGAATCATCCAGAGCGGGTCGTCATTGAAATCAGTACCTGCCGCATCGTTGCCTTTTTTGGTAAGCGGCTGGTATTGGTGATAGTTGCCGCCGCATTCAAGCTGTGTCGCCGCTATATCGAGGATTCTCTCACGAGCGCGTTCGGGGATTTGATGAACGAAGCCGATAATATCCTGATTAGAATCCCTAAAGCCCATTCCGCGCCCTATGCCGCTCTCAAAATAAGAGGCTGAACGCGATAGGTTAAATGTCACCATGCACTGATACTGATTCCATATATTAACCATTCTGTTAAGGTTATCGTCATGTGAATCAATCGTGTATATCGATAATAATTCATCCCATGATTTTTTGAGTGCGGCTAAAGAGGCATCGGCTTTTTCTGCTGTATCAAATTGTTTGAGCATATCGTAAGCCTTTGATTTGTTCATTGAGCCGTCCGAATTCCATTTTTCTTCCGGTTTATTCTCAACGTAACCCAGAATAAAGACAAGGCTCTTGCTCTCGCCTGCTTCAAGAGTAATTTCTTTATAATGCGAAGCAACAGGCGACCAACCGTCCGCCACTGACATATTAGGTTTGCCCGCCATTACCGTCTGCGGATTATGCAAGCCGTTATACAGCCCCGCAAAAGATTCCCTGTCGGTATCGTAGCCGTCAATAGAATCGTTTACGGCGTAAAATGCGAAATGGTTGCGGCGTTCTTTATATTCTGTCCTATGGAAAAACGCGCCGCCCTCTATCTCTACCTCGCCTGTGTTATAGTTTCTTTGGAAATTAGTGGAATCGTCCAAAGCATCCCACAAGCACCATTCGATAAATGAGAAAAGCTTGAAGCTCTTTTTGCCGCCGGATTCATTTTTCAAAACAAGCTTTTGAATCTCGCCCGTAAAATTCGGGGGAACAAAGAAAGTTACTTCAGCCGAAAGCTCATTTTTCGCGCCTTTTATGACGGTATACCCCATGCCGTGCCGACATTCATAAGAGTCAAGCTCCGTCTTAACAGGCGACCAGCCCGGATTCCATACCGTGCCGCCATCGTTTATGTAGAAGTAACGCCCGCCTATATCAACGGGGATGTTGTTGTAACGATAGCGCGTAATCCGCGCCAAGCGCGCATCTTTGTAAAAATGGTATCCGCCTGCGGTGTTGGAAATCAGCCCGAAAAAGTCCTGCGTTCCCAAATAGTTAATCCAAGGATAAGGGGTTTGAGGGGACGTTATGACATATTCCTTATTAGCGTCGTCAAAATAACCGAATTTCATAGCTTCAAACAGTCCTTCCCATATAATAATATATAATACTATTATTAAGTATACCAAATAAAACCGCTAATTTCAACAGCATTTTAGACATATAGCAGACAATTTTTTATTGTGTTTTCTGTGCATTATTAACAGACAATTAAGCCTCAACCTACCCCTAAAATAAAATTCATAAAATATAGTTGACATATTAATAATAATAAGGTATAATTTAACAAAATAAAGGGAATCATATAAAAAAAGGATGGTAAAAGTTATGACTATAAACTATACTCCGAGCAAGGTTTGCGCTAAACAGATATTGGTTGAGGTTAACGATGGGGTAGTCGGAGATGTTCGCTTTGTCGGCGGGTGCGGAGGGAACGCCGCAGGGATTTCCAAACTTGCCAAGGGCATGAAAGCCGATGAGCTGATTAAAAGGCTGGAAAATATTAACTGCGGCGGGCGCGGAACCTCCTGCCCCGACCAGCTTGCTCAGGCTCTTAAAACATTTAACGGCGAGCAATGAACAGCCAATAATTAACAGTCAACAGCCAACAGTTAACACGTCAGTTGCTAACTGTTAATTGAATTTGTTGTTTCTGTAAACTTTTTACTGTAAAAATATAAAAATAATTGTGCAATTATACTATAGCATTTTAGGGCGGAAAATGCTATAATAATATTTGGTAAATATTCAACGAGGCTTGGAGGCGTTGACGTAAATGTATGTTCGACCTTTGAAACCCGAAGAGCAAGGGCTTCATTCCGCCGCCGAATCCCCGCAAGCCTCCGCTCTAAAAGCGAAACCCTCGTTTAAAGCCGCTATCTTTGACCTTGACGGCACACTGATTGATTCCAACCCCTTTTGGGAAAAAATCAACAGGCGTATGCTTGAAAAGCGCGGTCTTAAATATTGTGACGCGCTTATTAAGGAAATCACGTTGATGTCATACGATGAAGCGGCGCGCGCCATGCGCTCTTGCGGAGCTCCCGATTCCGAGGAGGAGCTTATAGCGCAGATGAACGCGCAAGCGGTCTATGAATACGAAAACAATATCCCCCTTAAAAGCAATGTCAAGGAATATTTGGAGCTTTTGCGAGCCCGGAATATTAAAATCGCGCTTGCAACCATGTCGTCCGGGGAGCTATATGAACCCGTCTTAAAAAATAACGGCGTATATCACTTGTTTGACGCATTTTGCTCCGCTCACGACAATCAAGCAATCAGAGGCAAGGATTTCCCCGATATTTATATCACCGCCGCTTCATTGCTGGGTGTCGCTCCTGAGGAATGTGTTGTTTTTGAGGATATATTAAAAGGAATTATCAGCGCGAAAAGTATCGGCATGAAAACAATTGCCGTTTATGATAAATATTCCGAAGCGTCGCTTGACGCTATGCGCTTGGAGGCAGAACAGTTTATCTGCGATTTTTCAGAAATTTTTGGAGGTTAATTTTATGGAATCCTATATTGTAAGGCAAGCTATAGTTGACAGCAATCAGAAAGCCTTTGGGTATGAAATACTCTATACGGACAGCCATTTTGTTGTTGAACACGCGGACGACAGTTCCGCCGCCAACGCCATAGAAAACTTTCTCTCTTCAATGGACAGTGAGAGGTTTTTAGACAGCAAAACGGCTTTTCTTACCTTTACATCAAGGCTTTTGGAGAAAAACATACCTAAGATGTTCGCGATTAACAACCTTGTTATTCAGGTTGAGGATTCGCTTATAACGAATCCGATTTCTCAAAAGCTGATTACTAAATTTAAGAAAAACGGCTACAGAATCGCGGTCGTTGATTTTGAGTTCGCGCCGAGATTTTTCGGCATACTTGATATTGTAGACTATATAAAGGTGAATTTCTCCAAGCTTGACGAATCGCTTAAAAATATAGTTAACATCAGCAGTTCCTTCGGAAAAAAGGTTATTGCTTACAATGTCGAAAACCAAGAGGCTTACGATTTGGCGGTATCGCTGGGCTGTAATTATTTTCAAGGCTCCTTTGTTTCCGAAAAAATGCCCGCCGCAATTAAAAAGGTCAACTATGTTCAAAGCAATTTCTTCTTACTTATGGTTGCGGTTACGAAGGATGAGCCCGATATTGACGAAATCGAATCGATTATATCACGCGATGTATCGCTGACTTTCAGCCTTCTCCGCCTTGTTAACTCAGCCTACTTTGCTTTGAGAAACCGCGCTAAATCGGTAAAGCAAGCTCTTGTCATACTCGGGTTAGGTCAATTAAAGCAATGGATTTACCTGTTAAGCTTTAAGCAGGACGATGGCTCGATGCCGGACGAGTTGATTAAAATTTCTTTCCTGCGCGCTACTTTCGCAAGCGAGTTGATTGCTTATGCCGTAGACATGCCTATATCGCGCTCGGAGGCATACCTGCTGGGAATGTTCTCCACCTTGGGCAAGCTTATGCAGTTGCCGCTTGAAGAGGTTTTAGGGCAGCTTCCTATCTCTGATGAAATTAAAGATGCCTTGCTTAATATGGAGGGAAGACCGGGCTTGCTTTACAAGCTGATTATCTCATATGAAAAAGCCGATTGGAAAACCATGAGCGCGACCGCCGGGGAATTGGGAATACCTCCCGCTATGATAGCGCAGAGATATTTTGAATGTGTTGAAAGCGTAAACGCAATTTGGAGCGGCTTGACGCAAGCGAATACCGAAGCGGAGTAAAGATTTAATGCAGTCAATATTTTTCCCCCTGCCGCTTAAAACCCATATCATATTCGCCGCTGTAAGCATATTGTTTTTTGCTGTTTGCTTTTACAGGAAGCGGATGTTTTACTATATTTTTATAATCATGGCAATCGGAAGCACTTTTCTTATCTACCTTTGCGATAAGCTCTATAAAGTAAACTACGTTGGAATTTTGGAGCTTTTCCTTTTGGCAATCGTTCTTTTCCTTATGAGCTATGAAAAGAAATATCCGCCGTATATTAAAGAAAAGCGCATAGCGGGAGAGCATTATAAGTGACAATTAGCCCAAATGAAAAGCCGAGAGTGGTGTCTCTCGGCTTTTCATTATTTATCCAACGACTCAAATCCGATTGCGGAGGTATCAAGTCCGTCCATATCGGTTGCACTGCCGGAGGGGCGGAATTCGGGGGGGTTGATGTCCGTTGCTTCGGGCATATCGGGTTCTTCGGGCTTAGCAAGCGAAACGGGCTCAAAGCCTATGCTCTGCGGCTCGGCTTTGGGGGTGTGAGCCGGAGCGATTCGGGGGAGGACGCTCATCTGCGAGGGCGGGGTATCCGCGCTTACTCCGTATGTCCTCAGCTCATCGGGGGAAATCTTCCCGGAATTAATTGCCATAGCCTTTAATTCTTCATACGCAAATGCTTGCGCCGCGTAATAATAAGGGAAAACATAGACGACTCCGAGAATATGAATCGTAAGACCGGACAACAAAAACCAACCAATAAAGCTTAAATGAAGCAAAAACAACTCCATTTTATGTCCTTCTGTCATAATACAGCTTAACTTGATTGCACGTTCGGCGGGGATATGCGGGTTTTCGTATTTGATATACTCCGTCATAAGATAGGCGTAGGTTTTAATAATCCCGGGAACGATTAAAAGCAAGGACCATAAGAAAATGTATATATTTCTCAGGAGCATACAACCAAGGTTGGACCAATAATTTTCCCTAAACGGGTCAAACATCAAAGAAAAATCGCATCTTTCTTTGTGAATAGCTGTATGAAACCAACCCATCGCGCCCAAGGTTAATACAGGCATTATGAAAATATTGCCGACTAAAGAAGCTACAACACCTACTAACGGTGCCAATTCTAAAAGTGAAATCGCTACAGCTATAATGACCAATAAAAATATGACAAGGATGGCATTACTTTTGTTAATGTCGTAAAATCTCCTTGCATTATCTTTAATGCGCTGTCTGTTGAAAGAAAACATCACAAACTCTCCCTTAACTCATTAATTTAACCATAACCGCTTTTTGCGCGTGCAGGCGGTTTTCGGCTTCTTCGAATATTTCATCCGCGTGCGCCTCAAAGATTTTTTCGGTAATCTCCTCCTCGCGGTGGGCGGGCAGGCAGTGCAGGACGAGCGCGTCCGTCGCGGCATGGCTCATCAGTTCATCGTTAACTTGATAACCCTTAAACGCTTTCACGCGCTTTTCGGTTTCGCCCTCGTCACCCATCGACCACCATACATCGGTCATGACTACATCGGCTTTTTCTGCGGCTTTTTGCGGCGAAGCCGTCAGTTCAAAGCAGTCATAAGCCTTAGCAAATTCCAAGACCTCTTTCGCGGGGTGATAGCCCTCCGGGCAGGCAAGCGATACGGACATGCCAACCTTAAGCCCTCCGACAGTGAGCGAATTAGCCATATTAAAGCCATCTCCGATAAAGCACATTTTAAGCCCCTCAAACTGTCCTTTTAATTCGCGGATTGTCATTAAATCGGCAAGGACTTGGCAGGGGTGAGCAAAGTCGGTAAGCCCGTTGATTACGGGTATGCCGCTGTATTTCGCCAAATCCTCAACCTCTTTTTGCTCATAGGTGCGGAGCATAATGCCGTTTAAGTAACGCCCCAAAGTCCGCGCTGTATCTTGAATAGGCTCGCCCCGCCCGATTTGCAGGTCGTTCGCCGAAAGAAACAGCGGGTAGCCCCCCAACTGCTCCATTCCAACCTCAAAAGACACACGCGTGCGCGTTGAAGCCTTTTGAAAAATCATGCCCAGCGTTTTGCCCTCCAAATGATGCCGATGGGAGATATTATGCTTCAGCTCATATTTAAGCTGGTCGGCAAGATTTAATATTTCGATTATTTCATCCTTGGATAAATCGAGTAGTTTTAACAGATGTTTCATGGTTAGTTATTCCTTTCATATTTATTTTACTCTAACACCCTTTTCAAAATCAAAAGCCCTTCGTCAATTTCATCATAGGTAATATTCAAAGGGGGCAAAAGCCGCAGCTTTTCTTTTGCGGTAAGGGCAAGCAGACCGTTTTCAAGGGCAGCCTTGCAAACATCGGCGGCTTTTTTTGTTTTGAGCGTTATGCCGAACATAAGACCCAGCCCGCTCACGTCCTCAACCTCCGGGATTTTCAAAAGCTCCGCGCCTATATAGTCGCCCTTTTTGCGAACCTCATTCAAAAATTCGGGCGTAAGCCTGTCAAGTACGGCGTTTGCGCCCGCGCAGACTACCGGGTTTCCGCCGAAAGTAGAGCCGTGAGTTCCCGCTGTAAAAACATCGGCGCACTTATCCCAAGCCATGCAGACCCCGAACGGCAAGCCGCCGGCAAGCCCTTTCGCTAACGTCACAATATCCGGCTTTAAATCGTACCATTCGGAGGCTAAGAAGCCGCCCGTCCTGCCTGTGCCCGTCTGCACTTCATCGGCTATCGTTAAAATATCCCTGTCTACGCAAAGCGCGAAAAGCGCATCGGCAAAATCCCTTGTGAGGCAGTTAACGCCGCCCTCGCCTTGGATAAATTCAAACATAACCGCACAAACCGTATCGTCAAGTTTAGCCTTTAAGTCGTTTATATCATTAACCTCGGCATGTCTGAACCCTTGCGTAAAGGGGAAGAAATAATTGTGCATATCGTCCTGCCCTGTCGCCGAAAGGGTCGTTAGGGTTCTGCCGTGGAAGCTGTTTTTTAGGGTTACGATATTATACCGCTTCGCCTCCGCGCCGTATTTATCAAAAGAATATTTGCGCGCAAGCTTTATCGCGCACTCGTTAGCCTCCGCGCCCGAATTGCCGAAAAAAACCTTAGTATAGCCCGTTTTTTTGCAGAGCTTTTCGGCAAAATCAGCTTGAACCTTGTTGTAGTAATAATTAGACGTATGTTGCAGGCTTCTAACCTGCGCGCATACCGCATCCGCCCATTCTTCATCACAATATCCAAGCGAATTAGTACCTATCCCGCTCCCAAAATCGATATATTTCCTGCCGTTTTCATCAACTGCGGCACGCCCCGCGCCTTTCTCCAAAATCAATTCATACCTCCCGTAAGATGGCATGATGTGGTTATTATATTTTTCTGTGACTGACATGTTGAACATTCCTTTCTTTGTTATTTTAATCCCAATCAATGTCATAATGGTTTATGGTTTCGCCGCGCTTAAATTCTTCACGTCCTATGCGGATAGCTTCTATTTCATCGGGGGTTGCTTCGTCCTCCGACATAAACTTAATAAGAACTTGATAAAGCACATTTAACTCTCTTACATTTACTAAATCAATAATGTTGTGAAGCTGTTGTCTGGTTGCATTCATTATAATACTCCTTTCATCATTTATAGGCTTCCCCGCGAGGAAGAATATTAGTAATTTCGATTTTTTCACTCATGTCAAACAATACACGATAATCCCCTACGCGTAGTCGATAAGCATTTGAATAGCCTTTAAGTTTTTTTACATCACCATTCGGAAGCTTTTCAATAGCCTCTTTTATATTTTTCTTGAACGGATTATTTATTTTGCCTATAACCTTTACTGCTTGTCTGGAATATTCAATTTGCATGTATTTGTCGTCACCATCCTACTAAAGATTATATTAATCCTTAAACTACAATTGACCGCTAGCATAAGCTCCCAAGGATAAGATTATTATCAAAATACCTAAAATTATGTAAAAGAGCCTAGCTCCTTCTCTTCCTAATAAGCGAACAATAAATCGGGCTTTTCTACTCTCCATAAACCAATCATAATCCTTTATTGAACAAAAAATAGCAAATACACCTACTAAAACTCCAAAAATTAAGTACAACATATTTTTTCACTCTCCTTTTATATAAGCTTCTCCACCTCGCTAAGCTTCGGCGGATTTAAACCCAACGGGAACTTAGTACAAGCGATTGCCGCTAAAGCTGATGCGAAATTCACGGTTTTGTCGTCATCATAGCCATGAAACAGGGAATAAATGCAACCTGCCTTAAATGTATCTCCCGCCCCTAAAGTGCTTATAACATTGACTTTATATGCGTTGATTTCTTTGATGGCATCGCCCCTGCCGTAATAAGTCGTGCCTCCTCCGCCTGTTATAATAACGAGTGCGTCTGTATGCTCGGCGAATTTTTTCAGCAGTTTTATTTTGCCGTCTTTTTCATTGTCGGGCGTGTAATAATCCGCAAGATGGTCTCTTATATATTCGCTTGAAATGACGACTGTGCTTGCGTATTTCACGACTTCGTTATCGGGGCGTTCATCAATTGTAACATACGGGATATTATTTTTGCGGCAATATTCGGCGGCAAGATTTGATTCCCTGCCGAAAAATGCGTCAATCCCCGCAACTTTAGCGGTGCAAATGTCAGCTTCAAGTGGAGTATTCCAGCGGACAATTCCTCTCTCCCAATAGTCCGCATGGAATGAAGCGAAAGTGGAAAAGTTGGTGCGGGTTGAGCTGTCAACCATGACAAATTCTTCCATGCCGTCATAATTCGGGTCATAATGCAAAGATGAGGTATCAACTCTGATTTTGCCGTAAAAATGATCTGTTAAATCCTTGGTATATCTGCCGAGGTGGTTGCCGTCTATTTTAACATCGCCGCCGAGTGCTGCCAAAATAATCGCCGCCGTCCCCGTTTCGCCGCCGGGCAATGTGTATCGCTCTTTGATTTCAGAGTAATTATCAGCCTTAGGAAAATCGCTACTGAGCAAAAAGCCGTTGGTTTTAGTAACCATGCCGTATAGGTATATTTGATGGTTTTTCATGGAGAACCTCTTTCATTAGCTACAGCGATTCGCTGTAAATATAACAGCTATCGGAGCATAAATCAATTTTTTTAGTTGCGGTTTTATTGCCGCCGATATTGGCTAGCTTCCATGAAATGCAACCAAATTCATCAATATAAACTCGCTTGAAGTTTGACATATCTTTAAGCGGCTCAAACACCTTTCCTTTTAGGCTTTGGAGCATATTGTATCTTCTGACTTCATTATTATCAAATGTAATATTTAAAGTATAGTCATCGTTTGCATTTACTTTTACCGCCCTGCGCCGCCCTTGTTCAAAATATTCAGCGACCTCAATGGGTATTTGAGATATATTTTCCATAAAAAATCCTCCTATTTAAGCGGTTCAACATCAAAAAAGTCCTCACCAAGTTCTGCAAGATTCCAATTTTCCAATAACTCATCTTGGTGCAAAGCCGTCCACCCTAAAAGCATTTTTAGTTGCTTATTAGGAAAACTTCCGGCATAAACCTCAATTTCATTTATCAAGATTGAAACCTCGTTGCCTCCATACCTTGCATGAAAATGAGGAGGATTGTGTTCATTCCAATTCATGTATATTTTTATACCTCTAAAACTGCAAATTGTAGGCATTTTATTCACCTTTCTTCATTTCTTCAGCCAAAGCGGCGGCTTTTTCTATATTTGCTATGCGAGGAATCACGGAAGTTGCGTTGAAGCCCTCATCGTAAAACTCTGCACTATAAGAAGTTTCTATCAGAATACTTTTATATTCACTAGGCGATAAATCGGGGTTTACAGATTTAAGTATAGCAACAAACCCTGCCAATACAGGCGAAGTTGAAGATACGGATAGATGAGGTATGCCGGAAAACGGGAACAAAACATTGTAGTCATAATGCAAAATATTAATATCGGGCTCTCTGTTGTAATGATTAAATTCAAAAAATCCATTGGGGAGAAAATTGCTCGGATTATCGTAGTGAATAAATGTAGTGATTATTCCGTGCTGGGCGGCTTTGCTTACCGCTTCGTCAACTTTCGGGCGGTTTTTCTCCGAAAAGGCGGCATTTGAATAGGTTAGAATATCAATGTTGTTGTCTATAGCCCAATCAATCGCTTTGACCATATTATCAACCATTTTGGTTTCGTCATTATCCGTGGTGCTAAGGGCATAAATCTCGCAATCGGGGGCAATTTCTCTAAGTGCGTTTGACATCCAAAGCCCGTGATGCTCCCTGTCAAGAGCAGATTTTTCCCTGCTGAAATTGATTGCATCTGCATACAGTTCAGGGTGCGTACCAACCCCGAATCCCCAATCCATCACGCCGACTTTAACGCCCTGCCCCGTCCCGAATTCATGCGCCGCCTTAACATTGTGAACCGTAAAATAAGTATCCCGTGTTGAGTTTGCATTTGAAAATGTTACAGTTCCTGTGAGTTTTGTGAAAAAAATAATGTTTATAATTAGTGATAATATTAGTAAGATTGACAAAATGGGTAAGATAAATTTGATTATTTTTTGGGGGGATTTTTGTGGTTTCATTTTTTAAAACTCCTAACTCTTAACTCCTAACTCTTAACTCCTAATTCTTAACTAAACTGCGTCCCAATCCCCTCGCTTGTAAACAATTCAATCAGAATAGAGTGTTCCACCCTGCCGTCTATAATGCAGGTTTTGACAACGCCCCGCCTTACCGCTTCAACGCAGCAATCTATTTTTGGCAGCATACCGCCCGATATAATACCCTGCCGCTTCATGAACGGAACCTCACTTACGTTGACCTTTTTTATAAGCGTAGAGGGGTCGTCCTTATCGCGTAAGAGCCCGGCAATGTCGGTTAAAAGCAAGAGGTTTTCAGCACCCAGCTCGGCGGCTATTCTGGCGGCGGCAGTGTCGGCGTTTATGTTGAAAATCTGTCCGTCCTCACCACATGCAACTGTTGCTATGACAGGGATATATCCGCCGTTAAGGGCTTCCGTGATGGGCTTAGTGTCTACGGAATCAATCTCGCCGACAAAGCCTATATCCTCCTCGCCCTCTATTTTATGAACGGTAAGCATACCGCCGTCAATGCCGCAAAGCCCCAAAGCTTTCCCCTTATGAAGCGAAAGGTGGCGTACAAGCTCCTTGTTAACCTTGCCGGACAAAACCATGTTTACGACCTCGGCGGTCTCCTCGTCCGTATACCGCAAGCCGTTGACGAATTTGCTCTCTATGCCTAATTTCCCCAGCATTTCGCCTATTTCGGGTCCCCCCCCGTGAACAAGCACAACTTTAATGCCTACAAGCGAAAGCAACACAATATCGCTCATTACAGCATCTTTTAAAGCATCGTTAGTCATAGCGTTGCCGCCGTATTTGACTACAACCACTTTGTTATAATATTTTTGAATATAAGGCAGAGCGTCAATCAACACCTGCGAACGGATTTTGTTATCCATGAAATCTCAATCCTCCCTAATAACACTGTATCTCAACATAAATTTTGCTGAAATCGCATTTAGCTAAATCTGATTTTTTTATGTAGTAATATACCTTGCCGCCGTCGCCGTACATAAGATAAATGTTACTTCTATCAATATAGTCAAGCTGAAACAAAAGCGTCCATTCCAAAGGCTCATCAAAATATCCAACCAATATGTCATTTTGTATATAATCAGCATATCCCAAAAGTTTGTGTCGGGTTTCATCACCTGTGTCTTCATCACACTCTTCATCATACTCTTCTTCAGCAAGGCTTTCTACACTATTAAAAGTAATCAAAGTATCGGGGAATATAAATTCCTCTAAATAATTTTTCGGAAATTCGCAAGGTTTAAGCTCTGATAAATCACCGTTATGATAAACAACTCTAAACATATTGCCCTCGTCTTCCCAACAGGTATCTTCATAAGGACTTATGAAAAAATAAAGCATACCGCTTTTGGGGAGCAGTCCGTCTTTATCATAAGCCGCCGCTTCTTCTAAATTGATTTGGCAAGCGAAAGTGAGCGGTTCGGGTTCATATTCGGGGTCGTTATCCGGGTCAAAAAAAGTGTGTGGCCATTCAAATTGAGTGCAAACATCGGGCTTGCCGCCGAATTTAGAGCCGACCGGGGCAGGGCTTTTGCCGTAATTAAATATGAGTTCGATTGAGTTCATAGGCAAGAAATTCAAACTTGCCCTCTTAGCTTTTTGCCGCTCCATGTAAACCGCATATTTTTCATCTTCTTTCTTTTTCATCGCGGCAAGTATTGCAGTTATTCGGCTTATATCTTCCTCGCTGAGATTATCTGAATCAAGCTCTAAAACAAAAGACATATCAACGCCGTACATATTGGATATATCTTTATGTTTAGCCGTTTCTTTCATAGTATCAACCCAAAACTTGTGTACATCAAATTTTTTCATAACCTCTCCTAATTCTTCTTTGATTTTTGATTTGGTTGCCTCATCAAAATTTTCTGCATTAACCTCCTCGTCAATCGCCGCCGCAAAAGCCTTCAATGCTTTCTTATCCATTCCAATCAACTCCTAATTTTTTAATTCCGCTAAAATATGAATATGTTGCAGACTAAAAATTCAAATTGCTGTGTGAAGTTAATCGTGTCAATACAAGCAATAACTCGCCATCGTCCGGTTTTTGATATACTAATAACCAGTCAGGGTTGACATGGCATTCCCGAAAACCAATCCAATTTCCTGTTAGGGCGTGGTCGAAATGTTTTTCGGGCAATGGTTCATCGTTTGCCAGCATATTAATTATGTCTAAAACTAAAGTCATATCCTTGCCCTGCTTCTTGGATTTTTTATATTCTTTTTTAAATTGAGTTGTCCGCCTAATGTTGCGTTTTGTTTCAGTCATCCTCTTCATCCTCCAAATCGGAGATGAGTTCTTCCATTGATTTGAATGTTTTTGCGTTTGGGTCATTCATCAAACGCTTGGCTTCATTTAGCGCATCCATGGCTTCAATATCAGTATACGAACTCTTAAAATCAAACGGAATTCCTCCGAAGTGACAAGCTTCGTGTATAAACAGCATGACCGCTTCCGGCAGGGTAAGACCATGGCGGCTAAATATCAGCTCCGCTTCTCTCTTAATATCGGGCAACAAGCGAACATTAATATTAACCGCTTTAGGGTTATTTGTTGCTCTTGACAATTGATTCACACCTCCGCAATACTATTATAAACTAAAAAACCTCACCAACCTAACCATTCCCATAATAAAATCCGTAGTCCCGAACATAAGCCATAAAACCGCCGACAGATATAAAACATACTTCATTTTAGGCTTTTTGTGGAATTTCAAAAGAAACAACACTACCGTCAGCGCGAAAATGCTGTAATGCAATATAAAAATAATTGCCTCAAAACTGTTCATATTAAACTCCCTTAAATCCTTTGAATTTGTTAACTGTTAATTGTTAACTCCTGTAATCCCCATTAATCTTAACATAATCATAAGTCAAGTCACATCCGTAAGCTGTCCCGGAATAATCACCTTGGTTTAGCGATACCGTAACGACTATCTCATCGGCGGATAAGATTTCCTTTGCTTTAACCTCGCAAAAATCAACTCCCGCACTGTTTTGGCAAACAATGATTTCGCCGTTGCACGATGATATGGTAATATCTACATCGGAAACATCAAAATCAGCGTCTGAATAGCCGACAGCACAGAGAATCCTACCCCAGTTGGCATCCTCGCCGAAGATAGCGCATTTGAATAAATTTGAGCTAATCACACTTTTGGCAACTGCAATTGCAGTGTCAAGAGCGGGAGCTTTTTCACAAACACATTCGATTAGTTTGGTTGCTCCCTCGCCGTCTTTGGCAAGCATTCTAGTCAAATCCCGCATTACCGTAAAGAGCATTTCTTTGAAAATGTCATAATCCTCGCCCTCGGCGACGATTTCGGCGTTCCCCGCAAGCCCGGACGACATAGCGATTACCATATCATTGGTAGAAGTATCACCGTCAACAGAGAAGCAGTTAAAAGTAATATTAACATTTTCGCTGAGTGCCTTTTGGAGCATTTCGGAGTTTATGGCGACATCTGTCGTAATAAATCCCAAAACGGTTGCCATATTGGGGTGAGCCATTCCCGAACCCTTAGCCATTCCGCCAATTCGGCAGACCTTGCCGCCTAATGAAAACTCGATTGCTACCTCTTTTTTATAAGTATCGGTAGTCATAATAGCGGTTGCGGCGGCTTCGTTGCCCGTATAGGAAAGCCCCTCGACAAGCCTTGTCATTCCCTCTTCAATGCGCTCTATAGGAAGCGGCTGACCGATTACGCCGGTTGACGAAACCAGCACCTGCTCCGGTTCAGCCCCGACAGCACCCGCAGTTAATGCACACATTTTCAGAGCCTTTTCATAAGAATCCTTACCGCCGACAGGGTAGCAGTTCGCATTTTTAGAGTTTACAATAACAGCTCGGATTTTGCCGCCCGTTTCCTCCATATGACTGCGAGTTACATAAATCGGCGCGGCTTTAAACTTATTTTTAGTATAAACCGCCGCCGCATTACAAAGGACATCAGACAAAATCAGCCCCAAATCATTTTTAGCAGGGGTAGCCCCGTCATTGCCGTCCTTAGTAGGAGACGGCTTGATTCCGCAATAAACCCCGCCCGCTTTGAATCCTTTTGCGGCACAAATGCCGCCCATGATTACTTTATAACTATTGCTCATTTAAATTTCTACCTTTCTTAAATTAAATAATCCGCCTTGCTCCTTGCGAATATCAGCAATGAATTGTGATAATGGGCGAACATAATCTTTCATTCCAACATGAGAAGAGGCTGATTTATACCTCTCGGTATTTTCGTTTAAGTAAAAAACCTGCCGTTGTTGCCCGAGCATTGTGATTTTATCGTCGCTTAAATCTTTGTCAAAAGTAGTCAAATGCCATATTTCTTTAATTTTGTAACGAGAAAGGGCGTGGCTGTCTGCACTTGAAACTTGTTTCCACCTCTCACGCAATGTCCGTTTACAACTAATGCCAATCGTCCATCCATCTTTGCACTTGAACCATTTATCAACCTCAATGTCAGTTTGAAAATGGTCTGGTTTCGGGTATGATGTGAAATTATAATAATCGAACAAGAATGTTGATACATCTTCTAAACTGTTTCCTGCGCGGTTTTTGCGTTTCTGACCTAATCTACGCTCAAACTCCTGCACAAAGGCAGTCAAAACAATATTTTCTTCATTTTCATTCCGCGTCAAAGCGGTAGATTTAAGAATATTACGAAGTTTGGTAAATTCTGACACAACAAGGCTTCTTTCGACATCAAGACAACCTTTCACGCCTAAGTTATCCCAAGTGCTTATAACCTTACCAATCCCTGTTTCGCCAAGGGTATCAAGAATAATTCTTGCGGTTTCGTGGCAGAACGCGCTGTCATTAGAGGGAACAGCCGCCATTGCCGTATTCATTGAAGAAACAATATATTTGACTGAAACAATAAAAACAATAATATCTTCAATAGTGTCAAATTCGGCACTGACATCTTCCGCTAAAAGTAACGCGGGTAAGCACCCCTTTGTATTAGGTTTAAATAATTCTGAAAACGCTTTGGAAAGAGAGTTTTTGCAAATTTCTATTTTTTCTTGTGCAGATAACGATTCTTGTGTCAAAATCGCTTCAAGCCGGACAGACAATTCAAGCAGTTGACGTTCCTTTTTGGTACCAATGCCGCCATATTTATCGCCATTTAATAACATTCTTGCAAACCAATACGCATTTCTCCAAGGGGAGCTTACAATCAAAGAGTACATTTCATTCGCTTCATTTTTCATACAAAAGTCCCCTTTTAAATTCATTTATCCTGCTAGTTGCCATTTTGCAGTATTTAGAGGAAAGTTCGATGCCAATATAATCACGCTTATTGTTAAGTGCGGCAATAGCAGTTGTGCCAGAACCCATAAATGGGTCAAGAACTGTATTAGCAAAAGTTGATGATATAATTCTGTCAATTAAAGAAACAGGAAATGGCGCAGGGTGTTCATTTTTCATTTCTTGTGGAAATTCCCAAACATCACCATAAGCATTAGCTTTCGATACTAACTTAAATTTAGGCTTCGCAATCAGATAAATTACCTCGTATGTAGGTAAAAAATAACCTGCATTGAAGTTAATACCGCCGCTCCGTCTCCAAATAATAATCTGCCGTACAGGAAACCCCTCCACTATATCCTGCCTGTCTTGTAATAAACCGTTTTGAACCCGCCACTTGTGATTATAAAATATCGCTCCATTGTCTGGTATAACGCGAAACATCTCGGTTAAACACTTGCGTTGCCATTCAACATAAAGCTCATGAGGCATATTATCATCATAGTCCGCATAGCCGTTTACAAGCTCGGCGTTTTTCCATTTCCCGCCCCGCCCGTCTTTCATGCCGTTTCCCGTGGAATTTTTCAAGTTATATGGCGGTGAAGTGACGACAATATCAATAGAGCCATCGGGAATAGTTCTCATAATATCAAGAGAATCACCGCAGATGATTTGATTGCGGAACTCCGAGGGTAATATGTCATTCTTAGCTACCGATATTCCGCTTTTCACCTCTAAGAAAGTAGAATTACTCTTTTTTCCCTTTGGATTCATAGTTTCAGGCATAAAACTACCTTGGTCGCTTATGAAGCAGACTGGAGGTGCTTGCACATCTGCATGAGCAACATTCTTCAACAAATCAACCTCCCTTTATAAACCTGTAGAAATTACCATTAACTAACAACAAAGCTCTGCCACGAAGCACTCAAATCAAACAAAGCCCAACCGTCTCCTCAACCCCCATCATAATATTCAAACACTGCACAGCAGAGCCGGACGCGCCCTTGCCCAGATTATCAAAGCGGGCGCAGATTAACGCGTGGTCATTGTTTCCGAAGACAAAAATCTGCATGGAGTCGGAGTCTTTGAGCGTGTTTGCGGCGAGGAATCCGTTTTCAAGAATCCCTTCTCCCATAAACGGCATAACCTTAATCACTTTTTGGTTTTTATAATGCTCCGCATACATGGCGCAAATAAGCTCGGCGGAGGTTTTTTTCGCCAGCGTCCGCAGGTGCAGGGGGATGGTTACAACCATGCCGCTGTAATAATCGTCTACCGCGGGGTTGAAAATCGGCGGATAGGAAAGCTCCGATATTGCCGTCATCTCCTTAATATGCTTATGGTGTCGACCCATAGAATATTGCATAGGGGAGAAAAATCCTGCCGGCTTATCTTCTCCCTCATAAACCCCGATTAAACCCTTTCCGCCGCCGCTGTAGCCGGAAACCGCGTGACAGAAGAGCGGGTGATAAGGCTGAATCAGCTTATCTTGAACTATAGGATACATAATTGAGTTAAATCCGCAAGCATAACACCCCGGAACGGCAACCCTCATGCCCGATGCTATTTTGCTCCTATGCGCCTTAGACAACTCGGGAAGCCCGTAAGCCCAACCCGGATGGGTTCTGTGCGCGGTGGAAGCATCAATCACCCGCGTAGTTTTATTTTGAACAAAAGAAACCGCTTCTATAGCCGCCGCATCGGGCAGGCAGAGAACGGCGAAATCAGCCTCGTTTAAAAGCCGCTTCCTCTCCTCCGGGCTTTTGCGAAGCGCGGGCTCAATTTCAATTAATTCTATATCATCTCTGGCTTTGAGCCTGTCATGAATACGCAAGCCCGTTGTCCCCTCTTGACCATCGATAAAAACCTTAGCTGCCATAATATTTACGCCCCTTTTTTATGATAATTTTAGTCTGAATACAGAGTATAGATATTATTATACACCCATTTTCAGATTTGTCAATAGCCTTTGCATATTTAATTTATTTTTTTTGAAAACATTCAAAAATTTATGTATAATCAAGCTTTTATTCAAATTAAATTGCATAAACAAAAGCTTAACTGCTTCTGACCCTCCGTTTATGATAGCTGTTGTAATCAAACTTAACCGCGCCGCACACTATGCCCGCAATGCTTTCCGCGCAGTTTAAAAGAGCTTGCGCCGTTTCTTCATCTATTATAGTGGGAATATCGGCGGGGTAGCGGGCTTCTATGTAGAACTTGTTCAGCTCAACGGTTTTTTCTATAAAAGGAGTAAAGCCGCAATCCAACATTGCCGCTTGCTTGCAGAGCCAAGTAATATTATGCCCATCGAAAAGCCGATGCGCTTTATACAGCATAAAGGATTTCAAAGACTTTTCAACGGCTTGCTGGCAGTGAAATACCGTTGGTTCATACAGGTCGCCGTCTTGGATTAAAAACCGCGCCGCCATTAGGTCTTGATAGGCGTGATACATCCAATCATAATACCGCTTGCTGTCTTTTTTATGACCGCTACATCTGCTCATACAGCACCTCCCCCGCATTCTCCACCCTGTACGCGAACGTGCAGTCATCTTCCACGCACTCGTTCCATTCGCTGACTCTATAGATAATGACATCACAAGGAACGGGGCAATCCGTGTTCATCTGTATATCGGCTTCCAGCTTTTTTATGTCCTCATAGCAATCGTCTACTACTATGCAAAGCTTAAACGATGAAAGCTCACCCCTTGAATTCGTCTTAAAGGAAACCATAAACACTTGAAAAGGAGAGCATATTTTGACTATTTCGCTCACCATTTTTGAGACTGTTGCGTTTTCTTTCATTTTCATTTAACTCCTTTCACATGCACTTAATCCGCCCCCGCCTTGCCCTTATCAAACATCTCTTCCGCGAGCCGTTTCAATTCGGGGTAGAGGGATAGGTCGGGGCTGTTTTTTATAAGCTTTTTCGCGGCTTGCGCCGTTTCGGCTAAAATAACCCTGTCCGCGGCTATGTCGGCTACTTTAAGTGACGGCAAACCATGCTGGCGTTCACCGAAAAAATCTCCCGCGCCGCGAAGTTTTAAATCATATTCCGATATTTTAAAGCCGTCGGAGGTTTGGGTCATTATCCTCAGCCGCTCCTTCGCACTTTCGGTCACGCTCCCCGCTATGAGTATACAATAGCTTTTATGCTCGCTTCTCCCCACCCTGCCTCTTAGCTGATGAAGCTGAGAAAGTCCGAATCGGTCGGCATTTTCGATTAGGATTACGGTTGCGTTCGGCACGTCTACGCCCACCTCTACAACCGTTGTCGCAACCAGAAGGTCAAGCTTTTTTTCTTTAAAGTCGTTCATCACTCTGTCCTTTTCGGAAGCTGACATTTTTCCGTGCAAAAGCCCCGCATTATATTCTCCGAGCGCGCTTTTTTTCAGCCTTTCTATATATGCTTTCGCCGATGTGAGCTCGTTCTCATTTTCCTCGATGACGGGGCAGATGATATACGCCTGCCTTCCCGCGTCAAGCTGTTTTTTTATGAAGCTGTAGGTTCTGTCGCGCAGTTTCGCGGTAATCGCGTGGGTTTCTATTGCCTGCCTGCCTTTGGGCAACTCGTTTAGCACGGTCAGGTCTAAATCACCGTAAATAATCAATGCAAGGGTGCGCGGAATCGGTGTTGCCGACATGACAAGCTTATGCGGAGAGCCGCCTTTTTCGGAGAGCGCGGCGCGTTGATTAACGCCGAACCTATGTTGTTCGTCCATAATGACAAGACCGAGATTTGAAAATTCGGTTGAGCCGGAAATAAGCGCGTGCGTGCCGACAATCACATCATATTCGCCGTTTTGAATTTTTTCGTTTAAAGTAAGCCGTGCCTTACCCTTAACCGCTCCCGTAACACAGCAAACCCTTGCGCCGAAAGGAGTTAAAAGCTCTGCCAGTGTTTTATCATGCTGACGAGCCAATATTTCCGTAGGAGCCATAAGCGCGGTTTGATAACCATTCTCTTTAGCCATAACCGCCGCCGCCGCCGCTACAACGGTTTTCCCCGAGCCGACATCACCTTGAAGCAGTCTGTTCATAGGCTCTTGTGATTGCAGGTCGGCGGATACCTCGGCGATTGCCTGTTTTTGCGCGTTGGTCAAATCAAACGGCAGGGAAGAGCAAAATTTTTCTAAGGCTTTATTTTTAGATTGCATTTGATAGGATGTTAATTGACGGCTTCGGTTTTTCAGCATTGCCATTCCGATTTGCAAAATCAAAAGCTCATCAAAAGCCAGACGGCGGAGTGCCAGCTTAGACGCTTCCCCGTCCTCCGGGAAATGGACATTTCTGATTGCATATTCACGGGTCGGGAGCTTATAGTAGCTCCTTAACGCTTCCGGCAGAGGTTCGGAGAAAAACCCGCTTTCGACCGCGCCGAGAGATACCGAAAGGTTAGAAATAAGCATATTCGAGGTCAGCCCCTCGGTAAGCCTGTAAACGGGGCGGATTTTCTTCGGCTCGTCCGCCCTTATAAAAAAGGGAGAGTTCATTTCCTTGCGGGTGAAGCCGCCGTTCATCTTGCCGTAAAAAATATATTCCTCGCCGCTCAAAAAAGCATCGAATACGTATTGGTTATTATATAAAACAACTGTCATGGCTTCGCTTTCGTCTTGGACGATTACCTTATAAAGCGTAAGCCCTTGCCGAATTCTGGCGGCAGGAATTTTTCGGGTTACAATCCCCTTTACAACGCAGTGGCTGTTCACCTCCGCCGTCTGAATCGGCACAGGTAGGGAGCAGTCTATATAACTGCGGGGATAATATTCCAATAAATTACCGATAGTATTAATTCCGATTTTAGCATACAGTTCTGCCCGCTTACTGCCCACCCCTCCAAGCTCCGATATTAACGAATCCTTTGACAGGGCTCTGCTTTTATCCCGCTTTAAATCCAAGGCTTAACACTCCGTAATATGTTTTTTTATTATTATAACATATTTTTATTGGATTGTAAATATTTAAGCGGGGGTTAGGAGGATAAAAGTTAAAGTTAACAATATATGAATTTTATTTTAAAATTTATTAACAAACAGAACACGATGTCCCCAATATGCCGTAAATATGTAAACTTTACACCGAATTTTTTAAAAAACCCTTGACAAAACTAAGTAAGACGTGGTATAATACATTTACCTCTTACGCAGAGGTTTATTTTTTTGAGTAAAATATGAACTCAGACCTTGGTAAGAGGGAGGCAAACCAAGCGGTGCAAAGCCAATTTAGGCGACCGCTAAAAATGAATTAGGAGGTGCCGTTAATCATGAGAATCAAAATAACATTATCCTGTATGGAATGTAAGCAACGTAATTATAACACGAAAAAAAGCAAAAAGAACGACCCCGACAGGCTAGAGATGACAAAGCACTGTAAATTCTGCAGAAAGCATACTCTGCATAAGGAAACTAAGTAAAAGGATGCCAGAAGCTCCGGGCGGGCTGTTGTCAGAGCGTGGGTGCTTTGAACCGTCTTGGAGGAATGGCGCGAAAAGCGTTGAAAGGAGTATGTGTATCATGTCGGAAAACAATAAAGCCGAGGCGGGCGCGGTTAAAAAAACCTCAAACACCAAGGCTTCTTCAAAAAAGGGCGGTAAATCCGGCAAAAAGAAAAGCCCCGTTGTCAAATTTTTAAAGGAGCTTAAAAGCGAGCTTAAAAAGGTCGTATGGCCCTCAAAGGAAAAGGTCGTCAACAATACTACGGTCGTGCTTTCGGGGATGGTTTTGGCGGGCTTGATTATTTATGCGTTTGACTTAGGTTTAAGCGAGCTTATGAAGCTGATTATAAACTTAGGCGGCTAAAGGCGTATCTGAAAGGATATGCCGCCGGGCGGAGCTGCTTGAAAGGATGTCGTTATAATGTCGGAGGCGGCGAGATGGTATGTCGTTCACACTTATTCGGGTTATGAAAATAAAGTCGCGCAGACTATACTGAAGGTCGTAGACAACCGCAAGCTTCAAGAGTTAATCCCGGAGGTTAGAGTTCCGGTGGAGCTGGTGACTGAGATTACCGATAAAAACAAGCAAAAAGAGGTTGAGAAGAAGCTTTTTCCGGGCTATGTCCTTGTGAAAATGATTCTTACCGATGAGTCTTGGTATATCGTTCGGAACACCAGAGGGGTTACCGGGTTTGTCGGTCCTGCTTCAAAGCCGGTACCGCTTACCGAAAGGGAAGTCGCCGCGCTGGGCGTTGAAAGGGCAAGAACGATAGAGGTAGACCTCAAACCGGGCGACAGGGTCAAGATTGATGCCGGAGCTATGGAGGGCTTTATAGGCGAGGTCAAGGGCGTTAATACCGACGATATGACGGTAGAAGTTACCGTATCTATGTTCGGTCGCGAAACGCTTGCGGAGCTAAACTTTTCACAGGTTTCTAAAACCGATGAATATTGAGCGAGGACTTAGAGCCTGCTTAGGCTCTGAACACATTAAAGCAATGAAAGGAAGTTTTATATATGGCGCAGAAGGTTGCGGGCTTGATTAAGCTGCAAATCGCGGCGGGTAAGGCTACTCCCGCGCCGCCGGTTGGTCCCGCTTTGGGTCAGCACGGCGTAAATATCATGGCGTTTACTAAGGAATTCAATGAGAGAACAAAGGGCGATATGGGGCTTATCATCCCCGTTGTTATTACGGTATTCGCCGACCGTTCGTTTACGTTTATCACAAAAACCCCTCCCGCGGCGGTTTTAATAAAAAAAGCTATCAATATCAATAAAGGCTCGGGAGAACCAAACAAAAATAAAGTCGGTAAAATCACGAAAGCTCAAATTCAAAAAATTGCCGAAACCAAAATGGCAGACCTAAACGCCGCGAGCGTTGAATCTGCTATGAAAATGGTAGCAGGCACGGCGCGTTCAATGGGCGTAACCGTTGTTGAGTGATTTTATTAACTCTTAATTATCAATTTAAGTTAAATTGACTTAAACGTGGGAGGAAATTTCCGTTATTACGCCTTATAATATCATGTAATATAATTTTTAATTTTAAGGCTACCACATACTTTGAAAGGAATGTTTTTATGAAACGCGGTAAAAAATATAGAGAGAGCCTAAAGGCTGTTGACAAAACGAAGCTTTATGAGTCCTCCGAGGCTTTGGAGCTTGCATGTCAGAACGCCCGGGCTAAATTTGACGAAACCATTGAGGTGCACGTCCGTCTGGGCGTTGATTCAAGGCACGCCGACCAGCAGGTGAGAGGAGCGGTTGTTCTTCCTAACGGTACGGGTAAGAATGTGCGCGTTTGCGCGTTTTGCAAGGAGGATAAGCTTGAAGCCGTAAAGGCGGCGGGAGCGGACCACGCGGGAGCGCAGGACTTGATTGACAGAATCCAAAAAGAGGGCTGGATGGATTTTGATGTTGTTGTAGCCTCGCCCGATATGATGAGCGTTGTCAGCAAGGTCGCTAAGATTTTAGGTCCGAGGGGACTTATGCCGAGCCCTAAAGCGGGAACGGTTACCCCCGATGTTGCGAAAGCCGTTGCGGAAGCTAAGGCGGGTAAAATTGAATACAGGCTGGATAAGACAAATATTATCCATTGCCCCATAGGAAAGGCTTCTTTCGGAGCGCAAAAGCTTGCAGAAAACTTTGAAACCTTAATACAGGCGGTCGTGAAAGCAAAGCCCGCCGCCGCTAAGGGGACTTATATAAAATCCTGCGTAATCGCGTCAACCATGGGAGTGGGGATTTCTGTAGCCACCAATAAATACATTGCGTGAGTTTGAGGAAATTTAAGAGGAAATTTAAAAGGTTAAGTCCCTCGCCGAAAAGGCGGGGGACTTTTTAGTGATTAGCAGTTAGAATTTTGCTTCTATAACCCGTTTGGATTCGGGGGTGGAATATCTCCATGAGGATATATGTCCGCTGTTTATGTAATACTTCAAAGCGGTATTGGGGGGGATTCCCTCGCAGCTGTCTACTATAATGAGCTTTACTTTCATTTTTTCGGGTATTAATGCTTTTATATAAACGCTGGCGCATTGACCCGCGCGGACATTTTCACGCGGCTCGGCAAGCCCCGCCAGATTCGGAGCAAGCTCTACAAAAACCCCGTAATCCTCAACCGAGCGGATGATGCCCGATACCGTTTCGCCGTAGCTGAACAGAGAGGCGTTTTCCTCCCAAGTGCCCAAAAGCTCCTTATGCGAAAGCCAGACCCTGCCGTTTGAAACATCTTTTATCACTACGTTTATATCCTGCCCCGGCGTGAATCGGTCGGAGGGGTGCGCGATTCTGGATATTGATATTGCGTCTATCGGGATAAGGGAGGGGATTCCGCAACCTATGTCAACGAACGCGCCGAATTGCTCCAGATGCGTCACCTTGGCGGGAATCACATCGCCCGGGGTCAGCTTTTCTATAAATTCGCTCATACATTCCTCTTGCGCCGCCCGCCGCGAAAGCGTTGCAATCACCTCGCCGCCGACCTTGGCAACATCTGTAACCTTAAAACAGATAGGCTTGTTTACCTTTGTGATAAGGGCGATGTCCTTCGTTTTTCCCTCGGCTATGCCTAACGCGCCCTCTGCACGCGGGATGATTCCTTTCGCGCAGGGCAGGTCTACTATCAGATTATGGTCGTTATCGCAAATTGCGGTCCGCGCTTCAAGGATACCGCCCCTGTATTTTGCTTCTTCCAGCGTTCTTACGGATTTCAGACTGTTTTGGTTATCCGAGGTATTGATAAGCGAGCCCTCGGGCTTGTAAATGTTCATTATTTATAAGCATCCTTTCCGCGCCTAGGCGATGTTTTGGGTTTTTCCTTTGCTTCTTTTAATATTATGCGTTGCCGCCTTTAAATATACATATTAAATCAATTGACAATTTGCAGGGGGAACGCATCTACATAAAATTGAAATAAAATATTAACAAATTATTTACATGTGTGTTTGCAGGGTTATTTTTTTATTTTCTTTACAAATGATAAAATATGTGTTATAATAATAGTATAGAATCATTAATGTAAAAAAAACGGAGGTTGAACAGCAATGTCTTTAGCAAAAAAAATCCTTACCTGTTTGATAGCGGCGGCTATGACCTTATCGCTTGCATCCTGCGGAGAGGATACATCATGGAGCGCGGTAATAGACGGCATTGAGGTGAGGACGGGTATATTTATAAGATACCAAATGGAGGCTTTTGAAAATGCCATAGCTTACGTCCCGCCCGAGGGGTACGACGAGATGGGCGGTCTGAGAGCGGATTTTAATTTTCTCGATATGCTTATCGAGGAGCAGACAGCCCACGACTGGATTAACGACCAAGCAGTTTTGAAAATGCGCGATTTTGCCGCAACCGAGCTTAAATTCAGCGAGCTTGGGCTTTCCCTGTCCGCAAACGATAATGAGAGAGCCATAGCAAACGTAAACCAGCTTTGGGATTATGACCCCTCACTGGCAAGCTACGGCATACCGGGCGGTACTTTGGGTGCAATGTATGAGGGCTTCGGCATCAGCAAGCAATCCTTGGTTGATGTTAATTTAAACGAAGTCAAGAGATTGGAAATCTTTAAGTATTATTACGGGGCGGACGGTATAGAGGCTGTAAGCGATGAAGAAATCAGGCAATATGTGCTTGAAAATTCCGCTTGGGTCAAGTATATCGAAATGCCGCTTCGCGATGGCGAGGGCAACCTTTTGAAATCGGAGGGCAAAGCCGAGAGGCTTGAAATGGCTAACGATTACTTGGAGCGCGCAAAAGCCGGGGAAAGCATGGACGCGCTCATTGAAGAATTTAACACCTTTTACGATGAGCTGGTCGCCGCTTTCGCTCCCCCGCAGATTGATTGGGAGCTTGTGGATGTTGAAGGTGCCGATGGAAATCACTGGAGAGACCCATCATACGACCCCGATAATCCCGATGCCTACGATGAATATCTTGCCGCTCAGGAAGCAGCGGGCGTAACGGGGGCAACAGGAGAAGAGCCCCAAGTTGCCGCAGAGGACGATGAGGAGCGCGAGCCTGCCGATTACAGTGTTATCATAAGCAAAACGGGGACAACGCCGCATCAAGAGGTTATCGACCGGGTATTCGGCGGAAGCATGTCGCCGGGGGATATTGTCCTTATTGAGCTTGACGAGGTTTACTATGTAGTTGAGTTGTTTGATATTCTCTCCAGAGAGGATTATATTGAGCAGGTTGACATGTCGGTAAGGCATATCATGAAAGGCGAGGACTTTATGGCGATGTTAGCCTCTTGGACAGAGGGGCAAAGTGTCAAATTGAACGATGCAGCGTTCAAAAGGTATAGTCCGAAGGTGTTTATGGATTATTTGGCTTAATTCATATGTGTATAATAATCACAGAAATAATAAAGAGTTCCAACGCCGATTCAAAAAACAACTACCTCCGAGAGCCACCTCGGAGGTAGTTGTTTTTTCATGAATCGGCAGTTAAACTCCGAAGTGAGCCGCTAATTCCCCCGCAGACTCGAATGACAAGCAATCACCCTTTAAAACCCGCTCACGGGCTTCCACGACAGCCTTAATATCCTCCGGCGAATAATAATCAAAATCCTCTGTTTGCTGCGCGGATAACATGTCAAGCGCAAGTCTGTAAATCGCTACCCTGCGCTCATCGGATAATTTTTCAACAACATCATATATAGTTTGAACAGCCATTTATAACACCTCTTTCACTTATACGCGCCTCCACGCGGCGAAATCATAAGAATATCAATATTTTTTTCGGTTTCCTCATATATTATGCGCCAGTTGCCAACTCTAAGGCGGTTTAACCCGTTAAGCTCGCCTTTAAGAGCCTTTATGTCGCCTTTAGGCGGAATCTCAATAAGTCCCGCTATGCCGTCAATAATTCGGCGGCGCATAGGTATGTCAAGCCTTTTCAGTTCCTTTTCAGCCGATTTATCAAAATTAAGAGCTTTCAACCCGTTCACCTTCCCTTATTGCTGATTATATCATATAATCAGAAGGACGTCAAGAAAAAATAAGAAGATTGCGGTGTGTTTTTTAAAAAAATTCCTTGCACTTTCGGCAGAGAAATGTTACAACAGTCAAAAAAACACCCTCCAACAACGGTTGACATCTTCATTATATTATGATATAATAAATGAAGATTTAGGTTTGAGGATGCAGGTAAATAGGTAAATGCAAATTTCTGCAACCTAATTTAAGAAAGGAGATTTTTATTTATGGCTACTAAAATTGATTATATCGTGCTGTTTAAACCGCTTGAAAAGCTTATTAAGAATCCTAAAATAAGCGCGGAGGAAAAGCTTAAAATGATTGAAGAGGTTATAGACGATATATTAAAACAGGCAGAAAAAGAAAATTAACGGCTAACTGTTAATTTTCAAATGAAAGGGGAGATTTTTATTTATGGCTGTAAATACAAAAAAACGCAATTCAACGATTGCTCTGCTGACAGCGGGCGCGCTTGCGGCGGGGATTCTTTGCTTCGCTGCTGTTCGGCACGTTGAGGCTTCCGGGTACGAGGATGCGAAGTTGCAGGTATACGGTGGAAACTTCGAGGGCGGTGAAAAGGTTGTTTTCAATGGCAGTTTTCACGAAACTAATGGCGAAGCAAGTTTGAGCGACATTACGGCGACAATTAATCAAACTGCCAGAACCGCTTTGGCTCAGACAAGCGGCGATTTGGCTCTGGATAGCGATGAAGCCGCTTACTTACGCGGCGGAGACGGGGATGCGGGGGGCACGGAAGATTTAGGTGTGGACGGAGCGCATGGCGGACTAGCCGGCTTAATCGTTAACGGTGATTTTTCTGCCAACGATGTGCTTCTTGTCGGCGGAGCAGGAGGTAATGGCGCAAACGGTCATATTCAGGATAACTCGGGGAGTGCTCCGAATATTATAACCGATGGCAGCAAAGGCGGAAACGGCGGCTCTGCACTGATGACGGTGAGCGGAAAATCTGACATTAAGGAATTGTCTTTAATACCCGGCGAGCCGGGGGATGACGGCAATGAAGACACCCTAGGACCCGATACGGCAAGGGGCGGTAAAGGCGGCAAGGGCGGAGATGCAGGCGTGAGTATCGGCACTTACGTTGCAAAGGCAAGCTATACATTGAATATGGATGGCGTTCCCGATGAAAATGTCGTTATCTCCAAGCTTGAATTTGACCTGTCGGAACTTGGGGACTATATGATGCTTATGGTAGAGGGCGGAACGCCGTTTATGATGAACAGGTATACAGGCGATGGCGGTATTGTAATCAGCCATGTTCCCGATGTAGATGAATTGCCGTTTGAAGGCGAAGATGTGCGGGAAATTGCCTTGATTGTGGGCGGCGTGAATGCCGGATACAGCAGGAGCAGTATCGGAAATGTTTTCAGCAGAAATATAACCGCGGATTGCGGAAGCGTATTTAAAGTTTATAACGATGGCGCAGACCTTATGGCAGTCAGACTGACAGGTCCGGGCGGCGTGGGCGGCGGCGAAGAGCTTAATGAGAAATATACCGTAACCGTAAGGGGAAGCAACCATAACGCACCCGGAGGGGGCGAGTATTCGGCTGGTGATAAGGTAATCGTAAACGCCGGAACGCGCGCCCAATTTACATTCGGCGGCTGGACTTCAAGCGATGTGGATTTTTCCAAAGATAGTGAAGCCGATACAAGCGACACGGTATTGACCTTTACCATGCCCGCGAAAAACGTAACCGTTTCTGCCGGATGGAAGCTCGGGAATGCAATTGAGGGCGATGATGATGGTATAGAGATTATTATTGAGGGACTGCCCCCCGGCGTATCCATAAGGCTGTTAAAGCCGGGCGAAGATGCTCTTGACGAAGCTGATTTTAACAGGTTCAGCGATGCCTTTAAAGATTTACCCGGCATGGCAGGGAAAATGGTTTATCTGGTTTATGATATTAGACTGACGCAAGACGATGGTATTACCCCGTATGTACATCCGTCTGGAGAGCCCCCCTTGGTGTTGACTATAACCCTAATAGGCAACCCTTTAAAGGGATTGAGCGGAATATTGGTACTGCATGAAAAGGACGTTGGACCTCCCAGTGAATTGGAAATCATTCCGCATACAAGCTACAATCCCGGGACGGGTACGCTGGTGTTCGACGCAAGCGATTTCAGCCTTTACGGCGTAGCGGCGAATGAACAGGGGCGGAACGGAGGCACTAGCGAGGATACGTCCACAGCCACTCCCCCCCGCAGAGACCATAACGCCCCCATCGGCGGAGCACCCGGTCCAATCCCCAAAATAAACAGCCAAGCCGAGCTTCAAACCATCTTTGAAGATTCAGAGGACATTGCACCCATGGCAAGTATCGTGGGGAATGAATCGGCGATTGGATAAATTTCGTAGGGGCGACCGAGGCGGTCGCCCCTACGGGTCAATGGGTTTTTAAAATGGGTTTTCAACCGATATGTAGTATAGGGTTTGCCCTGCGTTTTCGTAGCTTTGGAATGTGCCGCTCAGTTCGATTTCTTCGTATATTGCGGGGAAATCGGCGGGCGGTTCGCCGTTTATGATGAATTCAAACCCTTGGATACAGCAATCGTCCGCAACCTCGGCGATAATGTAATGATATTGCTTGTTGCTCTGCTCATCATAGATGGTGTAATAAGGACCTTTCATTTTAATATTATGCCCCAGGTATCGGTCGGCGTTTTGGTAAATATTGTTAATTTCAGCGTAAAGCATGGTAACGCTCAAAGGAGTTAAATCCACATCGCCGCCCTTAACATCACGCGTACCGCCGCTTTGGTTTGCAATACTAACGATAATCAACGCGATTACCGCAACAGCGGCAACTGCGCCCACCACACCTATAATCACCTTTTCACGCTTAGCCTTCTTCAAAGCCTCCGCACGGCGCGCTTCCTTAGCTTTCATAACATACCCCTCAATTCAATATCGTCCGCAAAGCGGACACCAAAATTGTCAATTGTCAATTATCAATTGTAAATTGACTTAACATCTCCCTGCAACTTTACCCGCAACGCTGAATAACGCAAAGCCGCCAATATCCACGGCTACTATGGTAGAGCCTACGGGCGTTCCCGCTAGTATCGAGATTAAGATGCCCAGCGCGGCGCAGACCACCGAGATAATCACCGAGCAAATCGTTACCGACCTAAAGCTCTTGAAAACACGCATGGCGGAAAGCGCGGGGAAAATTACCAGAGCCGATATTAAGAGCGAGCCGACCAGATTCATCGCAAGCACGATAATAATGGCTATAACAACGGCAAGGAGCAGGTTGTAGGCTTTAGCCTTCGTACCCGTTGCGGTTGCGAAATCCTCATCAAAGGTAACTGCGAATATTTTATTATAAAATAGTAAAAATACCGTCGTTACCAGCACGGACATGATGATACACATACGAACCTCTGTCATTGTCAGCGTGAGAATCGAGGTAGAGCCGAAAAGCGTCGTGCAAACATCGCCCGAAAGGTTTGAAGATTTTGAAAACAGATTCATGATAAGATAGCCTATCCCGAGAGAGCCTACCGAAATCATCGCGATTGCCGCATCGCCCTTAATCTTCGCATTCTGCCCCGCGCTTAGTAAAAGGACGGCGCACAATATTGTCACGGGCATAACCAGAAAAAAGTTGTTCGTCATCTGTAATGCCGCCGATATGGCGACCGCGCCGAAAGCGACGTGCGCCAGCCCGTCCCCTATAAACGAAAACCTCTTTAATACAAGCGTCACGCCTAAAAGCGAGGAGCAAAGGGCAATCAAAACGCCTACAATCATAGCGTAACGAACAAAAGGGAATTGAAAATACATTATAAGGTTATTCATCAGCTCATTCATTTGCGAATTTCTCCTTTTCCGGGCACTTCACGGCTTTTCCAACCGTTTTCGCATACCGCCTCACTGCTCATATATTCTTCGGTCGCGCCGAAAAAAATCGGGCAACGCCTGCATATGTGCAGAATGTGCGAAGCGTAGTTTACGGCGGAAGCTACATCGTGGGAAATCATAATAATCGTAATGCCCTCATCGTTAAGCTTTTTGATTAGGGCATACATGTCCGAGGTCGCCGCGGGGTCAAGCCCTGCTACGGGTTCATCTAAGAGCAGGATTTTTTTTGCGGCACATAAGGCGCGCGCTAAAAGCACCCTTTGCTGCTGCCCGCCCGACAGTTCGCGGTAGCAACGCTTGGCAAGCGGGGATATGCCAAGCTTCTCCATATTTTCCTCCGCCAACAGCTTTTCCGCGCTGTTATAAAATGGGCGGAAGCCGCAATGATTCAAGCAACCCGAAAGGACTACCTCGTTTACGGAAGCGGGGAAATCCTTTTGTATATCCGTTTGCTGGGGAAGATAACCGATTTCATTATTCCTTAAACCATCGCCGAAAATAATCTGACCCGACATCGGCGTTTTTAAGCCCAATATCGTTCTCATCAGCGTAGTTTTGCCGGAACCGTTCTCACCGACAATGCAGAGGTAATCCCCGGAATTTACGCTGAAAGACAGGTCAGAAATCACCGTCCTCCCATCATAGCCTAAAACCAAACTTTGGCAATCCAACTGCGGCATAACGCCCCTCCTTTTCAATTAACAATTAACGATTAGCAATTAACAATTATTTCCACCTGTGCAACAGGTCAGAATTTTATTCTGTAGGGGGCGGGCTTGCCCGTCCCGCACACCAAAAAACATATTATTTCGTTACTGGCGGGACAGGCAAGCCTGTCCCCTACAACCCTATTGTACAATTGGACTTGTTCATCGTTAATTAGCAAGTGCTTCGATTAGGGTGTTTAGGTTGTTTTCCATGATGGAGAGGTAGCTTGAACCATCGCCGGAGGTTGATGATTGCATGGCATCGAGCACCAGAATTTGTTGGTTTTTATTTGCGGTGTTGCTTATAATTGTTGAGGCAATCAGCTGATTTGAGCTTTCTGTAACCATAATATTATTCAAGGCAAGCTCATCGGCTTTATTGGCGAGGAATATAATCGTATCAAAGCTTGCCTCCGTTTCGGCGGAGCATCCGCTGAAAGCGGCGTAATAATCCAAGCCGTAATCTTCCGTCAGATAGCGGAAAGGAAACCTGTCGCCGAATAACAGCGTTTTAACCGCCGCCGCGCTTACCGCCTCTTGGTAATAAGAATCCAAGGCAGACAACTCTTCCAGATATGCCACAAGGTTGCTCTGATATTCATCTGCGTATTCGGGGTTTAACCCGGAAAGCGCGTCATTAATCACAAGGCAGAGAATCTCCGCATTTCTCAAAGACAGCCATACATGCTCATCATATTCATGAACGTGGCTATGGTCATTGTGGTCGTCTTCGTCATCATGGTCATGGTCGTCCTCATCATCGTGGTCGTGGTCGTCCTCATCATCATGGTCGTGGTCGTCCTCATCATCATGGTCGTGGTCGTCCTCATCATCATGGTCGTGGTCGTCCTCATCATCGTGGTCGTGGTCGTCTTCATCATCGTGGTCGTGGTCGTCCTCATCGTCATGGTCGTGGTCGTCCTCATCATCATGGTCGTGGTCATCTTCGTCATCGTGGTCATCTTCATCGTCATGGCTGTGACCGTGACTGTCCTCCATGCCTTCTATGAGCTCGCTGATTTTCGCCCTGTCTCCCAGCGCGTCCATAAGGCTGATTACAATCATGTCGGGGTTAATGGAGTTTTTGAGGACATCGCCGACCCAAGCATCGGATTCCCCGCCCACGTGGATAAATATATCGCAAGAGGATATTTTTATAATATCGTCAACCGACGGCTGGTAGTTATGCAGGTCGATGCGGTTATCCAAAAGGAGGGTTAGGTTTACATTGCTTGTATTTTCGCCCAGTATTTGCTTAACCCAATCATATATGGGGAAAATCGTGCAGACAACATTGATTGTCTTTTCATTCGCGCTGTTAGCCCCCGTACCGGGTGCAGGGCTTCCGTTCGCGCCCGGATTATTGTTTTGACAGCCGGACAGCAACCCCGCAGGTATTAAAAGCGCAAGCAAAAGCGCGGTAATTTGTTTTTTCATCATTTTCATCTCCTAAATTTTTTTCTGTTTAAGCTCAAAATTGTCAATTGATTTAATTGTCCATTCGGATTTTTGAGGATACAAGCGTTTGCCTGTCCGAAAATGACAAAGCGGCACGTGAAGCAACAGCTGCCATGAAAACAAAGCCCAGCCCTAACATGCCAACGACTGCGGGCGCATAGGCTTGCCGAAATAAATTTTCCGTGTTTTTAATCCAATAGCATATACCGCAAGTACCGTCCGCGCCTTTATGCTCGTGCTCATGGCTTGAAAGGACGTGAACTAATGCTTCGGAAACAAGAAAAACCGTGATAAAACACGCTAAAAACAGAAAAACTGCAATTCCCTTGCCGTTTTGTGACTTAAAACGCACCTGATTTGCTCCTTTTTAACAGAATGAATTTATTTTAGCATATATTTTAGGAAAAGTCAAGCTAAATTTGAACATGCGCGTTATGACGGCGCGCCGACCTAATAATCTTAGCAAATTTTTAGCAAAATACCCTAAAGTTGCGGTTTTTTTTGCCGATATATAAATTAAGAAGCAAGGAGAGCGACCGTATTAAAAGAAAGCTTCCGCGAGGAAAGCTTTTTATACGGGAACGGCTTCGGGGTGAAACGGTTATTACGCCGATTGCGCCATTGGTAAGAAAATTGTTTCACGAGAATTTTTATGAGTCAAGACGAATGGATTCGCCTTGAAAATTACAGGGAGGTAATATTATGATAGTACAACATAATTTGACTGCAATGAACGCGAACAGATACTTAGGTATTAACAACACAGCACTCGGCAAGAACCTTGAGAAATTAGCTTCGGGCTTCCAAATCAACCGCGCTGGCGACAATGCTGCAGGCATGGCTGTTTCTGAGAAGATGAGAGCTCAAATCGGCGGTCTTACACAGGCTGTTAAAAACAATGAAGACGGAATCTCAATGGTTCAAACCTATGAGGGCGCGTTGACTGAAACACACAAGATTCTCCAGAGAATGAAGACCCTTTCAGGTCAGGTTGCTAACGGTACTTATGATAACGAAGTTGACCGCGCTGCAGCTCAGCTCGAGTTTGACCAGCTTAATGCGGAACTCGACCAAATCGCAGACACTGACTTCAACGGCGTTGTTGCCCTCAACGGCGGTCAAATGGCTGACGGCGAAAAACACGTTAACGGCAAATTCAATTATTCTTCGCGCACCGGCAATGAGGCTTATGCTAAGGGCAGTGCTGTAAGAACAGACGGCGGACCTATCGCTCCTAAGGCAGGCTCGGCTGGTCAAGTTTCCGTACCTAACGCTTACACTGCAGCAAGAGTAAACATGCTTTATACTTCCACTATCGTACTTCAAGCAGGCGGAAGAGCGAAAGATATTGTTAACTTTACATTTAACTACAGCAGCCAAGGTATCGGTACTCTGATATCCAACATGGACGTTTCTTCAAGAGCTAACGGTCTTAACACAAAGAACCTTTCGATTTCCACACAGGCTGCGGCTAACTACACGATGGACCAGATTGACTTCGCCATTAATAAGGTTTCGATGATTAGAGCTACCTTCGGCGCAATTCAAAACAGACTGGAACATAAGATTGACAACCTCAATGTAACGAAGGAAAACTTGACTGCGGCAGAATCACGTATCAGAGATACGGATATGGCTGCAGAGATGATGGACTTCACAAAGAACCAGATTCTCTCGCAAGCTTCTCAGTCCATGCTCGCGCAAGCGAACATGCTCCCGCAGAGCGTTCTGTCTCTCCTTCAATAATCCGAAAAAAGCTTGCCGGGCGCAAGGTAAGTTAATAAGGCTTGAACAAACGCTCCTGTATTTTACGGGAGCGTTTGTTTCAAAATAGATAGCGTAAATCTCAAGAAAAGTTTAATTCCTCAATCTCTTTCCGAGTTAAACCAGTCATTGTCTATTTATCGCGCTTTTTCAATGAAATAATACTTTCGTCAAAATTAACGCTAAAATTAAACTTGCTAAGTATATTCATGCCCAATATGCCGTTAATTTTAAACTCGTCAAGGAATCTGTTTGAGTGAGCGCATATGTTCGTCAATTCAACAGAACCGATTTGAATTTTCGGGATTATTACTTCATTTGCCGTTGTTGTGCCTCCCCCGGTTCTTATTGAAATGGATTTGTCATCAGTTACATAACCGAGCCTTTTTAATGCTGAATCAGAAAAGGTAGTAATTGCCGCACCTGTGTCGATAAGCACGAGCATAGAGAGGTAATCATTATCCGCTACGCACCAAAACATAATGGGGGCATATAACAGCTCTCTTACCATTTTTATTTCAAGGAATTCCATGTCAACAGAAAGCCTCCTTCCTCATCGGGAAATTCGCCCATATATTCAAAATGGCTTCGTGGGTTTTTTGCCCATATATCAATAATCTTTTCCTTGTCTTGACTGGCGGCAATGACCTCTCCGCCAATAATGCTGTGATACTTGCTTTTTTTATAATTAATTATACATACGAAATTTCCATCGTATTCCTTTTCGATTTCCCGCATGGTTTTATACATACCAATTGCCTCCTTTTACTTTTTATATATTATATCACTTAATGGTAAAAAAGTCAAGTTAATAATAGTCTACTATATCAAATCGAGGTGATTCTATGGTCATACAACATAATTTAGCGGCTCTGAACGCTTACAGGTATTTTATGATTAATCAGAGAATGATGTCGAGGCACTTGGAGCGTCTATCCTCGGGGCTTCGGATTAACCGCGCGGCGGACGACCCGGCGGGGCTTGCTGTGTCTGAAAAAATGCGCTCGCAGATTAGCGGGCTGAAGCAGGCGGTTAAAAATGCCGAGGACGGTATTTCCATGGTTCAAACCTACGAGGGCGCACTGAATCAAACGAATAAAATTCTGCTTCGCATGAAAACGATTGCTACGCAGGTCGCAAACGGAACATATGACGATATAACCGACCGCGCGGCGGCGCAGTTGGAGTTCGACCAGCTGAGAAAAGAATTAGACCAAATCGCAGATACCGACTTCAACGGTATAATGGCGTTGAACGGCGGAAGGACAGCCGACGGCAAAATCGCAGGGGCGGATGGAAAACTCAGCTACTCCCCCGCAGATAAAACCCTTACCCCCGATATGGGTGCGCCGGGTGAAACCTCCGTGCCGAACGCTTTCAGAGCCGGCTCTGCTTCCTTGCGGTATATCGACTCCATAACCCTGCAACTGGGCGCGCGCAGTAAGGACAGTGTTAATTTCACCTTCGATTATTCAGCCTATGCAAGCGGGATAGGTACGCTTGCACCAAACCTTGACGTCACCTCGCGGGGCTTGGGGGCGGAAAATTTAAGCATTGAATCTCAGGCGGCGGCTAACTTTGCCATCGACCAAATTGAATTTGCAATAAATAAAACATCGCTTGCGCGTGCTTCACTGGGTGCTGTGCAAAATCGGCTTGAACATAGGATAGATAACCTAAACGTAACCCTTGAAAATATTACAGCCGCCGAGGCACGAATACGCGGCGCGGATATGGCTTATGAAATGATGGAGTTTACAAAATACCATATATTAATGCAGGCGGCGCAGGCTATGCTTGCCCAAGCTATGAAACTTCCACAAAACATTTTGGATTTGCTCATATAAATTGTATAATTTACCTATATACAAATTTAAATATATGTGTTATAATTAAGTCTTAGGAATTAGAACCTAAGACTTAGTTTAATTTGAAAGGAAACAACAAAATGAAAAAGAAAATCGCTTTGCTTATTTCGCTGGCTTTATGCGCGGCAATATCCTCCGCTTGCGGAACAAGCAATAACGAACCTGTACCTCCCGCACCAACACCAGCCAACCCCATCGTTACAGACGGCGAAACAGCCGCCGAAGAAACGGAGGCGGAAACCGAACCCGAGGCAGACATCCCCCCCGTAACCGCGGAAGCCATTGAAAAATTCGGCGTGAAAAGGGATTTATCGGCAGTTTGGTCTTACGACTTCTCAGCCCTTGAAGAGCCCGACAGAATTGTCGAATCAAAGGACAGCCTGTCTTTCCAATTCGCCTCCGAGCTTGATTTGGATAAAGGCTTTTACTTAGCGGGCGATTTTTCGGATGAGGGCGTGGACGAGCTTTATATGGCAATGCAGGGCGACCGAATCGTTGTTAAGGCAGTTTCGGGCGGCATTGAAATGCTCATGCACTTAAACGGCAATGTTCTGATTAACTACGACCCCGCAACCAGAACGGCAACTAAAATGGAAATCCCCGAAGACCAAATCAGCAATTTCATTAATTTGGACGAAATAATGAATCAATATTCCCAACTCGGAAGCTTAAAAGCCGAGGATTCGCAGGACATTAATGTTTTTGACATCACCATTGACGGTGCCAACTACACCTATGAGCATCAAGAAGATTCGGGCTTTGTCTTTGACGACCGTGGTCAGATTTGTAAGATTATTTCGCCGGACGGCGTTCTCAACCTCTTTGCGTTTACTACACAAGTGCCCCAAGGCGCGTTCGATGAGCCGGAGGGCTATGAGGTTATAGACCTCAGCGACTTGGCAAGCATGTTCGGCGACTTATCCTAATGCCCCGGTTTTTCATAGAGCAACCCCCCCTTGACGGCGTTATAACCGTAAGGGGGAGCGATGCTCGCCATATAAGCTGCTCACTGAGAATGAAAATAAATGACCGCCAGACATTTTGTCACGGCGGTTATGATTATTTGTGCGTTATTACCGCAATATCGGAAGATGAGGTTGTTTGCGAGGTTAAGGAAGCAATCCCATCGTGTTCCGAGCCGAATACCGCGTTAACGCTTTACCAAGCCTTCCCCAAACAGGATAAATTCGAGGGGATTGTGCAAAAAACGATTGAACTGGGCGTTAAGAGAATCGTTCCGTTTATGTCAAGGCGATGCGTTTCACGCCATAATCAGCAAAGCTTTCAAAAAAAGCTTACGCGTTACCAAAGGATTGCAGAGGAGGCGGCGAAGCAATCCGGCAGAGGGATTATCCCCGAGGTATCCGCGCTTATGACCTTTGAGGAAGCCTTGGAGGACATGAAAAAATCTGAAATTCGCCTGATTTGCTATGAAAACGGCGGCAAAAGGCTCTCGGAGACTGTATCCCCTAATGCAAGAAGCATCGCGGTCATGGTCGGCTCTGAGGGCGGTTTCGAGCGCGGAGAGTTTGAAACGGCAGTTAGCAGCGGCGTTACCCCCATAGGCTTAGGCGAAAGAATCTTGCGCTGCGAAACCTGCCCCGTTGCGGTTACGGCGATTTTGATGTATATTACGGGGGAGGTTTGACCTAGGGGGAAGACCGCTGAAGTCGCCTATATCGTAATAACCTCAAACCCTTTCGGGTGACCAAACGCATTTGCAGGTACTCGTGAGGTGTATGCGTGAACAACGGCTTTTGCCTCTGAGTTGACAACTAAGCAAAGCTCTCCCCTGGTGTCAAAAAGATAACCCTCTTTTTTGCCCGACCAGTATTCGTATCTGTAATTTTTGCCGTTGATTTTTAAGTTAAAACCGTATACAGCTTCCTTGGAGTTTTTATAAGATTCAGCCTCTCCTAAATATTCCGAGAAAGCACTGTCTAAATCCAATTCCAACTCATCGGGCGAAGCTTTCATTTTAATCCCTGTCTTTTTATTAACGTCATAAATCGTCATGGTGCTTCCTTCGATGATGAACATCATATCTTCTCCCTCGGCGTTCATACGCATAGAAGCATTGCCGTCCTTTAAGGCAACAAACGCGCTCACTCTGTTGTTGCTTAAACCGGTCGCGGCAGCTAAAGCTTTGGAAGCAAGTACGTCAAGCCCTGCATAGAAAGAATCCAAGCCTTGGAATTTTTCAAGAGCCCTTGCCGTTCGGCTTTCGGAGGGTCTTATTCTTGTGCTTGATTCGGTGTGCTTTTTGAAGTCGTACTTCATAAGTTCTGCGGTATCCTCTCTTCTTTTGCCGAAAGTTAAGTAGGCATCTGATGCGGAGCTTTCGGGATTCGTTTGGGCGACCGCCGCCGCGCCGATAAGGGTGATAACCATAACCGCCGCGATTAACATGCTGATTGACGCTTTAAAACCTTTTTTCATAAAGCTAACCTCCATTTATAAAATTAATTTTCTCCTAAATCTATTATACATGACAGCTCATTTATTGTAAATAACAAATAAAAATATTGTAAAATATTACAAATTGTAGGTTTGTTTATTGTAAATTTCGCACTAAAAATTTCCCCAATCCTAAACAAGCCTACTGAAAAACAGTAGACTTGTTTTTTCGCTTGTATGGATAAATTTTACAAATTTTATATCTTCTGCAAGCTTTCAATTTCTTTGATTGAAAGACCTGTTGTTTCTCTGACAATATCAATAGAAATATTTTTTGCAAGTAGATTGCGGGCAACACTAAATATACCCTCTTCGCGCCCCTCTCTACGCCCCGCATCATGAGCCGCAGACAGCGCAGACATTTCCTCACGTTCCTGCACTTCACGAGCTTCAACTTGCCAAATAAACTTTTTGTCACGATTAATACGCTTGACTTCACCTACGGCTTTTTTGATTTCTTGAAACGGAGCATTTTCTTCCAACTCTTCAATTTGCTCCTCGAAATCAGCCTTAATTAAATTCAGCCAAAATTCAATATCTTTCTTAGCGTTTGCCAAAGACGGAATTTTTCTCAATTCAAAGAAATGGGTCACTTTTTTACCCGTCAAAATTTCGTGTCGGTTAGCCTCCATAGTCAAAAACGTGGAATGATAATCTTCGCTCTCGAAAGCTTTATAGTCCAAAATATTGATTAAAATGGTCTGCGGAATTTCGTTATACTTCATTCCCTTAGGCAACCGCGCGAACATTAAGCTGGAGTAATACTCGGCACGTGCCCGGTAATCGTCACGGTCAAAACGCTGGATTTCAATATCAATCTCCTTGCCGTCAGCCTCGGCACGCACATCAAGGCGGCAGAATTTTTCATCCGCATTAGAGGGCGTAACCTCGCCCGGCTTCAGCGTGACATTTTCCACCTTCATCTCCAACGCCGCAGAAATCAACGACCTCAACAAGTCCAAATTCTCAGAAAAAATTTTTTTAAACGCAACGTCAATTTTGGGTTTTACTTTTAATTCAGTCATGTTAAAAACCTCCTTGTTATATTATTTATAGCTTTTAACTAACACTTCTCATAATCTGTCATTTTCATAAGTTACGAATTTGCTTGCAGGAGACTGCTAGCAATTTCATAAACTTTAAGCTTATTGTCATTTGATAATTTATGGTAGATATGATAAAATTCTATATCTCTATCAGGAGTTTCAACAACCATAGAACGCCCCTTGCTTTCATCTCCCCGAACATATTCAAGGGCTTCCTGCAAACTTTTCAAAGTATTTTCGTGTACGCTCATTACGAATTCCTCCCATAATCTTTTTCAATGGCTTTAATCAATGATTTATACATTGCCTTTTCGCTGTCAGAAATATTATCCTGCTCATTTTTACTATAACAGTTAATGAGAATAGTTTTTTCATAAGATAAATAATCCACATATAAAACCCTTATACCGCCGCTTTTACCTTTGTTAGGTAAAGTCCACCTAACTTTCCGTAACCCGCCTGTACCTACTATAAGCTTACCCGCAATTGGGTTTTCCATGAGGTAATTTTGAAGTTCCTGCAAATCGTCATCGCTTAAACTTAAATCATACCATAATTTGTCAAAGGTTGCTGTTGAAATAAATTCCCTTAGCATTTTAGGAATTCACCGCCCTTATATCCCGCTTTAATATAAAATGTATATTTGGTTTAAATATTGCAATTTTATAATCTAATAATATCATATCCAACAATCATTGTCAAGCAAAAAAAAACGCATCATTTCGCTATTGGCGGGACAGGCAAGCCTGTCCCCTACTGAGTAGGTACAGTTTTTTAGCTAATTTATATATCCTTTATTTATGGAGGAAATGGTAATAAAATACAGAAAGCCGGACACTCGCTCAAAGAAAAGCGTAAGGGCTTTCATTGATATAGAGCTTTCTGAAATGGATTAAGAGCGGTTAAATTGGTAAATATGTACTAATTTTCCCGTTTTTTTTACCATATTTTTTACAAAAAAACAAAATTTGAAAAAGTTAGCAAAATGTATTGTAGACAAAGCGTTTACGTGATATAATAGTATAGTAGGATGGAATGAGATTTTAGGAATTAAAAATGGTAAAATATGGGCAAAGCTTGCTTGGGCTGTTTTCGGACAGGCATATTTGCTTAGCAATCTCATTCGGAAGGGATGAAAAAAAATGTTTGTTAAGGATATAGGAATTGATTTGGGAACGGCGAATACTGTTATTTTTATGAGAGGCAAGGGGATTATAATCCGCGAGCCTTCGGTTGTGGCGGTGGACACACGCACCGACCGTGCTAAATACGTAGGGCAGGAAGCAAAGGATGTGATTGGGCGAACCCCCGGTTCGATTGTCGCCGTCCGCCCGCTTAAAGACGGGGTTATCGCGGATTTTGAAATTACCACCACCATGCTTCAGGAATTTATCCATAAGGCTTTGAAAGGCGCGCCCTTTACTAAGGCGCGGGTCGTCATCTGCATACCGTCCGGGGTTACGGCGGTTGAGCGCAGGGCGGTTAAGGAAGCCGCCGAGAACGCGGGCGCAAAGCGGGTAAACGTGATTGAAGAGCCTATGGCGGCGGCAATAGGCGCGGGACTGCCTGTTTCCGAGCCGCAGGGTTCTATGATTGTCGATATAGGGGGCGGCACCTCGGAGGTTGCCGTAATTTCGCTGGGCGGAATTGTTACCTCCCGTTCCGTGCGCGTTGCGGGGGATACATTTGACAATGCCATCATTAACTATATAAAGAAAAAATATAATCTTCTCATCGGCGAGCGAACGGCGGAGAATGTTAAAATTGCCATCGGCTCAGCTTATCCCTCCGAGAGCGAATCGGATATGGAAATCAAAGGGCGCAACCTGCTCAACGGTCTGCCCGAAAATATATCCGTTACTTCCGCCGAGATAAGGGAGGCTCTTTCCGAGCCGCTTTCCCATGTCGTTGAGGCAATTAAGGTCACGCTTGAAAAAACCCCGCCCGAGCTTGCCGCCGACATAATTGATGCGGGCATCACCCTAGCCGGAGGCGGCGCGTTGGTTCGCGGTCTTGATACGCTTATCAGCAAGGAAACCGGTATCCCCGTATTTATAGCCGAATCCCCTCTTGACTGCGTAGCCGATGGTACAGGCAGGGTACTTGAAGACCTTGACAAGCTTCAAGATGTTTTAAACGATGATTCAAAATATTATTAAACATGGCTTTATATAATATTTTACAGCTCGGTTAGGGGGTTAGGGTTTGATATGAGGGAATTTTTTAAGACTAAAAAATTTAAGTTTATTCTATTCATCATTGCCGTTGTTATCGGTATTATGATAAATTCCCTCACAAACGATGGTTATACCTCGGAAGGTGCTTCACTTTTTGCCTCCGTAACAGAGCCGTTTCAAAGGGTATCGACCAATATATCAAGAAGCGTTTCATCTTCTCTTGATATGCTGATTAACGCCGAAAAATACTACAATCAAAATCAGCAGCTCAGAGAAACGCTAAACGACTTTTACAGGGACATGATAGACTACGACAAGCTAAAGCGCGAAAATGAAGAATTGAGGGTTCTCCTCGGCTTAAAGGAAGAATACGAGGACTATGTTTTCTCCCCCCCCTGCCGGATTATTGCCAGAACCGCAAACGACCCCTACGGCTCTTTTACCATAGACAGGGGGAGTAATGACGGGATAACGCCCCATTCCCCTGTTATAACATCGCAGGGGCTTATCGGTGTTTGCTATGATGTCTCGGCGAGCACCAGCAAGGTAAGGACGCTTTTTTCACCCCGCACCGCCGTTGGCGTAACCGTTTTAAGAAGCAAGACCATCGGGGTGATGGAGGGGAACTATGAGCTTGCCGCAGACGGGCTTTGCCGTGTCAACTTTTTAAGCAAAACCGCTGATATTATACCGGGCGATATTATGATTACAACGGGAAGCGAAACCTTTCCGCCCGGGCATCTGGTCGGAACGGTTGAGGAGGTCGGGACTGTGGACAGCGGCTTATCCAGATACGCCGTAATCCGCCCCGCAATCGACCCCTACACGATTACAGATGTTTTCGTAATCCTAAGCTTCAGCGGGAGAGAGGACGATTAAGTCAATTAACAATTAACAGTTAACAATGAACAATGAATGTGTCGGCTTCGCCAACGGATTTAAAATAGTTTAGCCGGGCATGTAATTTAATCGTTAAGATAAACTACTTAAAAATGTTACGCCACGGGCGTAACACCGACATTGTTAATTGTTAATTGTCAACTGTTAATTGTATATAGGGTTGTGTTTTTATGTTGAATTCTGCAAAGGGCTGGCGGAGCGAGCTTGAACGTCTGCTTGAAATGAGTAGGGCGGGAAAGCTTGGCTTTATTCCGTCTGTTGAGGGCTTGTCGGGGGACGATGCGGAGATTATAGGCATTTTGAGAGAAATTTCCATTAATTTCCACCGTGCTGTTGAATATGACATTATGAAGTATAAGCTTACAAGCGATGCGTTGGGTATTGCGCTTTGGGATATGGATATTGACGAGGGTGTGCCGATTAACAAAAATACGAAGTTTAACTGGTCAAAGGAATTCCGCAATATGCTGGGCTTTAGCGGGGAGCAGGATTTCCCCAATATCCTCAGCAGTTGGAGCGACCGCCTGCACCCGGAGGATAAGGCAAGAGTGCTTGAAACCTTTAAGGCGCATATATCGGATAAATCCGGCACAACTCCTTATGATGTAGAAAACCGCTTAATGATGAAAAGCGGAGAATACCGCTATTTTCACGCTTTCGGAACGACCCTGCGGGACAGCCACGGAACTCCGCTTCGGGTTGCGGGTGCTCTTGAAGATATAACGGAGCAAAAGCTGCTGGTTCAAACTCTTAAATATCGCGAAAAATTATTAAACGCCCTTGATGAAATTGATATTATGCTCCTTTCTCATAAATATAAAAGCTTTGAGGATGCTTTGGGCGAGGGTCTTAAATCAATTGCCGAGGCTGTTGATTTGGATAGGATTGTTTTTTACCAGCTTGTGGATATTGACGGAGCGGAGCATTTTGGTCAAACCTATCGCTGGGATAAGGAGGGCGAGGGGTTTATATCCCTCATCAACGAGCTTAAAATTTTGCCGGAGCTCTCTGATACCGAAAAATGGCTCTCCGTCTTAGAAAAAGGCGAGGTTGTAAACCTTCGGGAGGGAACTCTGCTGGATGGCGGCTACGCTTTTTTGAACACCTACGGTATAAAATCCATGCTGCTTGTCCCTGTAGTCAGTGACAGGCTGTGGGGTGCGGTTTCATTTCAGAATCATACCGAAGAGCGGGATTTTGACGATGACTGTATCGGGTTTTTAAGCTCCGCCGCACGTCTTTGCGCGAACGCTATAATCAAAAACGAAAAAATCAAAAGTGAAAAAAAGGCGATGGAGGACTTGAAACGCCGCGGTGAATTGATGGATATGCTTAATAAAACCGCCGTCATGTTTCTTTCGCATAAATATGAGCGGTTTGAAAAGATGATGACGGAGGGCGTGAAGCTGATTACCGATATGCTGGATTTAGACAGGGTGTCAATCTGGCGCAATTCGGAAAAAAGCGATGGCTTGCACTCATCACAGATTTACCGCTGGGATAAATTTCTGGGGGGAACAACAGCACCCACCCCCGAGTTTGAGGACGTAGCCTTTGCACAACTCGCGCCGCGCTGGGAGAAGCTGATGGGCAGGGGCGTTTCAATCAACAGCCCCGCAAGGCTTATGCCCGAAGTGGCTTTACGGAAGCACGGCGTCATGTCGGCATTTGTCACCCCTATTTTTATTAACGGCAAATTCTGGGGCTTTGCTCTTTTTGAAGACCGCCGCGAAGAGCGGTATTTTGCGGACGATAGTGCCGAGGTCATGCGCTCGGCGGCGTTTTTATACGCAAACACCGTAATCCGCTTTGAGATGGAAAAAGAGTTAAAGGACGCGCTTGAACGCGCTACCGCCGCCAGCAAGGCAAAAAGCGAATTCCTCTCTAATATGAGCCACGAAATGCGAACGCCGCTGAACGCCATTATCGGTATGACGGCAATCGCCGAAAATGCAGGGAATATGGAGCAAAAAAACCGCGCCCTGCAAAAAATAGACGTTGCATCGGCGCACCTTTTGGGCGTTATTAACGATGTTTTGGATATAGCTAAAATCGAAGCTAACAAGCTGGAGCTTTCCCCGATTACCTATAGCTTTGAGGAAATGATAAAAAAATCAGTTACCGTTGTTAACTTCCGCGCCGACGAAAGGAAGCAACAGCTTAATGTAAGCATAGACCCGCGCATCCCCCGCTTCGTTATAGGGGACGATAAGCGTTTAAATCAAGTGATAACCAACCTGCTTGCCAATGCCGTTAAGTTTACACCCGATAAAGGCGAGGTTTCTCTGCGCGCCTTTTTGGAGAATGAAAACGAGGAATATTGTTTACTGCGGATAGAAGTATCCGATAACGGAATCGGCATTTCGCCGGATGAGCATGACAGGCTGTTTTCGGCATTCGAGCAAGCCGACAGCGGAACGAGCCGCAAATACGGAGGCACCGGCTTGGGGCTGATTATCTGCAAGCGAATCGTTGAGCTTATGGGCGGCAGGATTTGGTTCGAGTCCGAGCTTAATAAGGGAGCTACCTTTATATTTACCGTAAGAGTGCTTCGCGGCGAGGATAACAGCTTGAAAAACCTCACGAAAAACAATAAGACCACGGCAAAAGGAGAATTTGAGGGGAAAAGACTGCTGATTGCCGAGGATATAGATATTAACCGCGAAATCCTTATCTCCCTTTTGGAGAATACAGGGCTGCGAATCGAGTGCGCCGAGGACGGCAAGGAGGCACTTGACATGGTCTCGGCAAATCCGGGCGGATACGATGTTATCTTTATGGATATTCAAATGCCGAGGATGGACGGGCTGGAAGCCGCGCGGCAAATCCGCGCATTGCCTGATTTTAAAGGCGAGCCCCCGATTATCGCCATGACGGCAAGCGTTTTCAAGGACGACATAAACACCTGCCTTGAAGCCGGCATGAACGACCACTTAGGAAAGCCGCTGGAGATTGACAAGGTGCTTGAAAAATTGCGGAAATATCTTCAATGGTGATTAAAGCAATTGACAATTGATAATTGATAATTGACAATTTGTTGATTTTTGAAACGGGTGTGTTCTTTTGAAGATTGAAGTTAAAATTAAGCGCGAGAAGCGAAATTTTGTCTTGCGGTGGGTTATATATTTTTTAATCATGCTGTTTGCTTATATTTATATGACTACCGTAAAAACCACGCTCCCTATGCCGCTTTTGCTTTTGCCGCTTTCGCTTTGCATTTCAATGTATGAAAGCCCGTTCAGTTCCGCCGTAACGGGGCTTGCCGCCGGGCTTCTTCTTGATAATGCTCTTGGAACGATTATCGGCTTTAACGGTATTTTACTGCTCTGGTGCTGTCTTTTTACATCGCTTTTATTTATCTTCGTCATGCGGCGGCATGTTGTAAATATTTTGCTTTTAACGCTTGCAACCTCGTTAATACAAGGCTTTCTGCATTATTTATTTTATTATTCAATATGGGGTTACAGCACGGGCGCGGATATATTTGTCGGCGTGTTTTTGTCCGTGATTGCCATAAGCCAATTGTTTACCATTATCTTTTATTATATTGTAAGATTTTTGTTTGCTAAAATCGGAATCATTAACGAAAATTATTATGAGGAAAAATCCGACAACATCGTAAGGGAGTAATCGTTTATCATGAACAGGATATTTGAAAAAATCAGGGCGTTTTTTTTCTTTGCGGTAACACTTACCGCCATGTCACTATGCGTTGTTACCCTTATGAAGATTCAGATTGTAGACGGCGGCAATTATAACGAAAGGGTGCAGAATATAAGAACCGTAACGCAGGTCATTACCTCTCCGCGCGGCGAGATTATAGATATAAACGGCGTGGAAATTATGAGCAATAAAGTAGGGTATAACGTATTAATTGAGGCGGCTTTTTTTCCGTCGGACAAGCAAGAGCGCAACAGAATCGTAAATGATATAGCGGCTATTTTAAAAAAAGGCGGCGTAGAATGGATTGACAGCCTCCCCATCACCAAAACCGCACCCTTTGAATTTCTGCCCGACCGCGAAAGCGATATTGCTAAGCTGAGGCAGAATATCGTAGTCCAGCCCTACGCGACTGCCGACGACTGCATTAACGCAATGATTATGAATTTTGAAATAAGCGATGAATATACAACCGATGAAGTGCGGACCATTGCGGGTATTCTCCACGAGATGATTCTCCGCGACTTTTCACTGCGAAACCGCTATACCCTCGCCGAGGATATTCCCATGGATATGGTGGTTAAGCTTAAAGAAGCCGCCTTTTCACTTGACGGCATGGATATTGCCGAAGCCCCTGTAAGAGCCTGCTTAGTTTCCGATGCCGCTCCTCATATCATCGGAACGTCAAGCGTGATTAGCCCGGAGGAACACGAAATTTTAAGAGATACGAAGGGCTATACGCGTACCGATATTATAGGCAAAAGCGGCGTTGAGCTTGCGATGGAGGATTACCTCAGAGGCGTTAAAGGCTTGCGGACCATTGAGCTTTTAAACGGCGCGGTAATTTCCGATACGGTTACCGAGGATGCGATTCCGGGCAATACCGTCCGGCTTACAATTGATGCTGATTATCAGCGCAAGGTTCAGCAAATCCTTGATAATCATATTTACTTTCTGCAAAATCAAACTGCCTCCGGCGCGAAAGGCACGCGCGCAAAGGGCGGCGCGCTTGTCGTGCTTAACGCTAAAACCGGCGCGCTTTTAGCGGCGGCAACCTCGCCTACCTATGACCTGAACGATTATATTTACGATTACGATAAGGTCAGAAACAGCAGTGAGCACAGCCCGCTTTTGAACAGAGCGACCTCGGGGCTGTACCGCCCGGGCTCGACCTATAAGATGGTTACCGCAACGGCGGCTATGAACGAAGGCTTAGCGACCAACCACTCCACCGTCTATTGCGGAAGAGTATACACCTACTGGAGCGGCTATACGCCGGGCTGCACCGGGTGGCACGGAAACATCGCCGTTGTAAGCGCGATTCACAAGTCCTGCAATATATATTTTTATCATTACGGCAGGCTTTTGGGTGCGGATAAAATTGCCGAATACGCCTCATATTTCGGCTTAGGCGAGTTTACGGGGATTGAAATCGCAGAAAGGCAAGGCTTTATCGCAACCCCCGAAACATTAGCGCGGCAGAATCGTGAATGGCAGGCGGGGCTTGTCGTTCAGGCGGCAATCGGGCAATCCGAAACAGCCGTAACCCCCTTGCAGATGGCGGTTTACGCTTCAACCCTTGCAAATAACGGCACACGCTTAACGCCCTATGTTGTTGACAGCGTATATTCATACAACCGCGATGAGGTAATTTTCACCACGCAAACGACCGCCGTAAACACAATCCCCGACCCAACCGGCTATGCTTTCAGCAGTATATTGCAGGGCATGAAGCTGGCGGGCGATTTCGGGCAGCTCGCATACCCCTCCGAAAGAACCTACTGGGCACCCTACGTTTTATCCGCGCTTCCCGAAAAGACAGCACTTAAAACAGGAACGCCCCAGATGACCTCCGCTACCGATACAGGAACGGCATTTGTCGGCTTCTACCCTGCGGACGACCCCGTCTTGGCGTTTTCCGGCTTTGTAGAGCACGGCGATTACGGCAGGCTTATGATTCGCTCCATGATAGAAGCCTACTACGATAAAGAACATGTAATCCCCGATATAAGACCGCAAACGCAATCATCGGATAACAGCGAACCGTTAACCGATGAGGGTTAAGATATGGAGAGAAATATATTGTAATTCCCCAAGAAATAATCTTTATTCAACCCAGTTTTCCAAACTCAAACCGTCAATATTTTTGAAATGCTTCGTGTTATTTGAAACGAGGGTATAACCGTTGACGATACAAAACGCCGCTATCAGAATATCGGTATCTTCAATGGTTTTGCCCGTTTTCTTAGAATTAGCGTAAATATCGGCGGCGATTTCCCATATTGTAATATTCATTTCGCCAACCGAGTAATCAAGGCACATATCGGTAAACAGCTGTTCCTTTCGGGGAGCGGGATTATGCTTAAACCCTCGTCGTATCTCGTAAAATGTAACGGGCGGTATAACGAAGTCGTGATTTTCGCTTAATGCCGCCCTCATTTTTTTCCATACCGCCGTATCGCCTTTAATGAAATAGGATATGGTGTTCGTATCAAGCGCGTAAATCATAAATCCACCTCACGAAGCCGTATAGGTTCAAAAATCGGCATTTCCTCATCAATGGCGGCTTGAATACCGTCCCACAGCTTATCGAACGCCTTTAGTTTTTTTGACTTCTCATTCGGGATTTCCTCTAATATAGTGATAATCGCCTGTGTTCCTTCGGGGAGCTTTCCAAATCCAATAGGAACGAACAGCCCATTATTATAATACGCTCTACAAGCCTGCATAATTATCATCTCCTTTGATTATATTATAACCGAAACGCTCTGAAATGTCAAGTGTACATTACCTAAGCTTAAACCTTGCCGCCAAATCGGCAAGCACTCCGGCTTGACCGCTCATTTCCTTTGCGGAAGCGGCTGATTCCTGTGCGACTGCGCTGTTTTGCGAAACAACCTGCGTTACCTCTCCTATGGCAATATTGATTTGGCTTACCGCACTGAACTGCGCCTCGGAGGATTGGGCTATTTCGGCTATAATATGATTGCTCTCGCCTATTCCCGATACGATTTCACTCAAAGAGGCGGCGGTTTCTCCTGCAATCTGCGTACCGAAAAGTGCTTTTTCCATAGAATTCGCAATTAATCCGCTCGTATCCTTAGCCGATTCCGCGCTCTTTGCGGCAAGGTTGCGAACCTCCTCCGCAACAACGGCAAAGCCCTTGCCTGCCGCACCCGCTCTGGCGGCTTCAACGGCAGCGTTGAGTGCTAAAATATTTGTCTGAAACGCGATGTCGTCTATTGCCTTGATTACCTTGCTGATACCTTGGTTTGCCTGATTGATTTCGTTAACGGCGTTTATCATCTGCTCCATCTGCTTCGTGCCCTTTTCGGCGTTGACCATAATCGTTCCCGCAAGGCTTGAAGCATCGCTTGTGCGCTCGGCGTTTTCCTTGGTTTTTTCGGATATGTCCGAGATGGAAGCGGAGATTTGCTCTAAGGTCGCCGCCTGCTCCGTTGAGCCGCTTGCCAAGGCTTGCGCTCCGTCCGAGATTTGGTTTGCCCCCTTTGTTACTTTAAAGGAAGCCTTGTTTACCTCCCCGAACATGACGTTAAGATTATCCAGCATATTTTTAAGAGCCTGCCCTATAGTATCCGCGCCGGAAAGGGGATTGACTGCAATGGACAGGTTGCCGTCCGCAATCTTTGTTAATTCCTCCGACACATAAATCATACGGTCAATGAAGCTGTCGCAATCGGTAATCATCTGACCGATTTCGTCCCTGTTATCCTTAAACCTGTTAAACATATCGTTCACCTCGGGGGAGCAGGTAAGCTCTCCCGTTGTCGCCGCCTGCTTGAAAAATTTGGCAGTTTCGGCAATCGGTTTGCTGATGAGGCTTGATATGTAGAATGCGAAAAACAGCGCGGCGGCAACAGCTAAGAGCAAAACAGCGACAATTGCTGCCAACAGCCGCACCGACATTTTTACAGCTTCGGCAGAAGCCTGCTCGGCTTTACCTACCTTGATTTCCATGCAACGCTCAAAGTTGGTTATAATCGTCTGGCTTAAATCTCTGCAATCGACCATAGAAGCCTGTATTGCGGGAACATCGCCAACCTGCGAGGCGGCGTAAATCGACATAACCGTTTGGGTAAGCTCCCTTTCGTATAATGAACGAGCTTCGTTGAAAAGCCTGTGTTCCTCACTGCCCGTTTGCACCGTGGCTATGTAGTCATCCATGCTTTGGGTCATTTTGGGCATTAATGCGGAGATTGCGTTGAAATCGACTTCAACCTGCGCCATATCGTCTGTTATGGAGGCGATTACCATTTCGCGAACATGAATTCTCATCCGCTGAAGCGTTTCTACAGCCGTTGATATGTAAGGAAGCGGAACAGTATCCTCCTTATACATTCGCGAGCCGGACTGCTCAATGCTTCTCATCCCGTAAATCCCCACTGCGCCCACCGCCATAGTCAGCGCGGCAGTAAGAAGAAAGCTTGTAATCAGCTTTCTTGAAACTTTCATATTTCTCATAAATAACAATTCCTTTACAACATAATGATATATGTAAAAATATACGCAAACATTATAATTATAAGGTAATTGAAATTTTTTGTAAAGCTACTTTGGGGGGTGGTTTAAATCAATTGACAATTTACGATTGACAAACTCCGCCAAATATACTATAATAAAGAAAACAACGAAAGGGATTGAGAAAATGAAGCTTTTTATTGACACTGCAAACGTAACCGAAATCAAGGAGGCAAATGACCTGGGCGTAATCTGCGGGGTAACTACCAATCCATCGCTAATCGCTAAGGAGGGGCGGGTTTTTGAGGAGGTCGTAAAGGAAATTACCCAAATCGTGGACGGACCTATATCGGCGGAGGTTATTGCTCTCGAAGCGGACAAAATGGTTGAGGAAGCCATGCCCTTATCAAAAATTCATAAGAATATCGTCATTAAAATCCCTATGTGCGCCGAGGGCTTAAAAGCAACTAAAAAGCTTACCGCTCTGGGGATTAAAACCAATGTTACCTTGATTTTCTCGGCAGCGCAGGCTCTGCTTGCGGCAAAAGCGGGCGCAACATATGTTTCTCCGTTTCTGGGCAGACTTGACGACATAGGCATGGAGGGGATGGATTTAATAGCCGAAATTGCGGACATCTTCGCCGCGCAAGGCATTGAAACCGAAATTATCGCCGCATCAATCCGGAATCCGATTCATGTAACAGCGGCGGCGCGCCTCGGCTGTCATATCGCAACGATTCCAATGCCGGTCATCAAGCAGATGATTAAACATCCCCTTACCGATTTAGGAATCGAAAGGTTTTTAAAGGATTGGGAAAGCGTTAAATGAGGGATTAGGAGTTAGGTTTTAGGAATGTGGGAAACGCTGTTAACCCCTCATTTCGGCGAACGGTTAAACCTAAACAATCCCCTCTTTATCAAATGAATCCTTAATTAAACTGATTATATCATGGCGGACATCGGTAAAATTCTCAGATTCTACCCAAAAGCGGGCGGTTATTTCAGCCGTCCGCATTGTTATGTTGCTTAGCTTTATGAACGGGGCGGGCTCAGCGAAAATCTTTTCGTGCTTGCTGACTGCGTTTTCGATTATTTTAATCGCCTTTTTGTAATCACTGCCGGAGGATATTTTAAGTATAAGCTCAATCCGCCGTGTCGGCTGCTCGGTGAAATTGGTTATCGTGGCACTTGATACGGCATTATTCGGCAGGTAGACGACCTTGTTATCGGGCGAAATCAGCTTTATGCTGATTACACTGATTTCATCCACCGTGCCGGAAACGCCGTTTACATCAATAAAATCTCCTACCTTAAAAGGCTTTCCCGCCAATAAGATTATGCCCGCCGCTACATTTGAAAGACTGCTCTGCATGGAAAGACCGATAGCAAGTCCCGCCGAGCCGATTACGGCAATCAGCGAGGTCATGGGAATCCCCAAAACGGCAAGCACGGTTACGAAAACGATTAAGTAAAGCAGGGTTCTTACTACCGACACCATAAATGCGTGTGCCGACCTGTCAATCGGGCTCTTTTTAAGCCCTCTGCCCAAAATCATAATAATAAGCCTGTTCAGCACAATTCCGGCGACAAGAAGAATCAGCGCGACAACCAAGGAGGGTGTAAAGGCAATGAAATATAGGTACAGCCGATTGATAAGAGCCGAACCTGCCGTTTGAATTTCATCAAAGGTCATCATTTCTTCGGGGACGGGAATCGGGATAAGCTCGTCATTCATTTTCATCACTCCGTTTTATCATTTCTCTAATTATATCATAAAACTCCAAAATTTACAAGTAGGTTTATTGATAAATAAAATAAGTCATTGCAAAAAACAAGTAATCATGTTATAATGATAATAAGATTGTCCGAATATTAAATCTTTTGTTTGACAATGCTTTAGAACTATGATATAATATTATTAATAAGTTATACTCGGGGGATAAATTTGGAAAAAGACGAAGTAAATCGTAAGGGGGCAAAACATGCTCAAGCCAACCTATGAGCTTAATCATATATTTGACATTACACCCCGATTTTTAGCCGAAATAGGGGTTAAAGGTCTTATTCTTGATATTGACAATACAATGACCACCCATGATAATCCAACCGCCGCCGAGGGCGTTTCGGAGTGGCTGACTTTGATGAATTCGCATAAAATAAAGATGATTATATTGTCAAATAACACGCCCGAGCGGGTTCGCCCCTTTGCAAGAGTTTTAAAGCTCAGGTTTGTTTCAAAGGGCAGAAAGCCGCTAAGCAGCGGATTCAAAAGGGCAATAGCCAAGCTAAAGCTTCCGAAAAGCCAAATCTGCGCCGTTGGCGACCAGATTTTTACAGATATTCTGGGCGCGAACCTAGCCGGAGTAAAATCCATCTTGGTCCACCCGTTTGAAGCAGAAAAAACCTTATTTTTTAAATTCAAAAGATTCATGGAAAAACCATTTAGGGGTGTAAAGTAAATGCGTGCTAAGTTTGGACCTGCGGGGCGGGGGGATAGCTTTGCGGAAATGGGTTATAAAAAATATTCTCAAATCGGGGAATATCTCTCCGGGTTCGGGCTGGAGCATTTTGAGTATCAATGCGGTCACGGCGTTAGAATAAGCGAAAAAACCGCTTCGGAAATAATGATTTCCCTTTCGGAAATGCAAATTTCCGTTTCCCTCCACGCTCCTTACTTCATTTCCCTGTCAAGTGCGGAGGAAGAGAAGCGCGCAAATTCAGTTGGATATATCTTACAGTCGGCAAAAGCAGTCAACGCCTTGGGCGGAGATAGGATTGTCATACACAGCGGCTCCTGCTCCAAAATGCCACGCTCTGCCGCCTTAGAGCTTGCTAAGGATACTCTCAAACGCGCCCGTGCCGCATTAGTCGAAAACGGCTTGGCGCATATACATTGCTGCCCCGAAACGATGGGAAAAATCAATCAACTCGGCGACCTAAACGAGGTAATCGAACTCTGCAGGGCAGATGAAAGCTTTATCCCGTGTATTGATTTCGGGCATTTGAATGCGCGCACCGCAGGAGGAATCAAGACCAAATCCGATTATGAGGAAATACTTGAATTCATCGGCAATAAGCTGGGAGCGGAAAGACTGCAAAGCTTTCATTCTCATTTTTCAAAGGTCGAATATACCAAAAACGGCGGCGAAAAAAAGCATTTGACATTTCATGATAAGCTTTTCGGACCTGATTTTGAGCCTCTTCTGGAGCTTATAGCCCAAAAAAATCTCTCCCCCGTAATCATCTGCGAAAGCGATGGTTCACAAACAGAGGATGCCGCCGCGATGAGAAAATATTATCAAGAATTATTGACAAAGGATTCATAAAAGATTTATAAATCGGGAGGTTGCAAAATTTGAAGAATGTAATTATCATTAACGGTCCTAATCTTAACCTGTTGGGCGAGCGCGAAACAGGGGTTTACGGCACGGTAACGTATGCGGATATGTGCGCGGAAATCGCCGAAAGTGCCGAAAGTATGGGCTTTGACAGTTGTGAAACGGTCCAGACCAGTCACGAGGGCGAAATCATAGACTATATTCACGCGGCAAGACTTGATAAATGCGGAATTGTTATCAACCCGGGCGCGTATACTCATTACAGCTATGCGATTCGGGACGCGGTCGCCGCCGTAAACATCCCCGTGATTGAGGTGCACCTTTCCAATATCCATGCAAGGGAGGATTTTCGGCACAAATCGGTCATTGCCCCTGTTTGCGCGGGGCAGATTTGCGGACTTGGGAAAATTGGCTACGTTCTTGCTTTGCAAGCCCTTTTAGACATATTAGCTCGTATGAGAGGAGATTTATTGTGAAAAAAATATTTTCCTTAGCTTTATGCTTGATGCTTATATTCGGCGCGTCCTACGATTCCCTCCGCTTCCCCCCGCTCCTGAGCGAAGCAAAGGCGGCGGATTCGTTATATCAAATAAGCGGCAACTCGCCGTTAAAAGAAAACCCCGCCGCTATGTTCCAGGGCTTCGGCGCGGAGGAGGATACCATATACTATTTTAACGCGTTAAACGAATATCAGCGGCAAATCTACCGCAGGATGCGGCGGGCGGTCTTGAATTATGAACCCTACACCACGGTAGACATGTCCATCACCGGGCAGGATTTACAATTATTCTCAACCCTTTTATTTTATTACGACCCCGCCGTATACAATTTCAAAGATATAGGCGCAAGCATACAGCCCGGGGCTACGGCAATCTACTTTGATTATACCTATACCGCGGAGGAATATCGGCGCAGGCGCGATGCCGTTGAAAAGGCGGTTCAAGATATAATCGCTAAAATCCCCGCCGGCTCGTCCGAATATGATAAAATACGCTTTGTGCACGATGAAATCATCAACAACTGCGTTTACGATTTTGACGCGCCCGATTCCGCCAACCCCTACGGCGCGCTGGTGCTTGGCAAAGCGAAGTGCGATGGCTATACGAAAGCATTCTCCTTGGTGCTGGGAAGGCTGGGCATCAAAACCGCGATTGTCGTGGGCGATTATCTCCCGGACCAAACCGCTCATGTTTGGAGCAAGGTTGAGTATCAAGGCAAGTGGTATAATGTTGACGTTACCTACAATGCGCCCATATCAATTATGAAAAATAATTTAAGACATTCTTATTTCATGGTAAGCGATGAATGTATAAAGGACACGCACACAGAGCTAAAGCTCACCCTGCCCGCGCCCGCCGCTAACGATGCTTCCATGTCATATTACAAGCTGTCGGGAGCGTATTCCGAAAGCTATGAGCAGACAAAAAAGGTTTTGCAAAGCGCGCTTCTGAACGCCTCTAAGGAAAAATCCCACTCTGTCGCGGTGCAGTTTACTTCCAAAAAGGAGTATAACAACGCGCTGACCCGCCTGTTTGACGACAAGGAAATCAACGGAATTTTAGCCGAGGTCAACCAAAAAGCCCCCAATAAATTTGTACCGAATATTTCATTAAAAAGCGTAAGCGAAAGCAGAAACGTAATTAAAATATTCGTCTTCTACCCCGACACCCCCCTTTCCGACTACTATAAAGACCCGGAAAAGGTAAACGAGGTTACGAAGAGGACGCTTGCGAGGCATGGGATTACGTGATTAAAAATCAAATGTATTAAGAAAATATCAAACTCCTTCAAAGCCGCTTTTTAGCGGCTTTTTATTATCATTTTATGAACAAGACAACCGAATTCAACAAAATTCGACCGAATTCAACAAAGTACTTGACAAACAAATTATTCTATGCCATAATTTATTTATAGAGTAAGTATAGGGTGAATTTTGGCTAAAATGACTTATCTAAGGGGCGGAGGGAGCAACTATCAAAAAGTCTACTTTTTGATAGTTGCGTGAGACTAAATGGGAAATAATGTCATAGTTGGTTTTGATAGACGGACTTTGGGGATTGTTTTTGGGTTGTGGGATTATGAATTAAATAAAGTTCAAATATCTGGTCGAATTTTATAAAATGAATGTAATGGAAAGGTAAGAAGATTGTGGTCAATATAAGTAACGAATATCCAAATAGAGTATGCTCCGCAAAAAGGTTAATTGATACTGTAAAAGACTGTAAAGAAGATAAGCAATATTGTTTTGTGCTTGGCGCAGGTGCCTCCGTTGAATCGGGTATCCCGACTGGGGTTCAACTTGCCCAGCAATGGCTTGAGGAATTAAAAGCATTTGAGCCGGAAATGACGACAAAATTTATTGAAGACAAGGGCATCGATACGAATAATTCAGGAGAGTTTTATTCGCAAATATACGAGCAAAGATTTCGCACCGACCTTTCACAAGGGTATATCACTTTGCAAAAAATAATGGCAAAAAGAAATCCAAGTTGTGGTTATTATCATTTAGCTAAAATACTAACCGAGACCACAAGCAACTTAGTGATAACGACAAATTTCGATAATTTAGTTGAGGATTCTATTTTTATTTTTACGGATAAAAGACCCGTTATTATTACGCACGAACTATTGGCAAAATACACCAACATGTTTCGTAATAAACCTATAATAGCAAAAATACATCGGGATTTGATGTTTTTCCCTAAAAACACTTCCGCAGAATGTAGAGCTTTAGATTTGGAATGGACTAATATATTAAAGACAATTTTTGAAAAATATATCCCGATTTTTATAGGATACGGAGGCAACGATGGCAGTTTAATGAATTTCCTAAATGATTACGCCTCATCTAAGGATAAAACATTATATTGGTGTCATCGGGACATTGAACTTACAAAAAGAATAGTGGAAACCGTTAATAGATTTAATGGGTATTTCGTAAAAATTGACGGCTTTGATGAATTAATGTTTTTATTTGGTGATGAGTTTGGTCATGGGAGAGGTGATGAACCTATAAAAGACATAGCAGATTTTCGCATAAAAAGTTATAAAGAGCAATTTGATAAGATAAGCGCAAAATACTCTTCATCAACTAGTTTGTCTGAAGTTGCATCCGTTAAAGAAGCTATTCAATCCATACAAAAAAATGCACCAAATAAACAATGGTTGATTGAACTTGAAAAAAAGACGGAAAAAGGAGATGGCGATGCTGAAGATTTTTCTAAAAAAGGCGGATTATTGCATTATTTTTCACAATTTGAAGAAGCGGCAAAAGCCAAAGAGAAAGCAATTGAGCTTGATAGCAAAAAACATGAATATCTTTCAAGCCTTGCCACTACTTATGAAGCATTACACAGATATGATGAGGCTATCACGTGCTTAACAAATGCGATTAATTTAAACAATGGGGAAAAAGCAGAATATTTTTCACAACGGGGTAGGCTTTACCTCATTGCCGGGAAAGAAGAAGAATCGCAACAGGACTTAAAAAAAGCGGATGAATTAGGTGCTAAAATAGTATCAAAAGAAACGTAAAAGGAGATTTTCACAATGAAAATAACTGTATTAGGCGCAGGAGCTTTCGGCGTAGCTTTGGCGAACACATTAGTAACAAAAGGAGCAGATGTGGCATTATGGGGGCGAAATAACCATATAGCAACAGCGATAAACAATCATCATGCAGTACCTTGGATTTCATTTCAAGGCATCAAATTAAACAAAAAATTAGAAGTAATCCAAGACCTTAAAAAAGCCATTTCCAATGCTGAAATGGTGATTATTGCAATACCTTCGAATGAGTTGAGAAATTTCCTATCTGAAAGCATTAAAAACATTAAATCGTTTAAAGACTCTTTATCCCATTCAAAAATCATTTCAGTTTCTAAAGGAATAGAAGAAAACACTTGTCTAAGAATGACAGAGGTTATAATTGATGTATTGGGAATACCCAAAAATCAAGTAGGTGTTTTATCGGGTCCTAACTTAGCTGTAGAAATTGCAAAAGGATTACCTTGTCAAACTATTGTATCATCTTATGAGAATTTAGATTTTGCTAGTCAAATAAGAGATACTTTTCAAACTAATAATTTTAGAGTTTACCTCAATCAAGACATCATAGGAGTGGAGTACGCAGGAGCTATGAAAAATATCATAGCCATTGCAGCTGGATTTTGTGCTGGATTAGAATTAGGGGACAATACAATGGGCGGATTAATTACTCGTGGTGCAATAGAAATAGAAAGATTCGCACTTGAATTAGGAGCAAAGAGAGATATTATCAAAAGTATATCTCTTACTGGAGATTTGATAACTACTTGTGTAAGCCCAGGTGGACGAAATCGTCGAGCTGGTGAAGATATTGCTAAAGGTAAATCAGTCTTAGATGCTATTAACAATAACACGTTAGAGGGTGCTCATACTGTGAACGCTATTCATCAATTGGCGGAAAAACATAATATTTATACACCAATATGCAGTATTGTTTATGAAGTTCTTTTTAATAATGTTTCCGTGGAATCTGCGAAAACTACATTATTGGCACATCAAGAAGAAGAATTAGAATATCCAGAACCATCTAATAATTTAATATATTCATAGCAAAAACAAGTCTATCAATTCCTAATTTTCAGAATTGATAGACTTGTTGCAGTTGGCAAATTTTGCTTGATTATAATTTTAGGCACGCTGTAAATCACAAAGAAAAAACAGCACGCCCTAAAATCATCAACTCTTAACTAACCCAAACGCCTGCCTAATCGAAGAAACCCCCGCAATTTCCATAGTAAACCCGCTAACATCAAGCCCTCGCAAGGAGCGTTCCGGGATTATACAGCGTTTGAAGCCCAGGCGTTCGGCTTCCGCTAATCTTTGGGCGATATTGGTAACACTCCGCACCTCGCCGCCTAAGCCGATTTCTCCGAACGCGGTAAGACTGCCATCGAGCGGCACATCGTAAAACGCGCTGAATATTGACAAGGCGACCGCCAAATCCCCCGCAGGTTCAAGAAGCTTAAAGCCGCCGACGACATTTAAGTAAACATCAAGCGTTCCGAAAAACATACTCGCCCGCTTTTCAAGCACCGCTAAAAGCATCGAGAGGCGGTTGTAATCAAAGCCTGTCGCCGTTCGCCTCGGGGCGGAAAAGCCGCTTTTCGCCGCCAACGCCTGCACCTCCGCCAGAATAGGGCGGCTGCCCTCCATGATGCAGGCAATACAACTGCCGGACACATTCTCCGCCCGCCCCGACAGCATCATAGCAGACGGATTCTTTACCTCCAGCAAACCCGCGCCGCTCATCTCAAACACGCCGATTTCATTTGTAGAGCCGTATCGGTTTTTCACGGCTCGCAAAATCCGATAGCTTAAATGCCTCTCGCCCTCAAAATAAAGCACCGCATCCACGATATGTTCCATTACCTTAGGTCCTGCGATTGCTCCGTCCTTATTGACATGACCGACTATGAAAATTGGAATTTCCTCCGCTTTTGCGGTTCGCATAAAAAGGTTTGTGCACTCGCGAACCTGCGTTACGCTCCCCGCGCTTGAATTAATCTCCGCTATTGCCATAGTTTGAATCGAATCAATTATAGCTATATCGGGCTTGGCGGCTGATATTGCGCCTGCTATGGAAGCCGCATCACTGCAATGCAGTAAACTCAACCGGTTGGTAAATACTCCCAGCCTATCTGCACGGAGCTTAATCTGCCGAATACTTTCCTCGCCCGATATGTAGAGAATTGTTTGATTTTCACCGAGAAACCCGCATATTTGCAGTAAAATCGTGGATTTTCCGATTCCGGGCTCACCGCCCAAGAGCACGAGAGAGCCTTTTACAAGACCGCCGCCCAGCACCCTGTCAAGCTCGCCGATTCCCGTGGAATAACGCGCTTCGCCGTCCGCCTCTATTTCGGAAAGGACGGTTATTTGATTTTCGAGGCTCACACTGCTGAACTCCGCCGAGGCTTTCGCTTTCGCCCCCTTAGCGGCTACAGGCGGGGCACTGTACTCCTCCATTGTATTCCACTCCTTACAGGAGGGGCATCTGCCGTTCCATTTCGCACTCTCATACCCGCAATCCGCGCAGATATATGCCATTTTGGATTTTGACACAACCAAAAACCTCCTTCAAACCCTGCTAAAACCTCCGCTTACACTCCATCACCCTGCCGAAAATACGAACCCTGTCAACCTCCTTACCCTCAAAGCGGCGGGGCGGGTAAGAGGGGTTTTCACTGACAAGCTCAATCCACCCCTCGTCATATTTGACCCTCTTTACAACCCCGTCCTCATCATCAATAATTACAACGGCGACCTCTCCGTTATCAATGCTCGTCTGGCAGCGGATGAGAGCTAAATCACCCTCCATAATCGTTGGGGACATACTGTCACCTTGGACGCGCAGGTAGGCATAGGTTTCATTGCTTGAAATAATGCTGCGCGGCGCATATTCGTAATATTCAATATTTTCTTCGGCATGACAGGCAAGCCCCGCGGCGGCAGCACCTATTACGGGGACGGGGACACTGTCGGAAATAATATCCGCCGGAATCATGTTTCGCGGAAAATTCAAGCTCTCGCTCACTTTATCGGATATAAAGTCAGTCGGGTCAAGCTCCAGTATTGCCGCGAGCTTGGCTATTTTATCCCGTTTCATATTTGAAATCAAACCAGTTTCCCATTTTCTTACAGTATTCTTCGTTACGCCGACATTATGCCCGACCTCTTCAAGTGTCATACCAAGTGCGGTTCGCCTGTTTTTTATCATTTCGCCAACGGTCATTATCAAACAGCTCCTTAAAATCAATTGACAAATTGCGTAAACGCACAGCAGAAACAAGCATTTTCGTCATCATTTACAATGAAACGAGTTTTTCTCTCAAAATATTTGTAGAAAATTGCGTATTGACAAGCGTGTCAACATAGGTTATAATTTAAGTATCCTAAAAGATACTTTTTTTATTCTAAACGAAAATACATAAAATGAAAGCGGGGAAAACAAGCCATGACACCTAAAGAATATCTTGAACAGGTCAGAGTTATAAATCGCACGGTAGCCTTGATGACGGAGAAGTATGTTTCTATGCGCTCTATGCTGTATGGGAGGTCGGTAAACTATTCATCAGAGAGGAAAAAGGGGGAAACAAGGGAAAACAGCACGGAAAATGCTCTTTTGCGCGTTATTGACTACGAGAAAAGGCTAAAAAAGGAGATTAACAATCTGGTCAACCAACGCATACAGGTCGAAGACAGCATTCATGAACTTTTAGAAGAGCCAATAATAAAGGAGATTTTCGAGAGGAAATACCTCCTTTTCCAAACTTGGGAAGAGATTTCCCGTTGCGTTAACTATTCTTTGCAGCATTTGCACCGTTTGCACTCTAAAAATCTACCCAAATTCAGCGAGGCGGCTGATAAATTTGCCGCTCACACCGCCAATCAAATTAAATCAACGCCCTCGCAACTTTTGAATAGCTCATATATCTCCGTGTAATCGCGCTTCGTTCTGATAGGTGACAGCTTTAAATCGGTGAAGCAGTGCTTCGTTTCGCCGTTCGCCAATAATGCTCCATCGCTTTTTCTTACGGCTTTGTAGGTAATCGTCATTTTAAAGCCGTTAAAGTATTCTATTTTGGGTATAATCAAAACCACATCGCTGAAAACAGCCGCCAGCTTATAATCGCATTGCGCCGATAATACGGGAATCATCACGCCGTTTTTTTCCGCCTGTTGGTAGCTGTAACCCATCTGCTCCATAAAATCTACCCTTGCTTCTTCAAACCAGCGGATATAATTTGAATGGTGGACAATCCCCATGCAGTCCGTTTCGTAATATGCGGCTTTGTGCTCATAGGGCTTAAATTGATTAGGCATTCACTTAACTCCTTGAATAATTATTCATATATTATACTATATGTAAATTCATAATATCTAATATTCTGCACAATATAATCGTATGAGAAAAATATTTTTTTGCGTGTTATGGTTGATTTTAACCTGCACTGCCTTGATGTCCTCAATTGTTTACGCCGAGTCAACCGTCCGCGTAACGCCGAATTACTATGCGACCGACATTACCCGCTTGGCGGGAACTTCCGAAGAATTAACAGACGAGGATTATCGGCTTTTGTTTGAGCAGACGGGATTAGGCAGAGCCGCAGTAGATAGCCTTGCCGACAAATCGGAGCTTCTTATATTTCAAAAGAACTTTTTCGCGCAAGCCGAGCATAAATGCGAAAACATCGCGCTTGCTTCTTTTGAGGAAAGAATGACAAACATGAGAGCAAAACTTGCGCCGCTAGAGGACGGAGATGTGCTGATAACCTATAATTGCCATTTTTTAAGCTGGCGCAACGGTCATGCCGCCATTGTCACAAACGCGGAAAAGGGTGAAACGCTGGAAGCGGTGGTGGTGGGTGAGAAAACGGGCATACAGTCGGTTTTGAAATGGAGCGAATATCCTAATTTTATTATCCTGCGCTTAAAGGATGCTTCTTTAGAAGAACGAAAGGCAATTGCCCAATCCGCGCTTGAAAATTTGAATGACCTGACCTACAGCTTAACCGTTGGGTTTTACCCTAAAAAACGCTCCGAAATTTCCAAAGCAAGGTCAACCCAATGCGCTCACTTAGTGTGGCTCGCCTATGCGGAGCAGGGGTATGAAATAGATTCGCGCGGCGGTGCTATCGTTACCCCGGATGACATTGCGCGCTCGGATTTGTTTGAAACCGTGCAAATATTCGGAAGAGTTGCGAATGGGAATTAAGCGTTGGAAACGGCTTTTAATGCAAAGAAAAGTTTGTTTTCGGCAAATTTTTACAAGAAATAGATGTTTCTTTGTGGCAAATAACGTAGAAATTTGCCATTTTATTTGATTTCCGCTATCGTTACGCCATCCTCGCCCTCGCCGTAAACACCCGAACGAAAGCCCTTGACAGACGGGTGGGATTTCAAGTGCGCTTGTATCCCCTTGCGAAGTATGCCCGTACCTTTGCCGTGCACGATAGTGATAGTTCCCGCGCCGGACAATACGGCGTTATCTATAAAACCATCGGTTGCATGTATCCCCTCGTCAACGGCATACCCCCTTATGTCAAGCTCCATTGAAAGCTCGCGCTCCAATTTCCCACTAACTCCCTTGGCAGAAACGCCTTTGCTTCGCCGGGGCACTTTTTCTTCTTCAATAAGCCTTAGCTTGCTGATGTTCACTTTCGTTTTCATAGCACCCGTTGCGACGAATACGTTGCCGTGTGAATCGGGCTCGCTTGTAAGCGTTCCCGTTTTGTTTATATCAAAAATAAGCACACTGTCGCCCTTTTTAAGAGGACGAGGCAGGACATACTCCTTTTCCTCCCTTTTCGTTACCGGGTTCGCTTCAATATACATCTTATCTAAGCCGGAGCGAACCCTCGATTTAGCCGTAAGTGCCGACCGTGAAAAGTCCTCCTTATCCTTTTGCCTGCGGAGCTCGGAGAGCTCATCTAACAATTCATCGGATTGCATACGGCAGCTTTCTACTATCCGCATCGCTTGAAGCCTTGCTTTTTCCAGTTCAAATCCCTTTTTCTGGTTGAAGTTGTCAATTTCTGTCTGTAGGTCTGCCAGCTTTCTGCTATGCTCGCTTTTCAGCTTGGATATTTCCTCATTTTGCGCCGATAGCTGATGATGCGCGTCCTCCAGCTTTGTTATAATCTCCTCGAAACGTCTGTTTTCCGTAGAAACAAGCTCATTTGCTCTGTGAATCAACTTAGCGGGAATTCCAAGCTTTGAGGAGATATAAAACGCGTTCGATTTACCCGGCGAGCCTATTATAAGGCGATAGGTGGGCTGTAAAGTTTTCGCATCAAATTCGCAGGAGGCGTTTTCAACTCCGGCACTGTTAATGGCGTACATTTTAAGCTCCTGATAGTGTGTCGTTACCAAAAGGCGGCTTCCCCTGTCCCGCAGTTCCTCGATAATGGCGACCGCCAATGCCGCCCCCTCTACGGGGTCTGTGCCTGAGCCCAGCTCATCCGTAAGCACTAAGGTTTTATCATCCGCTTGTTCAAGTATCTGGGAAATATTTACTATATGTGAAGAGAAAGTTGACAAGCTTTGCTCTATGCTTTGGCTGTCTCCAATATCTACCAGTACCTTTTCAAAGACTGATATTTTGCTCCCGTCCCCCGCCGGAATTAGCATACCGCACATCGTCATAGCGGTCAAGAGCCCGGTTGTTTTGAGCAAAACGGTTTTACCGCCCGTGTTCGGTCCCGTGACAATCAAAGCTTGATAATCATAGCCGATTTTTATATCAACAGGCACAACCTTTTCGCTGTCAATCAGCGGATGGCGGGCTTTTCTCAGAGCTATTTTACCATCGTCGGACACAACAGGCACGGTAGCTCTCATCTTCGCGCCCAGATTAGATTTAGCGAAGTAAAGATTTAACTCGGCACTCAGCAAAAATCCCTCGGAAATAAACTCGGCATAATCAGCACATTCTGCCGAAAGCTCGGCTATAACCCGCTCAATTTCAGCCTGCTCCTCGCCCTGCAGAATGCGGATTTCATTATTCGCTTCAACCACCGATACCGGCTCAATAAAAAAGGTCGCGCCGCTGCCGCTCGCCGCATGAACCAACCCCGGGACGTTCCCTTTTTGCTCCGCCTTTACGGGGACTACATAACGCCCATCGCGCATAGTGATGATATTTTCCTGCAATGATTTTTGCACATCGGGGTTTTTAATCAGCTTTTCTAAGCTTTCGCGGATTTTCAATCCGGCGCGCGCAATTCTTCGGCGTATATCCGCTAAGGCTGGGCTTGCCGAATCGGAGATTTCCGTATCGGAAAGGATAGCGGTTTTAATTTTTTCTTCCAGATATTTGTTTGGCGAAAGCTCATTAAAAAGGTATTCCAGCGCGTTTTCCCTGTCCGATTCCTTACAAGCCCTATGCCATTCGGCTAACATTCTGATTTGGTACAACATGTCGGATATATCAAGCAACTCTCTAAGCGACAGCAAAGCACCCGCATCCGCCCTTTTAAGGGATTCGCGGACATCCTTAAAGTCACCGAAAGCAGGCGTTCCGTATTTAACCGAGAGCTCAAAGGCAACAGAGGTTTTCTCAATTTCGTTTTTCACCTTTTCTATATCGGAAACAGGTGAAAGCGACAGTGCCATTTGGCGCGTCGCTTCGTTTGATGCTTCCGCTGAAAGCATTTCGAGAATCTTGTTAAGCTCTAAGGCTTGGTAATATTTATTCATAGCATAATAATATAACCATGCTCCGTCTGCACGCAAACGAATCAGGCAATCAGCATGGTTCGGTTTCCTATTCCGATTATGTTTTGGGTTTCATTTAAACTTACCCTCTTGCATATTATTATACATTATGCTTTTGATTATGTCAAGCTTTTTGTTAATTAAGAAGCTGTACTCATCCTAAACTGTTTTTCCCCCACTAACTTGACAACCCCCCCTCACCTGTGCTATACTGAAAAAGCCAACAGCCAATAATTGCCGAAGGGGTTCTGTCTTTTATGAAAAACTTAAAGGTTTCCGATAAAAAATATTTGAAAATATTTTTACTTGCGGTCTGTATACTTTTTGCCTATATGGTAATGTTTAATTTCGGTTTTGTTCTGGAATGGATAAGGCAGATTCTGAATATAGTAAAGCCGTTTATCTATGGGTTTGTTATAGCTTATTTTATTAATATTCCATGCAAGTGGCTTGAAGCGGAATTTTTAAAGCGAAAGGGCAAATGGAAGCCTTTAGAGACGCTGGCGCGCCCGTTAAGCGTTCTTATATGTATATTGGCGGTTGTTCTCTTTGCTGTTCTTGGTTTGCGAAGCTTTATTCCTATGATTTATGAGAGTTTGAGCGAACTGATTAGGTTAATCCCCGAATTTATAGAAAGTGCCTTTGAATATTTTAAAACAACGCCTTTTTATTCATTAATTGATGAAGATGTTACAGCTATTGATATGCTTTTAGAGGCAAAGCCTTGGGAAAGATTGTTTGATTATTTCTTTGCCTATGAAGCTTTTAACCCTATGCAGTTTTTTGCCGCCTTGTTTTCCGGCATATTTACTTTTGTTTTAGCAATAGTGTCTTCCATATACTTCCTTTTGGAATGGAATAACATGAAAGCTTACTTAAAACGCCTAATCTCCTCATTTAAAAGAGAAGAAAAGCGCAAATCAACCCTAAAATATGCCCGCCTTATTGATAAAAGTTTCAGCCAATTCTTAACCTGCCAAATTTTGGATTCCTTAATACTGGGAACTATAACAACAATTGAATTTCTTATAATAGGTTCTGACTACGCGCTGGTATTGGGCATCATGCTGGGCATGGTTAACATAATCCCCTACTTCGGCTCAATAATCGGCTCTTGTATAGCAGTGCTGATTATAATGTTCACACAAAGCTTTGAAATAGCTGTAGTAGCGGCAATTGTGCTTTTAATCACCCAGCAGATTGACGGAAGTTTTATCAACCCAAAAATTATGGGCACATCGTTTAAAATAAGCCCAGTTCTCGTCATTATCGGCATTACGGTCGGCGGAACAATCGGCAGTGCTATCGGCGGCGGTATGGGCAGGGTTGCGGGTATGATTTTCGCGATTCCCATCGTTAATGTGCTTAAAATCGTTTTGGAGGAGTATTTGAATATACGAGAAACGAAGTTGGTGGAGAACTGAAAGCGGAGAGCGGAGCGTAAAACATGATTAGATTCGATATAGCCACTCTTTTCCCCGAAATGTGCGAGGCTGTTTTGTCGGAGAGTATAATAGGGCGGGCAAGGCGGGCGGGGAAGCTTGAAGCCCAATGCCATCAAATCAGGGACTATTCAAGCGATAAGCACCGCCGCGCCGACGACGCGCCCTACGGCGGCGGTATGGGCATGATTATGAAAGCAGAGCCGATTTATTGCTGCTATACCGAGGTTACTAAAGACTTTGCGTCTAAAGCGCATGTGATTTATATGTCGCCCAAGGGCGCGGTTTTAACGCAGAAAAAAGCTCTGGAGCTTTCAAGGTTTGAAAATATTTTTATCATATGCGGACATTATGAGGGTGTTGACCAGCGTTTAATCGACAAAATTGCCGATGAGGAAATTTCTGTAGGTGATTATGTCTTGACGGGCGGCGAATTGCCCGCGCTTGTATTGGTCGATGCTGTTTCGAGGATGGTTGAGGGAGTTCTGCCCTCCGCAGAGTGTTTTGAGGACGAGAGCCATTACAGCGGCTTGCTTGAATACCCCCACTATACCCGCCCGGAGATTTGGCGCGGAATATCTGTCCCGGAGGTTCTGCTTTCGGGTCATCATAAAAATATTGCCGATTATCGCCGGCGAGAATCCGTCAAGACCACCTTTGAGCGCAGACCGGAGCTTTTTGAAAAGTTGCACAAAGAATGACGTTATAAATATACAATATTTTGCATTTTTTAACTCCCTCTTTATTCCTGCGTTTATTTTTCGTCAAACTTAATAAATAAGTTTTTGTAAGTTTAGTTAATTAAGTACTTGAAATTAGGGTGCTAAATTTGGTATTATATTAGTATAGCCGAAAACATTATAATAATTACGTTAAATGAGTCGGCGCAAGACTAAATAATTTGGGAGGTCCGCTATAATGGCTAGTTTATCGCTCAGATCCATCTATAAGAAATACCCGGGCGGCGTTGTAGCCGTTTCAGACGTTAACTTGGAAATCAAGGACAAGGAGTTCATCATTCTTGTAGGTCCTTCCGGGTGCGGAAAATCTACCACCTTGCGTATGGTTGCCGGTCTTGAGGAAATATCCGAGGGCGAGCTTTATATCGGCGACCGTCTTGTAAACGATGTTGCACCCAAGGACAGGGATATAGCGATGGTTTTCCAAAATTACGCGCTGTATCCGCATATGACGGTTTTTGAGAACATGGCATTCGGTCTGAAACTAAGAAAGGTTCCGAAGGATGAAATCAGCCGTAAGGTTGAGGAAGCGGCAAGAATTCTTGACATTACCCATCTTTTGGAAAGAAAACCCAAGGCATTATCCGGCGGTCAGCGTCAGCGTGTGGCTTTAGGGCGTGCAATTGTCCGTGACCCGCAAGTATTCCTGCTTGACGAGCCGCTCTCCAACCTTGACGCTAAGCTCAGAGCGCAGATGAGAACAGAAATTTCAAAGCTTCATCAAAAACTGGGTACTACGTTTATCTACGTTACCCACGACCAAACCGAGGCTATGACAATGGGTGACAGAATCGTTGTTATGAAGGACGGCTTTGTCCAGCAGGTTGATTCGCCTCAAAATCTCTATGAATCACCCGTAAATCAATTTGTAGCAGGATTTATGGGCTCGCCTCAGATGAACTTCATAGACGGTATCCTCAGAAAAATCGACGGCAAATACTCTGTTGAATTCGGCTCTGAGGACACTAAAACGTCAAGAGGAAAAAAATACTACGTTGAAATCCCCGAAGCAAAGACCGATGAACCGGAGCTCTCCTCACTTATTGACAATGAAGTTATCTTAGGAATCCGCCCGGAGGACATTCACGATGAAGAAATGTTCCTATCCGCCGCACGCACGGGAATTATTGACACAGACGTTGAAATCACCGAGATGATGGGTGCGGAAACATATCTCTACCTCAATTGCGAGGGAATACCGCTCACGGCAAGGGTTGACCCGCGTTCCACCGCACGTCCGCTTGATAAAATCAAGGTAGCGATTGACCCGAACAAAATCCATATCTTTAATAAGGAAACCGAGAAAACGGTAATTAATTAGGAATTAGAAGTGAGGAATTAGGATTTAAACCCCTAATTCCTCACATTCATTACCTCACTTCTGACTTTATGCAAACATTTGAGGAAATTGCTCTATTATACCTAAAGCAAGATAATCAGCCATCATCATTGCCTCTCTCTCAACCTTGTCAAAGGCTTCAATGTCGGCTTGAAAATCGTTAGCCAGACGTGCCAGAACCTCTTCGGTGGTTAAATCAAGATGGGTGTAGAACATTTCGTGCATCTGGCTGTGGTTATAATATGGGTTGATGTCAACAAAGGCGTCCGCCATTGCTCCCGCATTTATGTACCACTCGTGGGTAAGCCTGTCAGCCTCCTCTGTGTTACCGTCACGCAGGGCAACAATAAGAGCAGAGCCGATTTTAAGATGCTCTGTTATAATGTTCTCCAGCTTGGCGGCGGCTTCGGGCGAGTAGTATTGCGCGTAAATATTCGCTATGTCCTTAGGATTTCGCAGAACTCTGTTTGTAGTTTCCGTTGTATCATTTAACCGATGGGCAAGGCTTATAAGCAACAGTCTGGTCCAATAAACATGCTGTGACCACGCAAGGCGCATCTGGTCTTTCAAAATCATTCGCTTTTCACAATCTGCCGGAACATTCATGGCTTCTCCGTCTGTCATGCTTCGCGTTTCACCGGGGCAAATCCTTATAACGCTCCCCACAACTAAATTGTAGGGGTCAATACCGGGGTTTAACGCTATCAGTGCCGGAACAGTTGTCTGATAATCCTCCGCCAGCCTGAACAAGGTATCCCCCTGTCTGACGGCATACTCTATTTCTTGAAAACAATACATAAAGGTCAACTCCTTATTATATTCGGCAAACAGAAACAATCCGCAAACGCGGCTTTCCCTGCTCCCCTTGTTTATACCTTTATTATATGCTCTCAAAAAGCAATTGTGCGTTTACAACATTCAACAGTTAACTGTTAACTGTTAACCGTTAACTAAAACCACCCTGTCATTCCCTCCCAAATCCTTTACTGCACGCATACCCTTATAACCGTCGGCTCTTAAAATATCGCAAACAGCCTCGCTCTGCCTGTAGCCGACCTCAAAGGCAAGAAGCCCGCCTTTTTTTAAAACCTTACCCCAAATTTTAGGGATAACGCGGTAGAAATCCAACCCATCGCGCCCGCCTCTCAATGCCGAAGAGGGTTCATATGTAACTTCCTTTTGAAGCTCTGCCATTTCGGCATCGGTTAGGTACGGCGGATTTGATACTATGCAGTCAGCACTGTTTACGGGGAAGCGGCGGGCAAGCTTCGGGTCTGTTATATCACCCTGCACTACGGTAACGTCCACGTTGTTTATCTTAATGTTTTCATTAAGATAGTAAACGGCATCTTCCGAAATCTCAATGGCGTATACGCAAGCCTTCGGTATAAGCTTTTTCAGCGTGACGGCAATACAGCCGCTCCCGCTGCAAAGGTCAATGATAACAGGACTTGCTGTGTCTTTTAAAAAATCCAACGCCGCGTCTACAAGCGTTTCCGTGTCGGGGCGGGGAATCAATACCCCCTCCCCTACCTTAAACGGTAAGCCGTAAAACTCCCATTCTCCAAGTAAATATTGAAGCGGCTCTCCCATAGCCCTGCGCTTGGCTGTTTCTAGCTCGCGCCCCGGCATGTCCTGCTCGATAATGCGCGCCTCAAAATCATAATCCTCAATGCCGGAGTCTTTTAAAAAAGAGCGAAGCCTTGCAAGGCTTTCCCGATTCATCATGTAAATCCCCCTATAATATATTAAACCACATCGGAAGCTCGGAACTGTATAAATTTTGAATATAACGGCGGATGACTTGAAGTTCGGAATAAAGCTCGTCCGTATTTTTAACATAAATATACGGGTTTATTTTAGCGATTGAAGTATCAATACTTTGCAGTTTGTCATCGCGGATTAAGATACCCATTGAGCGTTTATAAAGCTCCCACTCTAAAGCAAGCCTTTGAGCCGCCTCGTAAGCCGCATTGTTGTCGCCCGTGTCGAGATATACCTGCAATTCGTCCAGTATCGGCAAAATTCCGTTATTTTTAAACGATATAAAATAAAGCCCCGCGGCTGAATAGCACACGATTAAAAAAAGTATAATCCAAGAAATAATAACCCTTTTCATTCTTCATTCCTAACCAAATAATATTCGCCGCCGCTTGAAGCTGTCATCAGAAAAACATCGTTTAAGTCCATGTCCTCATTTTCTAACGCGCCGTAGAGCCATGTTTCGCTTAGATTAAGCCTTTTAAGCGCGGTGCTTACTATAATTCCTTGGTCTATTACAATGTCGGGCGGGTCGTAGCTTTTTTCGGTATCAACGTAAATATCGCGGTTGGTCACTGCCTGATAGCGTTTTTTCTGGCACACGGAAACATTACCCGTTGTTTCAACAACCGCAAACTGCACCTCGTTTATGCTGAAAACTCCCTGCGCCCTTAAAGCGGAGGCAAGGTCGTCAATTGAAAACCGCAATTCCCTCATCTTTTTTTGGTCGATTTCCCCGCCGCTTATGATTACCGCAGGCTTGCCGCAGGTTAAACCGCGAAGCCCGCGCGACTTCACCCCGAACCATGACATAATCACGTCAAGGGCAGCAAGGGTTAAAATGGGTATAATCCCTGTCAATAACGGTATATTTGAATCCTCTATAGGCAAGGTTGCTATATTGGATATAAGTATGGTTACGGCAAGCTCGGACGGCTGCAGTTCTCCAATCTGCCGCTTACCCATAAGACGAACGGAAAAAATTAACAGCGCGTATAAAATCACCGAGCGGATAAACACGATTGCCATTTTTTACACTCGTTTCTACATATTATGGTTATATTATGGATAATATCATTCAAAAATATACAAAAACATTAATTTATTATGAAAAGCTTGAAAGGAATATGTTTTAAGATGAAAAGCAGGAAAATGAAAATCGTGGATATGTCAACATTTGCCTTACTGGGAGGCATTATGTTTGTATCGCAGCTTGCTATGCTGGGCATACCAAATGTAACCCTGCTGTCCGCGCTTACGGCGGCGTTTACATTAAACTACCGCGAGAGGGCGTTAGTTCCGCTGTATGTTTATATCATACTCTACGGAATGTTTTACGGCTTTACCATGTGGTGGCTTCCCTATCTTTACATATGGCTGCCGCTGTGGCTCTCATTTATGGTCGCCGGAAAAATAAAAATACCGCAAAAAGCACAAGTCCCGCTGTATATGGCTTTGTGCGGATTACACGGGCTGTCCTTCGGAGCGATGTACTCCCCCGTGCCGCTTTTAATCTCGGGCTTTGACTTCAAGGAGTTGGCGGCTTGGATTCTGGCGGGCTTGCCGTTTGACATTGCCCACGCTTTAGGCAATATCGCTTCCGGCGTTCTGGTCATCCCCCTTTGCAAGCTGCTCAAAACACTGGATAACCATACCTCTCTGTATAAATATTAAAATAAATTACAATCTGTAAAACAAAACTGCAAATTGTAATCAAGCTTCAAGCTCGCTGTTAATCCTAAGCCCCTCCCATAATGCCGCCATCAGCGGTATTGTGATAATGATGCCTATAACTCCTCCGAGCCCCGCGCCTATTACGATTGAGATAATTACAATCAGCGGAGGAAGCCCTATGCTTTTCCCTACTACTCTGGGATAAATAAGGTGATTTTCAAGTTGCTGTAATACTATGAGAAAAACTAAAAACCAAACTGCTGAAATCGGGTCGTTTAAAAAGAGCAGAAAGGCTGACGGAAGCGCGCCTATAATCGCGCCTACAACAGGGATAAGGGCTGTTATTCCAATTAAAAAGCTAATCAGCGGCGCGTATTCAAAGCGGAAAAGCTTCATTCCGATAAAGCAAAGCGAGCCCAATATTACCGCCTCGGTTATCTGCCCGATGATAAACCGCGAAAACGCATTGTAAACCAAAGAATAATACCTGCAAAGCCGCTTGAAGCCCTCCCCACTTAAAAGACTGGAGGCTATAGCGGCTACGCCTTTTTTAAATTGAGTTTTCCCCAAAAGTATATAAATTGAAATGACAAGCCCGAAAACGCCGTCGATTAGCCATGAAAACAGCTCCGAGGTTTTGCTGTAGGTTTTCTCAATAATCGCGGGGATATTTTCGGCAAGATTCCCCAAAAAATTTGTTAAGACCTTTAAAATCCCCAGAGAATCCTTGCTTTCCAGAATAGCGTAATATTTCAGCAAATTACCGTAGTAATAATCAATATTGCCGGTAAGCTCGGATACGCTGGCGACAATATTCGGTATAACAAGCCAAACCGCGCCCGCAACAAGGCAGAGCATAATGACATACCCCACCGCAACCGTGAGAGGCGCGCAGGAGCTTTTGAAGCTTCTGCGAAAAATCAAGTCAAGCCTTATTATGAGGTGATTCATGAGAAAGGCAATGGCAATCCCTAAAAAAACAGGACGCATAGAGCGCAGAAACGCAAATAAAATCCCGGGCTTTAAGGCAAGTATTACAGCGGCTAACGCAAGAAACGCCCACAACGGAGGCTTTAAGCTTCTATTCATAAAAAACCCTTTCACTGATTTAGTCTCTTATTTAATATATTATTGAAAGGGTACATGCTTTTATACGCCTATGCCGTTTTCTTTTACCAAGTTTCTATCATTCTATCACCGTTTTTAAAAGCCGTAAGATTTTGAGCAAGCCTTTCCGCATAGGCGGTTTTGCAGGTGAAGCTTGTCTGCCCGTTCAGAGCTATGGCGGTTCTGCGGTTTTCGAGATGGGTGAATTCCAGAGTATCCTTGTTGTTCTCGGCAGTTATGACTACGGTTAAATCCGGCTCTTTGCCCGTAGCTTCAAAATAAAGCTCCTCCGGCGGTGCTTTCAGTATAAACTGGTAGAGGGTTTTAAACTCGTCCGCATTAGCGGGCATACCATCAAGCTTGACTGTAAAATCGCTCAGCCCCGAGCCTGTCAGCGTGAAGTGTGAGCTTGAGCCGTTTACCGTAATCACCAAATCCGAGACATCATATATATAGTTGCTTGTAATCATCGCTGTGGTTAATGCCAAGGGCATTGCGGTAATCCATGGCAGGTAGTAGTTATCGAAATAATAGATAATATCAATTCCGTCAACGTAGGCGTAACGCCCTGTTTTTTCGGCGTTCTGATTGCCGACCTTCATCTGAAAGCTTTCCCCCGCCATATCCATGAATATATCGGCGTAGGGCTGGTCAAGCCCGTATTCCGCCAGTTGCTCCGGCGTGGGGCTTACAACGGCTATATCGTTCGCCGTAAGCCAGAACACCATATTCATCACATCGTGCGACTTATCGGGCGATAAATCAAGCGATACGGGCGAGGTTAAAACATAAGCGGAGCTATTGCCCGTAACCATTTGCAGGTTTTCGGCGCGTGTATCGTATTCGATGACTATATCGTAGTCAATATCCTCGCGGGCTATCACCATTTTGTTGATTCTTCTGTAATCGGTTTCATCCTCGGGGTCGGGGGATGAATACGGTCTGTACACGGTCTTTTGAATTAAAGAGTATTTATCATCCAAAAAATAGCTTATATCGGAGGTATTAACGGTGTATACGGTATTTTCTCCCATAAAGCAAAAATAGGTCTTGCCGAAAATCGGGGTATCATTGCCTATGCAAAGCTCCCTTACGGTGTTTTCCGAATCGGAAAACTCAACCCTTACAGCCGCCCTGGGCTGTGTAAGCCCGTATATTGACAAATCGGGAGCATCTTCCGCAACCAATTGCTGAGAGGTGATGGAAGCCGCCGCCGTAACTGTGTCGTTCACCTTTTCATAGTCAATCGGCAATCCAATAAACTCCCCTATTGTCCAAACTGTAAAGCCATCGTCCTCACCGCCGAAACGCTCTATTCTGTAGCTCCCCGCTTCGTTCGTAACGGTAAGGTATTCAATATCCTCGGGATTCTGGGCATAAAGCACCAACGCCTCAGACGAAGCCTCAACTAACGCCTCCTCCTCAGCAGGCTCCCCCGTCCTGCTCAATAAAACAACAACCCCCACCAGCAAAAGCAGAATACCCCCAAATATTAAAATGCTCCTAACCCTGGATTTCATAAAAAAGCTCCCCTTAAATCAATTAACAATTAACAGTTAACAATTAACAATTATAATTAGTTAATGAACAATTAAATTTTAATTGACAATTAGGGGTTAAGTCTCACGCTTCCGAAATAATTGTTAATTATCTAATTGTAATTGTTCACTGTTCATTGTTAATTGTTCATTGAATCTACCTATGTCTCCTTAAAAGCCACACAACAAACCCGCAAGCTAAAACAAGCAACGGCAGTATAAACTGGAATATCGCGCGGTTTATTCTGAATTTGGAGTAATCCATTTCAAAGACATCGGGAGATAAATCCTTAGAAACAATGCTGATTCCGCCCGATTTTCCCGTCATTTTATTTATAACAGATATAAAATACTCGCCGTTATTGTAAAAAGCCGCATTTGTAATTCCCGGGTCGAGCATATGCGTAGAACCAAAAACAAGCAGGTTGGAAAGAATTTGCTCATTATTCTCATTGAACATATACTTGGAGGATAATGCCATAGTATTATACGGTCCGTAGTTAAATTCCGGCTCAATTCCCTGCCGCAAAAGCTCCATCATTTCATCGCTTATGGCAATTGAGGTTTCCGAAGTAGACAAAAGCGACTGAACGCGGACATTGCCCGAGGTTTCAAATAAAATATTAACAGGGCGCGCCTCAAACGATATAACGGGGGTTGAAAGCAACGTAACATCCTCCGAGTATTCACTTGGCTCAATATAATTTCTGAGCGCGTAAGGAGAGGCGGCAGTCGCAAGGAAATTTGGGTTTTCCTCGGCAATGATGCTCTTTTCCGCTTCAATTCCCCATTCCGCCAGAAAGACATCGATATTATCGGTTCGGTTCTGGTCAAAGCTTGCCAGATAGACCATATTTTTTCCGTAATCCCCGCCGTTTTCCATAAAGTCATAGATATTTCTTATGATGTATTCGGGGAAATCATTAAGCGGCGCGTTCAGCACAATAAGGTCTGCATTTTCGGGCAGCGGTTCTTCAAGCGGGTTGATTGCCTCTGTATCAAAGCCGTTTGCCGAAAGCAGGGCAGCGATGTTTTCGGTAGTGGCAGACGCACTTTCCACATCAAGGATTACCGCTGTCTGCGGATTTGGGTCGGTAACGTACATCACAGCGGAGGTGAGAACCTGCTCCGCCTTTGAGGATACGATTTCATTTCGGTAGGTTTGATAGCTGAATTCACTATTATATAGGTCATATAAGGAAACCACCCTCATCCTGCCGTATGAGTTTATGATTATATCCTCCGGCGATATGCTCCCTCTGTAAATCGCGCTGTACCGCTCGGCGTAAGTCGGGTCTTGGGTCATATCCACAAACTTCAAGTTCACCCTGTCTGAATAGAGAGCATATTTCTTCAGCACCTCATACCCGTGCTTAAAATAAATATTTTCAGCTGTTGAAAGCTTTGCTTCATCAATCATGACAACCATTTCAACATCCTGCTCCAGACTTTGCAAATAGCTCTTGGATTGCTCCGAGATGTCGAATATCCCATCGGGCGTAAGGTCAATTTTAAGATTATACCTGTCACCCAGCATAGAAACGATAACATTCAAAAGCACCACCAGCGCAACAACAATAACCGTAATCGCCAAAGCCGCCGAACCATACCTCAACCGCTTGGATTTCAAATTTATCATATAAAAAATACCCTTTCTTTTTTTTAATTGACAATTAGTATCTATTTAGTCGCTTTAATATTGCGTAAGTTTCGTAGGGGCGACCGCCCCCGGTCGCCCGAAATAATGCGCTATTGCCACTTTCGGGCGACCGAGGCGGTCGCCCCTACGAAATATCGTGCATTATTCGCAAAGCCGACACATTAATTGTCAATTGTACATTGTCAATTGTCAATTGACTTAACCCCATCTGCGTTTTTCGAGTACTCTTACGGTTAGGAAGATGAATACGAAGATAAAGCTTAGGAAGAAAACAACGCTTTCCAGATTCAATATGCCGGAGGAAAACTCCGCGTAGCGAGTGTATAAACCCAGAGAAGTCATGACGGCTTTTAGAGCCGCAAAATTTCGGTTGGAGTTTATAAGCGAATCTAAGCTTCCCGCCATTACATCCATCATGTAAAAGAGAAAGCCCGCTATGATGCTTACAATTGCCGAAACAATTTGATTTTCTGTCAAGCTCGATACAAATACCCCGATTGAAATAAAACACCCGCCCAGTAAAAGCAAAGCAATTAAACTTCCCCATACTATAGACCAAGCAATATTAGCCCCCATAGCCGACAGCGCAAGCAGATAAAAAGCAAAAATCGACATCGCGCAAAGAAAAACGCATAAAGCCGCCGCAAATTTGGCAAACACAATCGAAAACAAGCTGACAGGCGCGGTTAGCAGGCATTGGTCGGTTTTCTGCCGCCTTTCCTCTGCGAAAAGCCGCATGGTTAAAATAGGCAGCATAATCATCATGATGAGAAAAACATAGATAAACACATAGGAAAGGTCGGAGATGGCGTTGTAAATATTGATACTCACAAAGAAAGTGCCCGTATAAAAGAAAAATACCGATATAAAAATATAAGCAACGGGAGATGTGAAGTACGCTTTCATTTCTCGCCTGAATATCGCGCCCATTATTCTTCCCCTCCTTTTTCTTCTTCAGCCGCAAAGCCGCCGCCCATTGTAATCTTTAAGAATATATCCTCTAAGGTCATCTCGGATGCTTTAAGCCCCAAAATTACCCATTCTTTTTCAACGGCAAGATTAAACAACGCGCGGCGTATATCGGCATCCTCACGGGTTTCAATCTCATAGTCGTAAACGCCTTCCTCGCGCTCCATATCCGCCGTAACCGAGGCTACTCCGGGGATTTGCGTTATCGCGCCGATAATTTCATCGCGCCCGCCCTCAATCCGCGCGATTACCCTGTTATCGGTGCTTATGCTTTTGGTCAGATTCTCGGTTGTGTCGTTGGCGGCGATTTTACCCTCGCTGATGATGATAATCCTGTCACAAACCGCCTGTATTTCGGAAAGGATATGAGAGGATAAGATAACGGTGTGCTTTTTCCCCAAATTTTTTATAAGGGTGCGGATTTCAATGATTTGCTTAGGGTCAAGACCAACGGTCGGCTCGTCCAATATTAATATAGGAGGGCTTCCCACTAAAGCCTGTGCAAGCCCGACCCTTTGCCTGTAGCCTTTAGAAAGATTGCGTATGATGCGGTTATATACCTCGGTAATTTTAACAAGCCCGCAAATTTCCTCCAGATGCGCCGCTCTTGCCTGCGCCTGCGGCTTGACTTTCTTTAGGTCGTAGACAAAATTGAGGTAATCCTTGACCGTCATATCAAGGTAAAGCGGCGGCTGTTCCGGCAGGTAGCCGATTTCGCGCTTCGCCTTGCAGGGCTCGTCCAGAATATCAATCCCGTTTATCAGTGCTTGTCCCTCCGTTGAGGAGATATAGCCTGTCAGTATATTCATTGTGGTTGATTTTCCCGCGCCGTTAGCTCCTAAAAAGCCTAAAATTTCGCCGTCCTCCACGGTAAAGGACAGGTTATCTATAGCTTTTTTCGCCCCGTAGCGTTTCGTAAGGCTTTTCACTTCTATCACTGCTCACATTCCTTTCACTCTGGGTTATTATTATTTTCAATGTAATAGTTAAATGCTTTTACTAAAATTTTAGCCTTGCTGATATTATTGGTTTTACAATAATTGTCAATCGAATAATAATCAGCTATTTTAATTTTCGCGCTAAAGGTCTTATATGTTTTCGCGCTATACTTTTCATTCGCTCTTTTCTTAGCTTCAGAAACCGGCATCACATTCACCTCCAACAAATTTAAATCCAAAGCTAGATTATAAACAGGCTCTCGCTTTAGTCGCTGAAATATTGCACAAATTTTTCGTAGGGGCGACCGCCTCGTTCGCCCGAAAGAACAAGCGAAAGAATAAATAACGTAATGATTCGGGTGACCTTCTGCCGTCTTAGCTCCCTCCGTCACCTGCGGGTGACACCTCCCTCAAAGAGGGAGGCAAAAAAGCTCCTTGCCTCCCTCTTTGAGGGAGGTGCCGCCCGCAGGCGGCGGAGGGAGCGATGGCGGAGGGAGTGTTCGGGCGACCGAGGCGGTCGCCCCTACAAAAGATTAGCTCTTTTCCTAGCCTC
>WRLG01000005.1 GCA_009777725.1 Oscillospiraceae bacterium | reverse complement strand
TCAACAGGGTTAATGTCGATTGATGAACTGCTTTTTTCGCTTGTTGACGTTGGCATTGCTATGCAAGTTGAACGAAGAAAGGGTGTAATTAGAATGCAATTACGTCCTTTTTAAGTTAGTGCGTATGTGTAGTTTGCACAAAATATGTTATGCTTGTAAAGCTGTCAGCAAAATTTGATTTTTAACATGATTTACACTGCGTTGCTCCGGCTCTGAGCCAAACGGAGCGAATAAAAGAGGCTCTTGAAATGATATATCCTCCAAGCTTGATATGTCTTTGTAGAATAGTTCATTGTTATCAAATGAATCGGGATTTTCCCATTCACTATATGCGTCGGGGTTTTCCCATTCGCTATATGCGAATGTGGGAATTGGGGAAATGCTCAAAGCCATTATAAGGCTTAAAGCGAGTGCCAAAAACTTACTTTCTTTGATTTTTAACATGGTAATCATTTCCTTTCAATTTTAACAATTTTTTATTTGCCATAAGCTTCGAGAAATTCGTAATAATATACATCATTTAAACCTCCAAACTCATTGAGTTCACTATAAGTTCCTTTCGGAAGCTTAAAAATACTTAAAAGCCATTCAAGTATTGTGTCAGTGTTAGGGTCTTGATTTTTAAGATAAGAATCACCGTAGTCCCTCAATAAAATTACTTCAAGTTCATTTTGGGGGGTTCGCCTTATGCCATAGTCACAATGAAAACCAACTTGTATAGCGGGTACACTGGGAGCTCCTTCGCTAAAATCAAGATGTGTAGTTAAAGAACCATTCTTGTCAAATTTTGCCAGCGTGTCAATGTATTTATTTAATTCCGCTTGATTTATCCGTTCACCTGTATCAACGGCTATGCTTAGGAGCATATCGTAATTTTCCTTGACATAATTATCTGACTTGCCATTGCTGGCACGAATCTCAAAAGCAACATCTTTAAATTCATACTCGAATTTTTTGAGTTCTCCTTTCTCGTTAATAAACAGCCCGTAAATCATGTCTCTTGCTCCGCAAATTAGCATAAAAACCATGTCATCACCCTTTTCAGCAAAAGCGGGCATCAGATTTGAAGTTTCAAGCCTCCTGCCTTTGGTATCATTAGCTTTAGGAGCGGTTTGCAGGGGTATATCCACGCTATGCTCAAAGCCCAGCTTAACCTCCAACTGCAAATCATAGCGATAAATAAGCGAAGCACCCTGCCTGTAGCGAAAGCTGATTTTATAACTGCCCTCCTCGGAGAAATACAGCGCATATTTGCCGTTTTTGTCAGATTTGGTAAGGTTATAAGGCATGTCGCTCGTGACATCGACATACTTACCCTCGGCTGAAAGCTTTTGGATTTTTGTGACCGAAACGCCTGATTGGAGCTTGGTGCTGAAATTTGGGTGATAAAGGTAGGTTGCTCCGATGACGGTTGCGTGGGTTGGGGTGGGGGAGCTTTTTTGCTCATTTTCCGCAAACGCCGAAATCGGTCCAAACAGATTCACAGTTGCAACAAAGCTTAAAATTATTGATATAAATCTACTTCCTTTAAACTTTAACATAATTTAACATTTCCTTTCAATTTTGGTTATTTATTGATTAATCCTCGGGAGTATATATTTCATACTCCCCAATCACTCGCCTTGGCAGACCTTTATAGTTAAAAGCATACCTTGCATGTTCATAATTTGTGAATGGAATTTCTTCTACAAGCCATTCACATATTCCCTCCACATTCTTATCCAAATTGTCATAATTAATATCCCCCCTTCCTTTAAGCAAAATCGCCTCCAATTCTCCGCTTGCACTCCTCCTTATGCCGTAATAATTAGCAAACCCTTTTTCATCGTCCTCAATGTCATAGGTTATTAGTATGTTGCTCTTTATGTTAATACTTTTTAGGGCTGTATACTGTTTTTCAAGCTCGTTAATGTTGACTTTGCGGCTTGTATCTTTGCCGATTTTAATAAAAGTATCATAATTTTTTGCAATTTCGTTACCTACTACGTTCAAATCTCTTTGATTTGCGCCTGCTACAGGCGGAAAATCTTCCATATCCAAAGCGAATTCCTTTATAAAACCGTTGCTGTCAACAAAAAAACCTTCTATAACGGCATACTTAGGATTAGGAACAATGCCCGCTAAGATAAATAGAATTTCCCCCGCCCCCGTCACAGCACTCCCCACCGAAGCCCCGCTCTGAACCCTCTGCCCGCCAACAACCCCGTTCGCTTTAACAGCAAAAGTATATTCAGTATTTTCTTTAAGATTAGAGAATCTTACCCCTAATTTATCAGTTTCCCTCACCTCTCTGAATTTTCCTGTTTGGGGGTTTTTGACATAAACAGTATAGCTCTGCGCTCCCTCAACTGCTTTCCACTGAACGGTTATTTGGGTTTCGCCTGTTGCTCTTACTGATATAGCGGGGGCGGGGAGGTTTTTTTGTTGATTTTCAGCAAACGCCGAAAACGGAACTAACGAAAAAGAAATTGCCAAAGCCGTAACAATGCTGATTAACTTGTTTTTCATGTTTTTTACTCCTCACTTATTGTTGATATTGATTCACTTTTTGATATGCAATCCCCTGCTTACATTAAACATAAGCGGAAGAGCTTCTATATTCAAACAGTGTACAACTCACAATAATTGCAAGCTGTACACTGTGGTAAATATTACTTAGCCCTTTTAACCCTCATACCTTTTACGGTAAACACAGTACCTCCCGCTAAAGCGGCTATTCCTGCAATTGTTGCAACAACCAAAGGAGCAGTTGTGTTAAGCGACCGGGTGCCGCTTCTTCCCGCTCTCGGCGAAACGGCGGTAGCACCGTTTGTAAAATATGAGACGGGTGCCTCCTCATAGCCTCCTGCATAATAAACAACATCCGCGCTTACCGATGTGTCCGAATAATCTGTGAGGATATTGCCGCCGCCCGCTTCCGAATCGTCTTGGCGGCTTTCTTGATTAAACTCAACATGCCGCGTGCGCGAAGGAGCCGCGCTTACCGAAGCCGTATCACTCATACTAACAGGAAAATTACCGCCTGCGGACGGCGCGGAAGGGCTATTCCTTGAAGTCATGGGCGGGGGCGGAGGCGGGGCAGGGTGGCTGTCATCATTATGCCCGCTTTCATCGCGGGGTTCAGCCTCCGTTTCCGTTTCAACTGTGCGTGAAACACCTGCTTCTGCACCTTCATACGCGCCCGCGTTATCACCGACAGGCTCAGCAGAATGTATCCTTGAATTCCTGTGCTTGCTCCCATCCCCAATGCCGTCAATAAACAACGGAGCTACGGGCTTAGCAATAGACCGAGGCGCACCTATTAAGAAAAAGCTTGAAAATTTAGAAATGTAAACCGTAGCCGTGCCGTCGCCGTTATATTGAATATTGCTGATAACCATAAGCTCTTGGCTTCCGTCACTGTTTGTGTGAATTCCTATAAACTGAATTCCCTCGCTTGGGTCAATTCCATCCGGGAGTGCAAAGGTCTCTGCTATAAATCCGTCCTCAATTTCTACAATTTCAACACCGTCCAAGGATAGGTTAATATCAAAGCCCATTGCAATAGATTTTTTGTTGAGATTCTTATCTGTGAAATACTGCTCAACCGCGCCGCAAACCGTGCCCCCGCCCAAGGAATCAATTACCCCGTCCAGCGTGCTGACGCCGTTATCGCATATATCTAACCGTAAGTCGTTCACATTCCCCGCTCCGACTTCGATTCCGTTCCCCGCGCTGTCAATCAGCTTACTGCCGTGGTCAATTCCTACTGTGGTATCAAGAATCCGCGAATCCCTCGTTCCGTCAATTTCCTCATTTGGGATTATGATTGTGGGGTTGCTGTATTCGGCAAGCATGGCGGTTATGCTGACATTTCCGTTACCTAAGCCGACCTCAAAATCGTTGAATACAACCTCGCCCTTCGCGCCTTTTTTTGTTGACTTCTTGCCGTTAACTCTCCATCTTTTTACAAATTCGTTTTCCTCCGGCGTTGCCCGAAGTGTTATAATGCTCTCACTGCCGTCCGCCGTTATGCCGATTACCGACCTGCCCGAGTTAAGAACCTTTCCCCCAAGCGTCCAAGCCTGCAACCCTTCAAGCTCAATGCCGCCGATTGCTGCGTCTGCGGGCTTGCCGCCTTGATTGTCCGCGCTGTCCTTTTCACGGATTATGCTGTATTCAACATAGTAAAATCCTAAAGTATTTGCCGCCGCAATCCATTCGGGTGTTTTGGGGTGGTCTATGAATGTCAGCACCGGGTTGCTTTTGTCAAATATGCTACCGAACTCGGGCGGAGTTTCCATGTGAAAAGCAACCTCTTCAAGATTGGCGCAACCGATAAACGCGCCGCTCGGTATGCTCGTTACATCGCCTGTAACCGAAATGCTTTTGATTAAATCAAGCTCTGCGTCCTGCCTAACCGCCATCCAATCGGCAACGCCGTCCTGCCCCTTGATTGTGAGAGCCGCGCCGCCTTGCGAAAATACCGCGCCGCCGCCCAAAATCCTGCCGCCGTCCAAATTGGTGACTGTTCCCGTGATATTCCCGCCTTTAATCGTGCCGTAATTGCTAAGCGTGATTTCCGCGGGAATATGCAGGCTCGCCGCCGTGGGGACTTCTAAAACAAAACCGCTCGGTATCACCAAATCCTTTTCAAGCGTTACATCTCCGTAAACCCTGCCGTTAGCACCGTTGAACAGTATGCCGTTTATAACGCCCTCCATGCTGTCTACCCGCAAACCTATCGTGAACGCAACGCCGTTGCCGTTACCGTGACCGCTTCGCATCTCGAAATCTCCCTTGAAGCCGCCAATCCCCGGGCTGTTTCCGCCGCTCTCGGCGTGAACCTCGCCGCCGCTTATGATTACCACCGCGCTCCCGCCGATTCCCTCGCCTTGCGCGCCGCCTTTGGCGCAAATCTCGCCGCCGCTTATCTCTGCCTTACCCCTGCCGCCGATGCCCGCGCCGCCCTTGCCGCCTTGAACGCTCAACTTCCCGCCGCCCTCGATTACAAGCTCGGAGGTCTCGTAGTTGAGCCTAACCGCCGAAGTCGCATCGGAGGAAACCTTTGATTCGCCGACTAAATTAAGGGTAACGCTTGAATTATTGCCGATTTCTATCCCCGGTCTGCCGCTCGCCTTGATGTCGGCATTGTCCAGTGTAATGTTCACACCCTGCAAACCATCGGGGATTATAATGCCCACACCCGATTCTAAAGAGCTCTGCCCGCTAATCCGAAAGCCGCCGTCCTTATAAATGTATACGTCCGCTCCGTCAAACTCCCAAATGTCCTGCACGCCCATGCCGTCCTTTAAGCTATGCAGGTAGATTTCCCTTGCCGGATACAAGCTATGTATAAATTCTCCCTCTTCTAAATCCTCGTCCTCTTCTTCGCCTTCGTTGGTTTCCGTCTTTTGTTGGTTTGCTTCCTCGTCATATTCATTGTTATACTCGTTGTAATATTCACCATAATTATCACAATATTCGCCACCCTTACTTGACTGCTCATCGTCTAACGGCTCTGCCCAAGCCGAAAAAGACAAATACTGAACAGCGGAGGACACCAAAACTGCCATAGCCACCGCCGCCGATAATACCCGATACTTTTTCGCCCTCATCTTAACCACCAACATTACCAATTCCCCCTAATTAATATTACAATAATTTCACTCACTTTTATGTTATTATTATAGCTCTCCTACCTTATAAAGTCAATGGTTTTTGTAATATTGAAAATAAAATCTACTATATGTACGAGATTTGAGCAAGCCGCCTCAACAAATTCGTTGCATATGCACTAAAAAATAATGCTTTGAGCTTAACAGGCAAGTGAAAATTTGGAGCATATAAAAAAAACCGCCTGTCGTTTAAGACAAGCGGTTTCTATAAAATTAAATTTTATTTCAGTTTTTTAACCTTTATCCCCCGTATAACAAACGCCGTGCCGCCGCCGACTGCTACTACTCCGACCGCCGCCGCGGCAGCCATGGGAATGGTAGTATTCATCGACCTCGTGCCTTCTCTGCCCGCTACGGGTGAAACTGCGTGCGCGCTTGCCGCGGCGATTGGGTTGGGAACATCCGCAATCCCCTCGGCGTAGTAAACATCGTCCGAATCGTCCTCGGAAATGTCAGTGCTACTCTGCTCCTGCTCATCTAATCCGCCCGCTTCTTCATTGGAAGAAGAGCTTGAAGTTTCATTGGAGCTTGTTGTCCGCGTTCTTGACGGAGCGGAGCTTCCCTCTGATGAAGAACTGCTGTTGCTGGCTGAGGGTAGATTCCCGCCTATAGTCGGCGCGGTGGGAAAGTTGTCGCTTGAAGATGTAGGAGGTGGCGGCGGCGGAGGAGGCGGGGGTGTAGTTGAATTTTCAACAGTTAAGCCGCTTTCTTCCGTGAGCCCGTTTTCCTCTTCAAAGCCGTCTGTATTCTCAATTTCTTCCGTGTCGGTGTTTTCGGTTTCGTGGTGGGTATTCGCAGGGCTATCCGCAATAACGGTTCTGGATGAAGCCGTGCCGCCTCTGCCTCTGCTGTTGCCGCCGCTGTTATTGCTGCTACCGTCAATTATCATCGGTCCGGGCGCGGGTTTTGCCTTGGGCGAGCCCATGAGGAAGAAGTTAGAGAATTTACTCATATGGAGCGTTATCGTGCCGTCACCATTCTCAAACATATTTACACCCGTGGTAAATTTCAGCAATTCAGTACCGCCCGCGCTGTTTTTATGGATTCCCAAGAACAGTATATCCATGCCCGCCAATTCCGAAGGCAGAGCAAACGTAGCCGCGACCAAGCCATCGCCCAGGTCAATTATTTTTATGTCATCAATACCGTCCGTTAAGAGCAGGGAAATATCAAGCCCTAAAACAACGGTTTCTTTGTCATTACTGCGCCCCTCTGTTTCAGTCGCGATATGCTTTTTCAAATCGTCCATAAATTCCGCCGATTCCGTTGCCTCTAAAAAGCCGATTAACTCATTTGTCGTAGATACGCCGTTTTCATCGTCAATCGTAAGAACCAAGCTGTATATATTGCTCGCGTCAATTACAACAGTTTCCCCGTTTGACAAGGTCACGGTAGAGCCAAGCTCAATTTCAATGCTTTCATCGGTAGTGGTAATAGATGAGTTGTTTTCGGTGGTCACATCTTCCGTAACCACAGTCCCCGTCAAATCAACTTCAACAGTGATGTTAAGTGTTTGGGCGGGTGAAGTTCCTTGTATCGCACTGATTGTTGCGGTGTTTAAATCAATTTCAAGCGTTGCGGTTTCTGTATCCGGGTCATATGTCATTTCTCTGCCGGAGCCTGCCGGAATTACAGTTTCGTTATTTTTCCAAGTCAGAGCTTCCGTGTCAGTCACTTTAAATACAATTGCAGAACTGCCCATCGCTCTTACAAAAGTTTTAGGCGCGACTTCTTTGCCATGAGCAGTTGCGGTTATTTTGCTGTTATCAAAGTCAAAGTAAACATAACCATGAGCATAGAAAGCAGGGCTTACATCGCTAAAGTCAGTCAAATTAGGCACATACGCAAATCGCAAGTTCGAGCCGGAAGTGACGGCGGTAATATTGCTGAGTACATCTTGAAGCTCCGTTGCATGAAGAAAAGTTATTTCTTCAATATTCGTGCAACCTGCAAAGGCATCATTCGGTATGTTGCCCACATCACCAGCAACAACAACGCTTGTTATATCACTTTTTAATGGTTCAGTTAATATCGGACCATACTTGACATTCCATTCTGCTTGCCAATTGTCCATCGCGTCTTGGTCATTGATTGTAAGAACGCCATTGTCAAAATTCCAATCACTGTAAGTTGGGTCAACTGCCCCCGGCAAATTGTTCTCTCCTAAGCCGAAATAATCAATGTCATCAGATATTGTACCGTTCCCGTTAATAGTCCCATGATTAAACAAGTCTCCCGTTCCCATTATTGTCCCATTAACAATCATGTTTTCCGAATGATTGGTTATAGTGCCGCTTAAGTCAATTGTCCCTAAAACCATAAAATTTCCACGGTTTATAATTTCAAACCCCTGCTGAACCTCTAATTCTAAATCAAGAGGTATTGTTAAAGTTGCACCGTCAAGTATAGTTAAAGTACCGTCACCGCTCACAACATCAAACTTAAAATTGTCCACAAAATAGTCCGCAGTTACTCGCCCTAAAGCCACATCACCGTAAACTGTTCCTTGGTTGTTATTAAATAAAATTCCACTGGCATAGTTGGGTCCCGACCCGCTTCCTGCTCCCAGCCCATCTCCGTTGCCGGAAAGATATACAACAGCATTTCCGTTCATGCTAAATGAATGGCATTGTATTCCCAAAAGGTCTGAGGATGAACCCTTAGCAGTAACCACTCCGCCGGTTATGTTAACATTATAACCTGTAATACCGACACCACCGGCTGTAGCATTGCCCCGCGCGGTAACAGTCCCGCCCTGTATCCTTATTTCAGTGCCCGGAAAGTCATTGCCTAAAATCCCTACACCACTCGAGCCGGCTTCTATATTAACTTCGCCGCTTTTTATTGTTATTCTTTCCCCGCTTCTTATGCCGTGACCGCTACCGTTATTCTTAACAGTCAAAGCTCCGTACCCTTCAATTGTTAGAAAGGACACGTCAGCTATATTTATTACGCCGTTAGCGTGACTGCTTGTTAACGTGTTTACTCCTTCTGACACAATTGTCGCTGAGGCAGATACGTTGATAGAAATTGCAGGGTTGCTACCCCCATTAATTGTCGCATTTCTCAAAGTAATGTTTGCCGATTCGCCTAGCCCGGCAACTTGAATATATGTGCCTGTTTGAGCAATTCCTGTAATTACAACACTGCCCTTGTGAATATTCACCACGCCTGTACTTGAATTATAGCTCCAATTATCGAATGAGACATTTGAGCTTAATTCACTTAGGTCTATTTGTGTTTCGGTTAAAGAAGCCGAAGTAGCCGCAAACCCGACCCCACCAAAGGCGGACATGCTATCTTCTTCACCCAAGTCGCCCAAATCACCTAAGCCACCCCATTCACCTAAACCCAACCCGACCGGGCAATCCGGGTCGTGTTCGTCATCGTAGTAATAATAGTAGCAATCACATTCCCCATAGCTACCGCCGCCCTCGTCAAAAGGGTCAGCAAAAGACAAAAAAGGAGAAAATTGAACCGCAACCGAAAACAAAAGTGCGGACGCCACCGCCACCGATAATATACGATGTTTTTTAGATTTAATCTTCTTAATAAATAACATAGCACATTCCCCCCTCATTCTGATTCTTACAATAATTACACGTATTTAGATACTATTATTATATCATACCCGGATAAAAAAGGCAATGTTTTTATCAAAATTTTCAATTTATTAATAATTCACAAAATGTCCACAACAACGCCCCTGTGAATTTTCCGCAACGCCTGCCACACTATGCCTGCCCCTCAATTTTACCAATTATTTCCTCGGAAATACCCAACTCCCTAAGCTTGTCAAGCATTTGCTGTCTCCCCTGCTGAACCCCTTGCTGAACCCCTTGCTGAAGTCCCTGCTGAAGTCCCTGTTGAATCCCCTGCCGAATCCCCTGCTCAACCCCCTCCCGCCTTGCTGAATTCATCGCCGAAGCTTCATCGTGCATGGCTTTTTCGCGGATACGGGCGGCTTCGCGGATTCTCGTATCCTCGCTCATATCGCGAACCACGCGCACTGCATTTTGAATGGGAAGTACCCCCGTTTGCTCTAACATATCCAACTCCTCCTCCGTTTCTGCATTGATTAGTTGCAACCAAAGACGAACCTTGTCATCTTTGTTTATGCTTTTCCCGATTTTTTTAAGCTCAAAAAAGTGAATTTCGCACTTATCCGACAAAACCTCATGACGTTCCTCTTCCATAACCTTAAAGCACGAATGATAGTCGGAGCAGTCAAACAGGTTAAAGTTCACGATATTTATGCAGATGCTCGGCTTTAGCTTCCTGTAATCCTCGCCGCTTTTCAGCTCTCCGCCGTAAAGTTTCGACCAATGGAAAAGTGCCCTATCCTTAAAATCCGAATCAACGCGGTACTGCATTTCAACATTAATCAGCTTGCCGTCCGCCTCCAAATTCAAATCCATTCGGACAAATTTCCCGTCTATCCCATCGGGGACAATCTCGGAATTGCGAATTTTTATATTTTCAACAGCCTCAACCTGTAACAGACCGCAAAGCAAACCCCTCAGCATTTCATCATGCTCTGTAAAGGCTTTTTTGAATATTACGTCCAGCTTTAATATTACGGCGTTTCGGGGCATGTTAAATCTTCCTTTCGGTTGTTGTAATTTTATTATAGCTTATAATTTAAGGGTTGTCAATGCCTTTGGGCATAAAAAAAACCGCCTGTCACCAAAACAAGCGGTTCTATAACATCAAATTTATTTCAGCTTCCTAATCCTTATCCCTCTTACAGCAAACGCCGCGCCGCCGCCGACTGCTACTGTTCCGACTGCCGCCGCGGCAGCTATGGGAACTGTATTGCTCGTAGGCTTCGTGCCCTCTGTGCCTGCTGCGGGTGAAACTGCGTTTGTATCAACTGCCGCAATTGCCGTGTCGGTCGATTCCGCAATTCCCTCAGCGTAGTAAACGTCCGAATTGCCCTCGGGAATGTCAGAACCGCCCTGCTCATCTAAGCCGCCCGTCACTTCTTCTTCGGTGGAAGGGCTTGACGGTTCATCGGAGCTTGTTGTCCGCGTTCTTGACGGAGCGGAGCTTCCCTCTGAGGAGGAACTGCTGTTGCCGGAGGATGGCTGATTCCTGCCTGTAGTCGGTGCGGAGGGGAAGTTATTGCTTGAAGTCGTAGGAGGTGGCGGAGGAGGTGGCGGCGGGGGTGTAGTTGAATTTTCAACAGTTAAGCCGCTTTCTTCCGTGAGCCCGTTTTCCTCATCTGTGCCGTCTGTATTTTCAATTTCTTCCGTTTCGGTGTTTTCGGTTTCGGTTAAGTCGGTGCTCGTAGGGCTGTTCGCAACAACGGTTCTGGACGCGCCGCTTCTGCCTCTGCTGCTGCCGCCGTCAACCACCATCGGTCCGGGCGCGGCGGGTCTTGCCTTTGGTGCGCCCATGAGGAAGAAGTTGGAAAATTTACTCATATGGAGCGTTATCGTGCCGTCACTGTTTGTGAACAAATTTACACCCGTGGTAAATTTCAGCAATTCATTCCCGCCCGCGCTGTTTTTGTGAACGCCCAAGAACAGTATATCCTTACCCGCCAATTCGGAAGGCAGAGCAAACGTAGCCGCAACCATGCCGTCGCCCAAGTCTATGATTTTAATGCCGTTGCCTTGCTCATCGGATAACAGCAGGGAAATATCAAATCCCAAAACAACTGTTTGGTTTGAGCTGAAGCCGTTTGTCGCGATATGCTTTTTCACATCGTCCACAAACTCGGTCGCCGAAGTCGTGCCCTCTAAAAAGTCAATCAATTCGTTTACCGTTGATATTCCGTCCTCATCGTCAATATTAAGGACTAAGCTGAATATATTGCTCATATCAATCGTAACCGAATTCCCGCCCTCCGTAGTCACGGAAGTGCCGAGGTCAATTTCAATGCTCGCATCCGGGTTAGTGATTTTTTCGGAATTACCCTCGGTTTCAATCTCTGTTTGAATATTTGCGGTGTCCGAAAATTCAGCCGTTATTTTGATAAAGTTGTTATTTACAAATCCGGGTATATTTTGAGGTGTTCCTATTAAAATTTCAAGTCTTGCCGAATTCAAATCAGCCCATACATCTACAAATACGTCATTTCCATCATGCGTTAACACGGTATCATGATTTTTAAAGCCCTTAAAATGCAAACCCGCCTCAAATTCTGCAGGAAAGCCTACGTAGCCTACTTTACCTTCATGAATTTTTCTTACAAAAGTGTTAGAATCAATAGATATTGTGCTGCCTCCTGTCCAAGTGCAATATGCCGTCAATGTGCCGCCCTGTGTTTGCTCAAAGCGTATGTTTACAAAGTCATTTCCAAAAGATGCGACAAGCGGGTCTATATTGGGCGTGTGGATTAATACCAAGCTTGGTATACCCGTTCCCAAGGCTGCCATATTGCCGCTTGGCAATGTCGTGTGAAGAAAAGTTATTCTTTCAAGCTCAATACACCCATCAAATGTACCGTTCGGCAAAGCACTTACGCCACTGCCCAATATCACTTCTTTCACATGCTCAATTCCTAAATTATGGTAGAGCTCCAACCAACCCCCTTTGCCCGTATTCCACCATTCTGTCATTCCGGCGACTGTATTGATTTGAAGTGTCCCTGTTGTTTCGTCAAAGCTCAAATCACTTTCAACCATACTAATGGTATTTGCAACAGTTACACCACTCTGGGGCGGATTACCCTTTATTGTACCGTTTCCGTTTATTGCGCCGTTTCCGTTTATTATTCCTGTTGAGCTATTATCAATTGCTCCGTTATTGGTCAAAGTTCCGTTAACCGTAAGCGTTCCGTTGTTAGTTACCGTGATATTGCTCGGAATGGTTAAAGTAGCTCTGTTCGGAATGGTTAATGACGAGTCGGATTGTATATATAAAGTTCCGCTCTCCCCGTTGGGTAACTCTATTGTTAATTCGCTCACCTCCAAAGTCACATCACCATAAACCGCCCCTTGATAAAGCGATGTAGAAAGTTGCTTAAATATGATACCTTTAATCTCCCCGTCATTTGAACCCCCCGGGGTCGACGTATCAAAGCTGGTACTTTTGGCATATATAACAACATTGCCGTCCATTATAAATTCTTCGTAGGAAATTCCGCTAGCACCCAGAGCAGTAACAGCACCGCCGCTTATATTAACATTTTTCCCCAATATCCCACTGCCTAAAGTGCTACCGACAGCCACTACCGTGCCGCCGCTTATATTAATATCAAAAGCCTTTTGACTCGCACTACGACCTCCTATACCTTGACCGGGACCGGAAGAAATACTATTGTCAACCTGCCCGGCATTAACATAACCGTCCGTAACAGTAATCGTCCCGCCAACGACACCGCCGCCTACTCCTGCGCTATTAGCACCGTTTCCTTTAGCGGTTACGACGCCCCCGGAAACTTTAATATCCATTCCCGTGCCCCCGTTGGAAGCACTTCCGATTCCCGAGCCTCCGCCTGAGCCGCCTGTCGCTTCAATAATCCCGCCTTTTATTTCAATATCAATACCCATTCCCGATGCGCCGCTGTAGCACCCAATACCTGCGCCGCCGCTTCCGCCATTCGCAATAAGCTTTCCGCCTCCGTCGCTTCCGTCAATTACAAGCTTTGTTGTTGGTGATGCGTAGGGTCTCATTTGTATACCCGAGTGACTGCTTGAAGAAACAGTTGATTCCCCAACCAAGCTCATAGCAACATTTGCACCGCCCATAAGCTCAATACCCGATCCTACCGCCGGAGTAATTTTTGCGTTGTTCAAAGTAATTTTTGCCGTTGCGCCCGAAGCCACCACAACGCGCAGAGCATTAGAAGCCGTACCCGTAATCATAACATTAGCACCATTTAAAATAGTAACCTCGCCGGAAGTATTGTTAAAGCTCCAGCCTCCTATTAAGTCGGTTATGTCATAACCGACTGTGCTTAGGTAACTTAGGTCAACTTGATTGGTAGTAGAGGAAGAATCATCAGAAGCCCCGAAACTAACCTCTTCCTCGGTAGTCAGCCCCTCCGAACCCGTGCCGCCGCCTAAGTCGTTATCTGTGCCGTCATCACCGCCATCGTAATAATCGCCCCCGTCGCCGCCGTCATAAGAATAGGCGAAGAACAGAAAAGGAGAATACTGAACCGTCACCGAAAGCAAAAGCGCGAACGCCACCGCCACCGATAATATACGATGTTTCCCTATTTTAATCTTCTTAATCAATAACATAGCACATTCCCCCTCATTGTAATTCTTACAATAATTACACATATTTAGCTCTTATTATTATATCACACCCACCCCCAAAAGGCAATATTTTTATAAAAATTTTCAATTTATTAACATTTCACAATTTGTTCACAACAACCCACCTGTGAATTTTCCGCGCTTGCCATACTATGTTTGTCCCTCGATTTTACCAATTATTTCCTCGGAAATACCCAACTCCCTAAGCTTGTCAAGCATTTGCTGTCTCCCCTGCCGAACCCCTTGCTGAAGTCCCTGTTGAATCCCCTGCCGAATCCCCTGCTCAACCCCCTCCCGCCTAGCCGAATTCATCGCCGAAGCTTCATCGTGCATGGCTTTTTCGCGGATACGGGCAGCTTCGCGGATTCTCGTGTCCTCGCTCATATCACGAACCACGCGCACTGCATTCTGAATGGGAAGTACCCCCGTTTGCTCTAACATATCCAACTCCTCCTCCGTTTCTGCATTGATTAGTTGCAACCAAAGACGAACCTTGTCATCCTTATTTATGCTTTTCCCGATTTTTTTAAGCTCAAAAAAGTGAATTTCGCACTTATCCGACAAAACCTCATGACGCTCCTCTTCCATAACCTTAAAGCACGAATGATAGTCGGAGCAGTCAAACAGGTTAAAATTCACGATATTTATGCAGATGCTCGGCTTTAGCTTCCTGTAATCCTCGCCGCTTTTCAGCTCTCCGCCGTAAAGTTTCGACCAATGGAAAAGTGCCCTATCCTTAAAATCCGAATCAACGCGGTACTGCATTTCAACATTGATTAACTTGCCGTCCGCCTCCAAATTCAAATCCATTCGGACAAATTTTCCGTCTATCCCATCGGGGACAATCTCGGAATTGCGAATTTTTATATTCTCAACAGCCTCAACCTGTAACAGACCGCAAAGCAAGCCCCTCAGCATTTCATCATGCTCTGTAAAGGCTTTTTTGAATATTACGTCCAGCTTTAATATTACGGCGTTTCGGGGCATGTTTATCTTCCTTTCGGTTGTTGTAATTTTATTATAGCTTATAATTTAAGGGCTGTCAATGCCTTTGGGCAAAAAAACACCGCCTGCCAAAAACAAGCGGTGCTCATCATTATTTAAATTTCACCCTCAAACCCTTCACAGCAAACGCCGCGCCGCCGCCGACTGCCGCTGTTCCGGCGACCGCCGCAACAGCTAAGGGAACATTCGTGTTCGCTGACTTCGTGCCCTCTCTGCCTGCTACGGGTGAAACTGCCGTACCCGCCGCCTCGGTCGAGCCCGTGCCTTCCGAGTTGGCTTCGGCGTAATAGGTATCGCCCGAAGTATCGGCGGAAGTGTCGGTGTCGGGGTTGCCTTGTTCGTCTAAGTCTAAGCCGTTGTCTGCGCCGCCGTCCGTGTCTGCGCCGCCGGGGGTGCGGGTTTCTTCACTTGTATCCGCCGCTTGCCTCGTGCGTGACGGAGCGGAACTTCCCGCGGTTGAAACGCTGTTTCCGCCGTTGCCGCTTGTAGTCGTTGGTGCGGAGGGGAGGTTATGGTTTGGAGATGTAGGCGGGGGCGGGGGTGGAGGTGGCGGCGGGGGCGGGGTGCTTTCAACGGTTAGGTTGTTTTCCTCGGTAAGCCCTGTTTCCTCCGTTTCGTCTCCTTGCTCGCCTTGTTCCGGCTCATCGCTTTGGTTGTCGAGTGTGTTGAGGCTTTCGGTATTAGTCACAACCGTCCTTGAAGGTCCTCTGCTTCTGCTGTTGTTGCCGCCGCTGTTGCCGTCAATCACCAACGGTCCAGGTCCTACGGGCTTTGATTTAGGTGTTCCCATAAGGAAAAAGTTTGAAAATTGGCTCAAATAAACCGTTATTGTGCCGTCATTGTTAATCAGCATATTTTGACCCGCGGTAAATTTCAGCAGTTCCGTCTCGCCGTTGGCATTTTGGTGAACCCCGAAAAACATAAGGTCTTTACCCACCAATTCGGGAGGGAGCGCAAAGGTCGCCGCAATCATGCCGTCTCCCATGTCTATGATTTTTACATCATCGCCTTGGTCGTCATCGTATATGAGCAGTGAAATATCGAAGCCCAAAGCTACCGTTTCTTCTGAATCAAATTTGTTTGCTTCGATATGGTCTTGAACTTCCTCTATAAATTCCGCCGCTAAATTTTCGTCCCCTAAAAAGTCAAGTAATTCCTCTGTGTTTGATATACCCGCTTCATCTTCAATGGTAAGGTTCAAGCTGAATCTGTTCCATACCCCTATCGTCCCCGCTCCGTCCTCTGTTATAATGGCTGAGTTAATGTCAAAATCAGCGAGTGCTTGCGTGTTTGACATTACCGCCGAGCTGCCGCCTGTTTCGATTGTATCGGTAACATTTGGGTCAAGTGAAAATTCAACCGTTATGTCAAAATCTTCGGTAAAATCGTCAAATTCATCGCCGAATTCAAAGCTAACTCGGGTAGCCCCTTCCTCTATTACTGTACCGTCACCCAATTCTATCTGCACCCCGGTATTTGATTTAGCAACCATTCCCTTCCCATTGTTTCTCCAACCCAAAACTACCGCATTACTATCAGGTACAGAGTAAATACTAAAACGCATTACACCGCCGCTTCTGATAAAGCTGTTAGATACAAAAGGACCTGCACCCTCAACGGCTACGCCGTCCACCTCTATCCAAGTTATTCTGGCATAGTCAATTTTTCCGTTGCCTATCTCGTTGTATTTTACGCTATGGAATGTCATGCCGTTTACGTTAAAATCCCAGCTGTTTATATTGGTTGCGTTCGGGGCTTGTATAACGCACAAATTGTCTAAGCCGTCAAAAAGCTCTGAAAAATCAGCTTGCGGCTGTGAATTGTGCATAAAGGTAATTCTTGTAATTTCGCCGAAATCCGCAAACGGAGTTCCTGTTAAATTCGTTACACCGCTTCCGATTGTAACATGGTATAGTAGTCCATCTTCTTGTTGTATGCGGGTATTGGCTAACATTTCGCTTCCGATATTAATCCAATCCGTCATGCCGTCATTATTTTGTATCGTCAGTATTCCGTATATGTCGTTTCCGCTTTCATCGTCCCAAACATAGTTCCAGCCGCCCTGTTTTACCGGGTTGCCTATAATGTTGCCGTTAATAGCCCCGTAGTTTTCTATAGTTCCCAAGTTGTTTATTGTTCCCTCAACATGGATTGTTCCGTAATTCTTTACAGTTAAGTTGCTCGGAATCTCTAAAGTCTCTCCATCGGGAATTTGCAACCAACGACCCATAGGTATTATTAAAGTGCGTGCACTAGTGGGAGAGCCAAAGCCCAACTCACCATCTATTTCAACCCCACCGTAAAGCGTTCCGTTGCTTCCTTCAAACAAGATTCCTTTGAGGTCAGGTGCAGTGCTTAACGTGCTTATAGAGTTTGTGTATATAACAGCATTGCCGTTCATTACTATAGGATTGTTGCTTCTGATTCCTATTGCACTGGCATTATTGCTGACAGCTTGGATACTTGCATTAACAAGACCTCCGTTAATAGTAACATCATTGCCTTGTATCGCCGAAGCAGCACTTCCTCTGCCCCTTGCTGTTACGTTGCCGCCCGCAATGTTAACAGCAAAGCTCACCCCGCCTATCGCCGGGTATGAGCCGCCCCCACTGCTGGGCTGGTTAACGCTTGCGAAAACAGTACCTCCGCTAATTTCTATTCTACGGTTACTACCGGCAGTTTGGTTTCCGTTTCCCATGTCATCGCCTCTTCCGATTCCCGAAGCGTTACCCGAACCGGTTGCTGAAACATTGCCGCCTGTAATCGTTACATTTACAGCACCGTTACTGGTTTTACCGTTACCGATTCCTGCGCCGCCGCCGCCGCCTGTTGCCGTTACGTTACCGCCGCTTATTACAACATTTGTAGAACCGCTGTTATTCGACGCTCCGATTCCTGCGCCGCCGCCCGAACCGTTCGCGGTGATTGTTCCGCCGACTATTTCAATAGTTGAGCTACCAGAACCGCCAGCGATTCCCGCGCCGCTTCCGCCGCCACGCGCTGTCAAACTTCCGCCTCCGCTAATCGTAAGCTTTGTACCGTTAACTTGAATTCCCGCTGATGAGCTAGATGAAACCGCAGATGTTCCGACCAATTTAAGCGCAACGGTTGAACCCGCACCGATTTCAATACCTGCTCCGTTTGAGGAATTAATAGTAGCATTATCTAAAGTAATATCAGCACTAGTATTAACTATAATTCTCTTGTTTGCACTCCCTGTAATCGTATACCTGTCGTTGGCTGAAATAGTGATAACTCCGCCCGATTCCTGCCAAAAGCCCGGTTCTTCATCGTCATCTTCTATTTCGTCCAAATCAATCACATAGCCGGAATCTAATCGGACAAACTCACTTGATAAAGACGTGATAGACGTTGAAGAATCCTGCGTTTCGCCGAATTCTTCGCCGCTGTTTTCCTCACCGTTAGTTTTTTCTTCGTTAATTTCCTCGCCGCTACCCTCAGTTCCGCCGCCGTTTTCTTCAAAAGATGAACCCGTGCCGTTATCTGTGCCGTCATCATCCGCCCATACCGTAGTAAATTTATATTGAACCGCCGCCGAAAAAAACACAGCGGCAGCGACAGCCACGGACAATGCGCGCAATTTAAATGATTTAGTCATCATATCAATTCCTCCTTATTTAAATTTCACCCTCAAACCCTTTACAGCAAACGCCGCGCCGCCGCCGACTGCCGCTGTTCCGGCGACCGCCGCAACAGCTAGGGGGACATTCGTGTTCGCTGACTTCGTGCCCTCTCTGCCTGCTACGGGTGAAACTGCCGTACCCGCCGCCTCGGTTGAGCCCGTGCCTTCCGAGTTGGCTTCGGCGTAATAGGTATCGCCCGAAGTGTCGGCGGAAGTGTTGGTGTCGGGGTTGCCTTGTTCGTCTAAGCCTAAGCCGCCGTCTGCTCCCCCGTCCGTGTATGCGCCGCCAGGGGTGCGGTTTTCTTCACTTGTATCCGCCGCTTGCCTCGTGCGTGACGGAGCGGAGCTTCCCGCCGTTGAAACGCTGTTTCCGCCGTTGCCGCTTGTAGTCGTTGGTGCGGAGGGGAGGTTATGGTTTGAAGATGTAGGCGGTGGTGGTGGCGGGAGCGGTACGGGGCTTTCAACGGTTAGGTTGTTTTCCTCGGTAAGCCCTGTCTCCTCCGTTTCGTCTCCTTGCTCATCTTGTTCAAGCTCATTGCTTTCGTTGTCGAGTGTGTTAAGGCTTTCGGTATTAGTCACAACTGTCCTTGAAGGTCCTCTGCTTCTGCTGTTGTTGCCGCCGTCAATCACCAAAGGTCCGGGTCCTACGGGCTTTGCCTTGGGTGTTCCCATAAGGAAGTAATTGGAAAATTGGCTCAAATGAAGCGTGAGCGTGCCGTCATTATTAATAAACATATTTTCGCCTATGGTAAATTTCAGCAGTTCCGTCTCGCCTGCGGCATTTTTATGAACCCCGAAAAACATTAGGTCGCAGTTCGCCAGTTCGGGAGGAATCGCAAAAGTCGCCGCAATCATGCCGCCTTCCATGTCAATAACTTTAACGTCATGCCCTCCGTCAGGGTTGTTGCTGTCATAACCAACGTGTAAAAGCAGTGAAATATCAAAGCCCAAAGCTACAGCTTCTTCTGAATTAAATTTGTTTGCTTCAATATGGTTTTGAACTTCCTCTATAAATTCCGCCGCTAAATTTTCGTCACCTAAAAAGTCGAGCAAGTCGCTTACGTTTGATATACCCGATTCATCTTCAATATTAAGGGTCAAGCTGAATATGTTACCCGCATAGATTGTTTCCGCGCCCTCCTCCGTCATAACCACTGTGCCGATGTCAATATCAATAACTGCTTCTGCATTTGGAATTACAGCCGAGTTGCCGCCTGTTTCGATTGTATCGGTAACATTTGGGTCAAGTGAAAATTCAACTATCAGGTCAAAGTCTTCGTTAAAATCTTCATATTCATCGCCGAATTCAAAGCTAATCCGAGTAACTTTGTATTCCATACTACCGTTGTTGTCAAAATCATTTTCTATGAATACTCCGGGGGTTGCGTTACTAAACCCCTTCTCCCCGTTTCTCCAAGCTAAAACCACCGAACCTGCATCGGGCAGGGCGTGAACGCTAAACCGCATTATGTCCCCGCTTCTGATAAAGCTGTTAGTTCCGAGCAAACCCATTGCACCGTTCGGGGCTTGGTTGCCGTCTACCTCCATATAAGTGATTCTTGCTTCGTCAATTTTTCCGCCGCCTATAGTGCTGTATTTTACGCTATGGAATGTCACGCCGTTCACGTTGTCAAAATTCCAGTTGTTTATATTCGTTGCGTTCGGTGCTTGTATAACACATAAATTGCTTAGACCGTTAAAAAATGCTGAAAAATTATTACTGAATGGTGGCGAAGTGTGCATAAAGGTAACTCTGGCAATGTTATCGAAACCTCCTGCAAACGGATTTCCCGTGGAATTTATTACATCGCTTTCGATTATAACACGGTCTACTTCATCTGCCATGCCCGCATCAATCATCATTTGTCTTCCGTTAACACGCCAATCCTCCATGCCGACGTTATTTTGTATAGTTAGTGTTCCGTACTCTCCACCATAACCTGTTTCTTCTAACTCTGCTACCATAGCATAGTACCAACCGCCGCTTTCTACCGCTTTGCCTTTAATTTCGCCCGGTGGTGTGATGTCAATAACTCCGTAGTTTTCTATATTTCCTTGGTTGTCTATTATTCCTAAAACATCAATAGTTCCGTAATTTCTTACAGTTAAATTGCTCGGAATTACTAATGTTTCTCCGGCTTCAACTGTCAAGTGTAAATTCATAGGTATTTCCAAAATGTATGAAGAATATGTATGCGAGAGAAAACTAAAGTCCAACCAGTTTAAATCATCTACTGTATACCCATTATACTCACCGTAAAGCGTTCCTTTGTTTCCTATAAATAAGATTCCTTCTAAGATTCCTTTGTGGTTACCTTCCAACTCTTCCCCACTATGCACTACTAAAGAGGAAGTGTATACAGCGGGGTAGGGGTCGCTATTGTTCCAGCGGTACAGTTGGATTGAGTTTTTACTTTCAATTCCCGCACCGTCTCCACCGCCCGTTGCCTTTACCATCCCACCAGTAATTCTAACAACCACATCATCGGTAGCACTTAACTGCCCGATTCCCGCACCTCCGCCCAAGCCGCCTGTCGCTGTTACGTCACCGCCGTTTATTTCAACCAAACCACTCCCGGATGCTCCTATTCCCGCACCGCTTCCTGAACCGTTCGCTATGACTGTTCCTCCGTTTATCCTAATTATTGTCCCCAAAACACCAATTCCCGCTCCGCCTCCGCCGCCACTCGCTCTCAGACTTCCTCTTTCTTCTTCTTCTATTGCAAGGTAGGATCCGAACCCGCCACTAACTTGAATCCCCGCATCTGAATCAGAGGAAACCACAGAATCCCCAACCAGAATAAGCTCAAAATTTCTTGCAACCACATTGATTTCAATTCCCGGTACTCCCGAAGAATTAATAATAGCATCATCTAAAATAATACTAGCACCATAAACATCACTGTCAATTTTAATACCCTTATCAGTAGTCCCTGTAATCCTAAGACCGCTAGGGTTTGAAATAGTAATAATTCCACCTAATACACTCCAATCGTTTCCGCTGTCTCCGTCTTGTACTTCGTTCAAAATAATTTCATTGTCGTTATCTAAAATACCAAACTCACTTGATAAAGACGTGATAGACGTTGAAGAATCCTGCGTTTCGCCGAATTCTTCACCGCTGTTTTCCTCGCCGTTAGTTTTTTCTTCGTTAATTTCCTCACCGCTACCCTCAGTTCCGCCGCTGTTTTCTTCAAAAGATGAACCCATGCCGTTGTCAGTGCCGTCATCATCCGCCCATACCGTAGTAAATTTATATTGAACCGCCGCCGAAAATAACACGGCAACCGCAACCGCCGCGGACAATGCTCGCAATTTAAATGATTTAGTCATCATAGCAATTCCCCCTTATTTAAAGTCAATTAAAAGCTCCAGTAAGTCATTATAGCACCGCACCCCCAAAAAGTCAACTGCCTTTGGGGGGTAACAGAGGTGTTTTAATTGTAAATAAAGTGTTATTTTTTCAAGAAAAAATAACACTCGCCCTGCTTAATTTTGTGCATAATAAACAATCTTTCGTAGGGGCGACCGCCCCGGTCGCCCGAACACTACCTCCGCCGCCTGTCCCTCAACCCTCATTAAACGCAACCGCCTCGCTCCAAGCAGGATAATACCCGCATTTTAACGCGACCTTTTGCGAGGCTATATTGCCGCCCCATGTACCGTAATACGGGATAGCCCCCCTCATAAAAACCTCCCGCGTCAAAACAGAAACCAAATCAGCGGCAAGCCCCCTGCCCCTGTATTCGGGCTTAACGTCAATGCCGATTTGCCAAAACTCGGCACTATCGCTCGAAGCACCCGCCATCCCCGCCAGCTTGCCGCCCTCAAAAGCGCAAACAGCGGAAACATCGCGCCGCCCCTGCGCCTTATTGCTGTACAAAAGCGCGTGATTAAAGCCCTTATATTTATATAACACAGCTTTGATTTCAGCTTCATTGTAGACCCTTATATTAAAATCCCCCTTAGGCTGATATAGGCAGGGCGTTTTAGGGAGATAGAAGATACTGTTCGCACCGATTGTTTTGCCCCATTTTGAAAGTTCCTTATTAATAAGATAAAGCTGTGCCGCGCTAAAAAGCTCCGCCGATTCTTTCACATCATATTTCGCCAATAAAGCCTTGGTAAAATGCACCATCTCAGCCGACACGGAAGCCACGGCAACCCCGCCGAACGTGGCTATTTTAAAAAAATCCGCCTCCCCCCTAAGCTCCCGCCTGCCCGGAATAAGCCTTGCCTTTGACACCCTATTTCTCTGAGCAAAAAAATCCCCCGGCTCGCAAGCATAATCCCGCGCCAACTGCTCCGCCGCCGATTTAATTATTTCATTAACAATCACAAAACCACCCCATTGCTGATTTTAAAAATTTATATATTTTATACAATATGACTATTGACTTATTTTTCTATGTATGGTATAATATTAGAGGAGCTAAAATATAGGAGAACCCCAGCCTTAAATGGGGATTTATAAAGAGGAGAACCCCAGCCTTGAGTGGGGATTTATAAAGAGGAGAACCCCAGCCTTAAGTGGGGAGTAACGCAGGGGTAAGGTAGTTTTGCTTTACCCCTGTTTAAGTATTGTATCTATTCAGTCAATGAAATATTGCACAAATTTTCCAACTGTGCAATAAGATTTGTAGGGGACAGGCTCGCCTGTCCCGCCAATAGCGAAAATGCGTTTTTTGCGTGCGGGACGGGCAAGCCCATCCCCTACAGAATAAAATTTTGACCTATTGCACAGGTGGCAAATTTTTCGTAGGGGCGACCGCCACGGTCGCCCGAATACCTCTGTTATTTATTCTTTTGCCTGTCCTTTCGGGCGAACGAGGCGTTCGCCCCTACAAAAGATTGTTCATTATGAGCAAAGTCAAGCAGAGCGACTGAATAGATACTAAATATTAATAAAAATTCAACATCATCCGCAAAACGAACCCCAAAACTGCAAACTGTAAACTACCTATTTCCCCTTCCTCCGCTGTTTAAGCAACTTATACTGAGCCTTATAACAATCAAAAGCCGCAACTTTTTCATTATCGCCGATTTCCTCGTCACCATAGCAAGCTTTTGTAAAAGCGGATAAAAGCGGACTTGAAGCCTCGCCTGTAAGTTCTTTAGCGTGATGAAAGGTTTGCTCTGCGGTTAGGGGCTTTGTATCAATTGAAAAAAGCTTTGAAATTTGCGCCGAATGTCGCGCATGAAGCATGATAGCCGCCTTGCCGCCTTTAGCAAGGCGGATTTTAAATCTAAAAGCCGCCTCCGTTAAAATCGGCTTCAGCAAGAAAAATGTAATAATGAACAGCCCTACGATTAAGGTTGAAACAATGGTTGCCAACGCCGTTACAGCGTCAATATTAACATTCCCGCCGTTTGCCCTGCCCGTAAGGTCGGCAACGGTCGGCTCAAACGTAACCCAGCCCGCCCCCGGAATATACACCTCGGGATAGGCGTGCGCGGTTTCGGTTGTAATCATATAGCTTTCACTATTCTCCCTCCTCGTAAGATTATACCCTTCGGCATAACGGACTGTAAGCCCCGCGCCTCTTGCCATTAGCGAAAATGCCGTGGCAAAATCGGAGCAAGTTCCGCGCTTGCTTTCAAATGTAAAAAACTCCGCGCTGTTATTGTTCCGCTCCGATGTGAAAGTTAGGTCATATGTAAAGTCCCCCTTATGAAAAAACGCCTCCAAAGCCGCTGCCTTCTGCCAATCATATTCATAAGGCGCGGTAATCTCCAGCGCAAGTTCCTTCAAGCTTTCGGGAACGGGCTGATAATTCTCCGCCCTGCTTAATTTCGCCTCGTTATGCTCCTTTAAAAAAGCCGAAACGGTATTGAGCCGACTGTTCACCCCGCCGCTTTTGAGCGCGGCTTCGACCGCTGCCAGCATATTGCCGAATTCCTCAAAGCTGTAATTACAGCCGCCCGCTTCAAGCCAGCCGCTTTCATAGATAAAACGACCCGAATAATAGACAAGCGTGTACACCTCAAAAGGGTGCATAAGCTCTGTATCCGGGAAAAGCTCGCCGCCGCCCGCGCGGTATACTCTTGAAACGCGGCTGCTTTCGGGGAAACTCACTTCAATAACGCGAACGGGTGCAACAATATATTCCGAGCGGTAATCCATAGCTCTGACCTGCGAAAACTGCCGCCGCTCCCTAACCTCGCCCAAGCTAAGCAGCTCGTCTGAAATATACGCGCCGATTGTGTCGGGTGAGATTTCAAAGGCGCGCTTGTAAGCCTCCAGAAGGTCTCCCATATTAAGCCGCGCTCTTTCGTCCTCCCAATCGGCATCACCCGTAACCGCTTCATCAAGAATACCCCAGCGATAGTTTTCCTCATCAAAGGAGTAAAAGGTTTGCATTTTAAAACTTTCGGGAACTTCCGCGCTGACCATATATAAGGTGCGCTCCTCTTCCTGTAAAAGCTGGTCCGCATTCCCCGAATAGCGAGTAAACCTGCCTTCCGCGCCCGCATAGGCTCTGCCGATTGTGAAATAACGAGAGGTAAATTCCGCGAACTGCTCATAGTAGGGAGTTTCCGTAGGCTTAGGGATTATAAACGCCAAAAGCACCGCCGCAACCGCAAAGTCGGTGTAGCATATAAAGACTGCTTTTTGATTTACGGATACCGCATCCTTCCCGATTTCATCACGGCATCCCTTTAAATAGATAAACAGATTAAGCGAAGCAATGATAAGAAGATAGCCCAACGGAAATGCCGTCATGGTTCTTACAAAAAGGATGCAGGGAATAAAGCTTATAAGCACAACTAAAAGCGGGCGGTAAACCACAGCGGTAAAGTAATATATCGCCGAGCTGATAAAAAAAGTAAAGCCCAATATAAAAAACGCCATATAATAACTATTGGTTTCAACCGCCTCTCCGGCTGAGAAAAACCATTCGGCAAAGCTCATTATATTAACTACGCGGATTCCGGGCAACATATTTAGAATAAAGTTAAGCATATTAAAAATTAAGATTAAAGAGACAATATAAATAACAACGCCAAGCCCTTTCTTTTTTTGGACAAAGCTTAAAAATATAAAAATAACCACAGCCAATACCGCCGCAGAAACGGAGTAGATATTAACGTAGCTTTTAATATATACATAAATTCCCGCCGACATTAAAACAACCGTCAGCAAAATACCGAAGATTTTATCACTCAAACCTTTAAGAGTGAAAGTTCCGCGCTCTCCCATAAAGCCCCCTCTTTTTCAATTAACAATTAACAATTGACAATTGACAATTGTCATTTAAATTATAGTTATTTAATTGACCTTCACTGCGGTATAGTCTTCAAAAAGCTTCCATAGGTTATCTATCACGCTTTTATATTCATAATCGGCGGAGATTGTTGTGACGAAAGCTCCCTTGCTCCGCATTTCGCTTATAAGCGCGGCAAGCTCCCTGTCGGGCAGGGGGGTGAAAAGCAAAAGGTTACCGCTGTTTTTCCCCTCTGTAAGCTCCACAGCGGGAACGCGCTCCTGCCGCCCTCCGCCGCTGATGTCCTGCATAAAGCTATACTCCGCAAAAGCCGTCTGCAAAGCCAAAACATCTGCCTGCGATTCAATGGAATGGCTTACAAACAGCCCGCCCTTTTTATACCAAACCGTAGATTCAACCCCCAGCCGGATTAAGGAAAAGACAACCGCCAAAACCCCCTCTACGGCACGCTCATTGACATAAGGGTCAGCCGAGCCCATCATATCCAAGGCGATGGTTTGCTGTATGGATTCTTTCTCATCATCTAAGCGTATAAGGTAGCTGTCGCGCCCTGCCGAAAGCTTCCAGTTAATTCTTTTGATGGGGTCTCCCTCTTCGTATTCGCGGTGCGTATAGCCGGGTATCCCCGAAAGCATATAACTTTGCGACTCCTTGGTATCCTCATTGTCGTTATACCAAGCCGCGTTAAACGTGCTTTTTATAATCGGAGAATCCGCAGGAATGTCGGGTATATCGGGTATAATTTTCACCGTATGGCTGTAAAGAGCCTCCCCCTGCTCCGTATAAAGCGTAAATCCGGAAAACCGCATGAAATCCTGCAGCCTTGCATGATTGATGCCGAGAACACAACTGCCCCAAACCTTAGCCTTATACCTAACCTCAAAAGCCGTCTCGGAGCGCGGCGAAACGCTGACGGCGAAACGTCCCTTATCTGCTGCGTCCTCACGCTTCAGGCAGACGGGCGTAAAGAGCCCCAGAATCACAACGGGAATGGGCAAAAAGCCTTTATTGAACACTTTAATTCTTAAAGCAACCGTTTCATTCTTATATATAAGTGTAGCATCGCTATCCGCCGATAGGGTGATTCTGCCCCTGCGCTTCAGCACAGCCGTAACCAAAACCGAAAAAACAGGCGATACCGCAAAAAGCACAACAAACATCCAACCAATCCTCGCATTCAAATAAAGCGAAAAAAGGTAAGCCATAAATATTGCAAACAAATACCCCAAAATCCGCGTTACATTAGCAACAACCCTGGAATTTACCAAAGCTTTCAGAAAAAAACCCCCCTTTTTTACAATTAACAGGTATCTACTCAGCCGCTCGAACACTCCCTCCGCCGCCTGCGGGCGGCACCTCCCTCAAAGAGGGAGGCGAAAAACTCCTTGCCTCCCTCTTTGAGGGAGGTGTCACCCGCAGGTGACGGAGGGAGTTAAGACGGCAGAAGATCGACTGAATAGACACATTCATTGTTCATTGTCAATTGTCTTAGGTACTGTAGTTTTGTTTAGAATGTCTTTTAGCGCGTTTTCGGGGGTTAAAAATTCTGATTTTCCTTTGGGGGACAGAATGATACGGTGGGATAAGGTTCTTACGGCGCATTTTTTAACATCTTGGGGGGTAATAAAATCCCTGTCGTCAATAAAGGCGCGGGCTTTTGCGGCTTTGAAAAGAGCTATGCTTCCGCGCGGGCTTACCCCTAATCTGATGCTTTCGTTATCCCTTGAAGCTCTGACGATTGAGGTGATGTAACGCCTTACATTTTCAGCCGCCTTGACCTCCCGTACCTGCTCTTGAAGCGCGGTTACATCATCGATTGAAAGTGCAGGCTCAATCGTTGCAATCGGGTTGCCGTGTTCGTTTCTCGTTAATATGCCAAGCTCGGCGTCATCATCGGGGTATCCGATTGTCAGCCTCATGGAAAATCTGTCCATCTGGGCTTCGGGTAGGTGATAGGTCCCATAGGTTTCAACGGGGTTTTGGGTGGCAAGCGTCATAAAGGGTTTGGGCAGAGGGTAGGTTTTGCCGTCAATGCTGATTTGACGCTCCTCCATTGCTTCAAGCAACGCGGATTGAGCCTTAGGTGAAGCGCGGTTGATTTCGTCCGCCAATAAAAAGTTGCAAAAAGCCGCACCCTTGCGGTATTCAAGCGCGCCGTTCTCTTTGTTTATTAAAGTAAAGCCCGTTATATCGGAGGGCATGATGTCCGGCGTTAACTGGATACGGTTAAACCTGCCGTTAACCGACCTTGACAAAGCCGCCGCCAGCTGAGTTTTCCCAACCCCCGGCACATCCTCCACAAGAACATGCCCCTCTACCAAAAGAGCAGAAATAAGCTCCAGTATAACGCCCCTTTTGCCGACAATTACCTTTTCAATATTATCGGCTAAAAGCTTGATTTTCTCATTCATAATTGTTTCTCCTTACCACTCCGCCTTAGAAGCTTGCCCATCAGTTTGGCTTTCAGCCGTTTTTCTGCTCCGGGTAACAATAAAATACGATGCCAGCGCGCCTATAGCGGCAAACACAACAGCTACAACAGCAATTGTCCCGAAACCCGCGCCTTTAGGTCCGCATAAGGCGGGGTGCTGGGATAGTAACACTACCTCCGCATCAGCATTTTGAGCGGTGCTTGCTTCCTGCTCTAAGTCGTATTCGGCAGTCTCTGCGGCTTCCGTGACGCTTTCCAAATCAGCTTCCGCGTAATAAACTTCGTTTACATTAGGTATAATAGCCATTAAATTATACGCCGTGACTAAACTATCCGCTACCCGTATGTTGTTACCCGCCCATGATTCATAGTCCTTAAGCGAATCCTCGTAAACGTGTATTACCGCGTTAACATTGCGAAAAGCTTCATTGCCCAGTGCCGGGGGGGTAACGCTGTAGGCGTATATATCTCTAAGGTTATTGCAATCCGCAAAGGCGCGTTCGCCTATGCTTTCAATATTAGCTCCGATATGAAGCTCCTCAAACCCGCACTTGCTAAAAGTGTCGTCATAAATTGCCGTAACGCCCGATGGGATAATAAAATTGACAATGCTTTGGCAATCTCTGAAAGCTCCCGCACCGATATAAACGATATTTTCCGAAATCGGTATACTGCCCAAGGATATACAGCCGTCAAAGGCATAATCTTCTATACGATTTACCGAAAAAGGCATATCCACCTTTTCAAGCCTTTTGTTATTTAAAAAAGCCCTCGCGCCGATTACCGCCGTGTTTTTCGGCAGTGATATATAGGTAAGCTGATTTCTGCTTGGCAGTGCATTTTCCGGGATTATCCCAAGCTCCGTTTGAGTTCCTCTCAATTCTAAATGAGTTAAATTGGGCAAAGCAAGCAGGGCGTTATAATCCTCCTCCGAAAGAGTTCCGCTTAAAATTGACGCTTTGGCTATATTGTTAAAATCCGTTCCGTCAGCGGCTTTTAAGAGAGCCTCGCCCAATCTGCCCGTTTCAAATTCGGAAACCGTTAATTCCTCGCCCTCAAAGGCGTACAGCAGATGCGACAGCGGCATAATTAAAATTCCCAAAAGCAATGCCGCCGCTACGATTAAAATTATAATCCTCAAAACAATGCTTTTTCTTTTGTTATACACGGGCTTTCTTTTTTTAGGCATCTTCAACCCCGCCTTCCTCGCTTGCTTTTGCTACGGAAAAATATCCAATCGCCTCAATGTCGTTTTGGGTAAACAGCATAACTCCTGTCGTGAGCGGATTCGCGGCTTTGCGGTATTCATTGATAATCACCGAGCCCAAGCCCTCCAGCATATCTTTGGTAACATCCTCCAGAATCAAGAGATTTTCCCTTGAAGGTGCTACCGCTAAAAATTTTTCGCCGAAATATTGGCAAACGGTTTTTCTTAAATCACTGCACATCAGCATGGAAACGCACAATTCCTTACTCGGCAGCTTAAGCTCCAGCACCCTTGTTTCGTTAATGCTTGATTCAACGATTTCCGCCTTTTCAAGCAGCCGGCACATATTTCTGTCCGCAACGGGAAGTATCACTTCCCTCGGAACACCCCACTTTTTTAGAAATGCTTCATCAAGTATATTTAAATTTACATCATCGGAGGTGTATACAACTACTTTTTTCAGCCCCTGTATAAAATCCGCGCTGACAAACTCATTTTTTACCTCATCATCGCGCATAATCAACAGCCGCAGGAGCGTCTGAGCATTTGTAAAGGAAATCATCTTGCTCTCAGTCAGAAAAAATTCCTCGGCTTCAACAATTAGGGATTCAATCTCTTCCTCCGTATGAGCAAGGTTATAAAGCTTTCGCAATTCCCTTACGTTAACGGTAAAAACTGCTGTACCGCTTGTTATTTCATATTTAAATTCGTCCTCCTTATTAACGCCGGCAATTGAAAAATTGTGGCGTTTTAAGGCAGTTTTGATTATATTCTCAAATTTTTCTTTTTTATCTTTAATAAAAAATCCGCCTATTTTCTCCTTGATGTCCAAGAGAATAACCCCCCTAACAGATATATCCGTTCACAATATTACGCCGCCACATAAATCTTAAACACCGGCGACACTTTCGCCGGTGTTATTAGACCTCCACGGAAATTAAATCACAACGCCTAAACAATCTTTTTTCCGCATTGCGGCGTTAAATTTCCTTGCAATACGCAAGTATTACTACGGAAATTTGCCTTGCACTGCGAAAAAAATCTTATTCATTCGCCGCAACTTAATTCCCGTGGAGGTCTATTGTTTATTTCCAGCCTTGCGAAAGTGCCTTGCAAAGAACCGCTCCGATGCTTTCAAGCGGATGCTGCTCCTTACACGCGCCAAGCTTATGCGCCTCCATCGGCATACCGTAAACTACGCAGGTTTCTTGATTCTGCCCCACGGTAAACGAGCCCTTGTTCCGCATTTTAAGCAAGCCCCTGGCACCGTCCGCGCCCATCCCCGTGAGAATCGCGCCAACGGCTTTATTCCCTGCGGTATTTGCAACACTCTCAAACATAACATCAACCGAGGGGATATGACCCGACACCTTTTCGCCCGTATAGCATTTTACAAAGTATCCCCTTGCGTCCTTTTTCAATTCCATATGATAACCGCCCGCCCCTATAAGGCAAACGCCGTTTGTAAGCCTGTCGCCGTCCTCTGCTTCCTTTATGCTCATAGGGCAGCATTTATCCAGCCTTTCCGCGTACATCTTTGTGAAAACAGGCGGCATATGCTGAACAACCAGCGTTGGCGGCATATCCTTGGGAAATGCTCTGAGAACACATTCCAGCGCATCCGTCCCCCCCGTAGACGCGCCCAACGCGACCATATACCCGTTTCTCCCCTTATCGCCAACTCCGCTTAATTCAAGCGCGGAGGGCATAATCGGATTAACCCTTCCGAAGCGATTCCCCTGTGCCGAAGGAGGAGGTGCCGAAGGGGCAGGAGGGGCTATTTTAACCGCTCTCCTCAGAGGGGACACCCTCTTTTGAGCCGCGGCAATAATTTTAACGGCAATCGTGCTTCCGAAGATTCTCATCTCTTCCGACGAATTGGGCTTTTTCATAAAAGCCGCCGCGCCCAAATTCAGGAGCTCTCTTTCGTCAGCATCGGAGGACGTAACCATAACGCACGCAATCGGACACTCAGCCATCAGCCGAGTTAAAAATTGCTTGCCGCTCATTCTGGGCATGTTAATATCTAAAATAAGCACATCGGGGTTTAAGTCGGTGATTTTCTCACCCGCGTCAAAGGCGTCAACCGCCGTACCGACAACCTCTATATTCGGATTGTTTTCCAAGCTTCTGGCAGCCATATTTCTAAAAACCAGCGAGTCATCGACAATAAGCGTTTTAATTTTATTCGTCATAAACATCACCCCTACATATAAGTTAACATTTAACAGTGAACAGTGAACAGTTGTTTTAACTGTTCACCGTCTATTTTGCTCCCTTGCGGTATACTGCGGGTTTCACGTAGGTGAACCGCGTTGTCTTGCCCACGCTTTCGGCGTGTCCGATATATAAATATCCGCCCTCCTTGGTGACATCGTAAAATCTTTCCACCAGTGCGTTCTTGGTTTCCGGCTCAAAATATATCATTACATTGCGGCAGCTGATTAAATCATAGGTTTGGGTCATCGGAATAGGCTTCATAAGGTTAAATTGCCTAAACTCAATTTGATTCCTGATTCTGTCAATCACCTGATAACGATTGCCGTCAATCTTCTTAAAATATTTTGTCAGCCAGTGCTTGGGGACATCCTTTAAGGAGTCCTGCTCATAAATACCCGTCTTTGCTTTGTTAAGAACATCGGTATCAAGGTCTGTGGCAAGCATTTTAACCCGCCAAATTGACGACTTCATCCCTAAATAATCGTCAATTGTCATCATAATCGTATACGGCTCTTGCCCCGTAGAGGAGGCGGCGCACCATATCCGTATTTCATTGGTTTTATTAGCCTGCTCAAAATAAGGCAGAACCGTTGATTTTAAATATTCAAAATGCTCCGGCTCTCTCATAAAATAGGTGTGATTCGTTGTGAGCTTGTTGACAAGCTGCATGGTTTCTTTACCCGTCCTGTCGGCAAAGGCAAAATCAATAAACTCTTTAAAGGTTTTAAACCCCTTAGCATTAAGCGTATTCGCAAGCCTGCCTTCAATCAAGACGCGCTTTTTGTCAAGATTAATGCCGTAATTCTTTTTCATATAATCGACAAGGCGATTAAAATCATCATCGGTAAGCTTTTGCAGCATAATAATATCCTTTCAATCCTTATGTTTAGTGCAAGGAGTAGTACTAATCGTCCAGAATAAGTTTGTCGCAATCAAGAAGAAGCTTTATGTCCTCGTTTATTTCAATAATATTCTTGATGTAGCGATTGGTGTTTACATTTTTATAGTCGGGGGTTCTGCTGATGTATTCTTTTTTGACTACAACTACCTCCTGAACCCTGTCTACTATAATTCCCACCTGATTCCCATCGTTAAACTCAATCACTATAATACAGGTACGGTCGTCATACGGAATTTCTTCCATATAAAACCGCCGCCGTATACTAATCACCGGCACAACCTTTCCGCGGATATTGATAACCCCCTTAACATGGGGAGGAATTTTCGGAACAACGGTAATATCCTCGATTCCTATGATTTCATTTATATACTTAATCTCAATCCCGTAAATCGTATCGCCCAAGGTGAAGAAAAGAACTTCAATCCCGTCTGAGTGATGCTTGGAATTGTCTATCGTATCAAGAGCGTAAGTTTCATTGGTCATAATAACCAAAACCTTCCTTTCAATAAATGTGTTTTTTTAACAACATTTAAAAGTCTGTTATAATATTGTTAACATCAAGTATAATCGTAATCGAGCCATCGCCTAATATTGAACAGCCCGCCATGCCGTTTGCCTTGATATTGTAGTTGTTCAAAAGAGGAGAGAACGGCTTTACGACAACCTGCTGCTCGCCGATTAGCTCATCCGCGAAGATACAGGCACAACGGCGTTCCGCTTCCACAAGGATGACAATCCCCTCGTAAAGGTCCTGCGTATTCGGGTTAAGGTCGTATAGCTCATAGAGCCTGATGAGCGGGAAACATTCTCCGCGTATCATGATCATCTCTCTGCCGCTTGTGTCCTTAACAAGCTGGTTTGCCTTAACCTTAAACGACTCTCTGATTGAATTAATGGGAATCGTGAAAATCGAATCTCCGACCGAAACTTCCATGCCATCGACAATTGAAAGCGAAAGCGGGATTTTTATGGTAAAGCTCGAGCCCGCTCCAAGCCTTGAATCAACCGAAACCGTACCTCCGATTTTTTCAATATTTTTCCTTACAACGTCCATTCCGACGCCCCTGCCGGAAAATTCGGTAACCTCCTCGTTGGTAGAGAAGCCGGGGAGCATTATCATGTTAAATACTTCTTTTTCGGTGTATTCATCGGGCGGTCTGTTAAGAATCCCTGCTCTTTCGGCTTTTTCAAGCACCTTTTGAGGGTTAATGCCTCCGCCGTCATCGGCGACCACGATGATAACCTCGCCGGAAGCATTGTAAGCCGAAAGCGTCAGCTTACCCTTCGGGTTCTTTCCAGCCAGCACGCGCTCCTCGGAGGAGGATTCAATACCGTGGTCCATGCAGTTTCTGACCATGTGCATAAGCGGGTCGTTCAATTGGTCGATGATTGATTTGTCAACCTCGGTATCCTCGCCCTCAAATACAAGGTCAACGTCCTTTCCGAGCTTTACTTTCATATCGCGCACAATGCGGGTCATCTTATTAAACGCGCCCGAAAGCGGAACCATCCTTATGGACATAACCGTATCTTGAAGCTCGGAGTTAAGCTTCCTCAGCTGGCGCGCCGCCTTTTGGAAATTATCAAGACGCAAACCCTTTAAGTCCGGGTTTGAAGTAACCATAGCCTCGGTAATCACGATTTCTCCCACAAGGTCTTGAAGCGTATCAAGCTTATTCAGATTAACGGATATAAGCGACTGCTTCGCGCCGCCCTTGGTATTCAGCATATTGTTAAGCTGGTCGAGTGACCTTGATTCAGCCGGTAAAGCAGGCTCTGCGCTTTTAACTGCGGGAGGCTGAGGCTTGGGTGCTTCCTTCACAGCCGGAGCGGCTGAAACAGTTACCGCAGGAACAGCCGCCGCAACAGGAACAACTGCTTCAAGCTCGGCTTCCACCGACTCGCCCACAAATTGATATGCTTTAACATTAGGAGTCGTTTCAATCATCTTTATAACCTCCTCGGGCATCGTAGAAGTAAAACGGACTAAAAATCCGTTTTCTACAATCACGGATGCCGAATTAGCATTGCTCTCTATGTCGCTCGGCTCAAAAGAAAGCTCCTTGCAGTAATCCTTGATATTGTTTACAACAAGCAAGGCGCGCAGGTTCTCCATCTTGCAGTCATCGTCAAAGGTAACTTTAACCATTACGGCATCGCCGGAGCTCGGGGCGGACGTGCTGAAGCTTTCGCCTGCCATATCTATGATTTCATAAGATTTTACGTTAGCCGTTTCCGCGATGATGCTGAGCACGTTATCCGCGTTAGTATCGCTGGCAGGCGCGAATCTTACAAAAAATCCGTTTTCGATTATATCCTTTGAAGCGTCCGAATTATTTTCAATATCCGACGGGATATACTCCAGATGAGAGCAATCCTCCGTTATCTTGCTTACGACAAGCAAGGCGCGCAGGTTTTCCATCTTACAATCGTCCTCAAAATGAATACGAACCGTTGTAAGGTGATCTTCACCATCACCGCCCGCTTTCGCGGCGGGCGCGGGCGCTTCAGCGGACGCAGAGGCTTCAGCCGCCGGTGCAGCAGTCCCTCCGTTTTTCAAGGCTTCCGCAAACGCGCTCATCTTATTACAGCAGTCAGAGAAGTCCGTCAATACATGGTCTTCCTCCTGAACAAGCTCTATTTCGGATTTCATAAGGTCGGAAGCTGTAAAAATCAGCTCGTAAAGCGATTCCACCGAGCCTATGACAGGTTTGTCCTCCCTTATAATAAAGAACATATCCTCGATAATATGCGCTATTCTAGCCATATTTTCAAGACCCATCATGGAGGAAGAGCCTTTAATCGTGTGCATTACGCGAAAAATCTCGTTTATCTCCTCCTCGCCGAAGTTTTTATCACTTTCCGTTTTTATCAGAGTTTGGTCAAGCTGCTCTAAAAGGGAAGTGGTCTCGAAAATGTACATATCGACCATTGCTTCCATTCCCGCTTCAAAAACCGCCATAAAGAAAAACCTTCCTTTCCTGCGCTTGGCGCGAAAAATCTCCCGCCTCAAACGCTTGCCTGTGAATATATTAAAATTTGTTTTAAAACAGCGCGCTAAATCTAAGGGGCTTCTATTGTGTAATATGTATATTTTTAATTATACTATAAAAAACTCTTTACTTCAAGCCCAAAATGAAATATAATAGTAATATAGACAAAAAAGATTTCAGCCTATTTTCGTTAAAAATTAACAAAACAATTAAAAAAATTGTTAATTTTACATATATACCTAAAAGTAGGAGGGTATTTTGTGCCTGAACTCATACATATTAACACGCCCGTGCAGCCTCGCCCTGCCTTTGATTTATCCGGGCGCGCACATCAATCCGAACAGCAAGCGGCACTTTCCGATAAGATTTTAGACATGGGTGACACCACGAAGGTGCAAAAATCGCACGACCGCACCGAGCAGATGCTTGAAGAAAACCTGCGCGACAAGCAGGGGCTTCCCCGCCTTGAAACCTTGGTGTCAAAAAATCCTGCTATGGCGGCGTTGCTTTTGCGCTCCTTGGCGGGCGGCGATGCGTTGCAGACCCTGCGTGAGGGTGCAGGCGCGGAGCTTCTGAACAAAGCGGCTGAATTCGCCGGAGAGGTGCTGTTAAAGCCCGATGAGCTTTTGGCTGACATTCTGCGCCAAGAGTCGGAGGCTACGATATTCAGCGGTAAGCTATGGGATGAACTTCGCGGCATTTTAAGCGGCTTGCTTTCAAATAACGCTCAAAACGGGGCAAACCTGCAGGGACTGGGCAAGGAAGCGTTCCTAGACGCTGTTCTTGATTTTATGAAAGCGGCTTCCGGCGCGAATTCGCGGGATGATGTCTTGCAATCGATTTCTATGGGCTTGCGATACCTTGCCAATGAAGCCGCTTCAAGCAGAGAACTGTCGGAAAATCTTCACGCGGCGGCAAACGACCTTAACAAGGAAACTTTCTTTGAACTGAAAAATACAATACTCTCCTTGCTGAGCCACACCGAAAAAAGCTTGATATTAAACGACCAAACCAAAAACCTAATCCCGTTAATCATATATAATATGTCGCGCTTCAATAAAAGCGATACCGCATTAGGGGAAAGCTTTCATGCCCTGCTGAATATGGCGGACAGCGCGGAGCAGGCGGCTAAGCTGAAATCGGCGTTTATAAACTATGTTGAAAATTCGGATTTACCCTCCGAGGTTAAGCTGGCGGCTTTAAAGCAAAGCGACTCCGTATCCGCCCAAATGTCTATGACCCTGCTTACCGACCGCCTTGCCGCCTCCGTGCGCCACCAAGCCGGGACGATAAGCGCGGAGGAACTGTCAAGGCTTATGGGTAAAGTAGACGCGTCCAAGGGCTCTGAATCAATCAGGGAAGCCTTATCGCCTCTTATCAATCAGGGCATGGGCGGCGCGCTTAATACTCTTCTGCGAAACTTTGACAATACGAAGGACTTAAACTCGCTTATTGAAAGGCTCGGCTTAATCGTAAATTCTATAGATGATAATGAAAATAAAATCATTCTGGCTCAAAAGCTGAATGAAATCTTAGGGGAAATGACAAAAAGCGAAGGCATAAGCTACAGACCGCCGACATCCCTTGAAAATATGTTTGACTTTCTGATTAAAAATATGGACGACCCCGCTCTGAAAAGCCTTTCCGCTATGAGTAAGAGCGAGATGGTGGGGGGCTTGATTTCCGCGCCCGGCGTTTATACGCCGCTTCTGCACTTCCTTCTGCCTATAGACCTCGGCGGCTTTAAGGCGTTCGGAGAATTGTGGGCAGACCCCGATGCGGAAAGCAGGGACGGCGGAACATATAACCGCTGCTGTCATATGTTCCTGTGCTTTGATGTTGAAAACACGGGTTATTTCGAGCTTGAAGTCTTTACCCATGATAACAGCATGAACGTGCTCTTGCTGTGTCCACCCGGTGTAGAGAAAAGATTATCTCCGTTAAAGGAAATGCTTCCCGTTATAGCGGAAAGCAACGGCTATAATATAAGCAATGCGGCAATCGGCGCGCTTACTAAGCGCAGGGATTTAGCGCAGGTATTCCCTAAGGTAAGAAACAGCCGAGGCGGCTTAAACGTAAAGGTTTAGGGCAATTGACAATTGCTCATTGCTCATGACAATTTTATGTTGGAAAGGTGAATTTCAATGCAGGAATCCAAAAAGCCCCGCAAGGCTCAAACTGCGGCGGTCGCGCTTAAATATAATTCCCAAAAGGATTATACGCCGATAGTGGTTGCGTCCGGGCACGGAAAGGTAGCCGAAAAAATAATAAGCTTGGCGGATGAAAACGGCGTTCCGATTTTTCGGGATGACTCCGCCGCCGCCATGCTTACTATGTTAAATGTAGGGCAGGGAATCCCGCCCGAGCTTTATCAAGTTATAGCCGCGATTTATATCCAAGTCGCCGAGCTTGCAAAAAGTGACAATACATCATCTACATCATCTGAGTAGGCTTCGTTGCCGCCCGGACCTCCATTGTTCCCTTATCCGTGTGAAAAAATACGGTTCGCCCGTAATTAGAGCCGACTGCTTGGGCGGCAATGCGGATTCCGTTTTTAGCTAAAATCTGCCGAACGGCTATTACGTTACGTTCGCCGATATTGAAAACAGCTGAGTTTGAACTGAACATCTGCGCTCCGCCCGCTATTTTAGCGGTCATTCTTGTTTTGGAAGCACCCTTGCGCTCCATAAGGGTAATTAACTCTGCTATACCTGTATCTGCGTACCTATACTTATTATCGGCGGTGTAAGCCGCCGCTTCTGTGCTTAACGGGAGCATAATATGAGCAAGTCCGCCCACTTTAGTCGATGCGTCATATAAGCAAATTCCAACGCAAGAGCCTAAAGCGTATGTAACAATAACATCGGGGGCTTTTCCCGCTTTTAAATCCGCAATACCTACGGTTATTGGCATAATATTTGTCCACCTTTCCGAGGCTGATTTAATGATTGACCCCGAGTTTTGAAAACAAGGTTTCAAGTGATTTCATCTCAGGTACAAGTATCATATTGCTTTTGATTGCATCGTCGCCTATTGAAAAGCAATCGTCAATAAACAAAACCTTGTCCCCTACCTGCGCGAAATGAATCGTAGGCACACTCAGTATAGCACCCGCCATATCAATTGTCATATACGGTATGGATATATCAATTGCAAGCCCCGTAAGCTGGGCTATCGCGTTTATATAAGATGCCCCCAGAATGTTTCCGATTTCCGAAATAAAAGATGTTTCCATTTCATTCATGCTCAAAATATCGGAAATATTACTGCCGAAAACAGCACTTGCCATCTTATCCGCAAATTCGCGCTGTAAAACATACAGCATCATCGCGGTAATATCGCCCTTAATGTCAACCAACATTCCGATAACGATATTTTCAGGTCCTCCCAAAAAATTAACGCTTTCATTAAAATCCAAAAGTGTAACCTTGGGGACGGCGATGCTGGTTTCGCAGTTAAGCAACCCCGAAAGCGCGCTGGCGGCGTTCCCCGAGCCGATACTGCCAATTTCCCTCAGAACATCAAAGTGCAGGTCTCCTAATTGCTCAACATTGTTAATCGGCATAATTAATACTACCATCCTCTCACCCTTTTTTAAAAGGGACTTTTTATATTAAAACTTAATTTCTGAGATTATTTATGACATCTCCTATTTCCCCGTGGGTTTTAACCATAGCGGCGTTAAGCTGAAATGCCCGCTGGTGCTCAATCATTCTTGACATTTCCCCTCCTATGCTTGTAGAGGAGGATTCCAAAAATCCTTGTCTTTTAGCCAATTCGGGGTCAGCCGCCGCCTCGCCGCTTGAAGGGGTCTGCTCAAAATAGTTATTACCGATTTGATTCAGCCCGTAAGGGTTTTCAAAGGAATAAACGCCTACCATGTCAAGCAGCGCAACTCCGTCAATTTCCGATGAGTCCCCGATAAAGGGCACTGTTATCCTGTCGCCGTTATAGTCAAGGACAAAGCCCCCGCTTTGGTCGCAGAGCTCCCACTCGCCATCATCATCGGCTCGGGTTAAACCGAAACTGCCGTCCTTAGTGTACAAAATACGCCCGTTATTTTCCACGGCAAAAAAGCCTTCGTCTAAAGCGGCAAAATCAAGCATAAGCCCCGTTTCGCGAATCGCGGATTGCTCAAACATCAAGTCTGTTTTGTCAATCCTCATGCCGTGCCCTCTGTCAACGCGCTCGTTTTGCGTCCACCTGTGATAAAGAATATCTTGAAAAGAAGCCCTTGATGCCTTAAACCCGTTCGTATTTACGTTAGCCATATTATTGGCGGTAATGTCCAGAGCCGATTGATAGCCCATAACCCCCGAAGCCGCCGCATGAAACCCTGCGTTTGCCATAATTATCTCCTCCCTGCCCCTGTTTAAGAGCAGTTTTTTTTATATAAGCTTCATCATCATTTTATCTACGCCGCATCCTCATAGGTATTCATTATAGAATATTCTATATCCGCCGGGTCATGATACTCATCGGCGTATTTTTCAAGTATAGCTAAAATTTCGGGATTCGCTTCAACGCCCTCCAAAGAGTATAAATACCCATCGAAATCAACTAAAACCCATTCCCCGTCCGCCTGCTCGAAATAAAGCTCCAACCGCCCTAAGTAATTATCCAGCTCGCCGCCGGCTTGCACAACCGGAATCAACCTGTCGCCGTCAGTTATCACCATCGGAGATTCTAATTTTGTATGCGTATCCGCCCCGACAATTGCGCTGACACCTCTCATCAGCAAGTCCGTATCTAACCCCGCGTGGGACAAAGCGATTTGAATATCGGAAAGCGGTTTGGTTTTCTCGGTCAGTGCATCAAGTGCTTTATCCGGCTCGGAAAAAACAACCCGTTTCGTTATGTCAAAATCTCTGTCCAAGGGCTTCATTGATGTCACGCCGATTACGGCTATTTTCACAGGCTCGCCGTTAATGTCATATTCAAGTATAATATACGGCTCGGTGCCTTCAATATACTCGCCGTCCAAGGTCACGTTGCCTAAAAGCACGGGAAACTCGGCATTTTTCAAAATCGTATGCTCCGACAAATCATATAGCTCCTCATCATTAAAAGGAAACTCGTTATTACCGAAAGCAACTGCCTCATATCCCATTGCGTTCATAATTTCAACTTCAACCGCGCCGTTTAAATGCTCATACGGACCGCGTCTGTACAAATCGCCGCCGTCAAGCAATAACACGTTCGGCTCGTCTTGGCGAACCTGTTCTATTATCGTATAATATTGCGCCACATTCTCCAGTCTTCCGTGCAGGTCGTTTGTGTGGAGTATTGTCAGCTTGAAGCCTTGAAAATCTTCGCGGGTGATTCTTGGCTCGGGTGTTCCCTCTTGTTCTGTTAAATCGGGAATTGTATCTGAAATTTCCTCCGCCGCAACGTAGTCCGAAGCCGCATGATTCTGCGCCGCCCCCCTGTCCGAAGAGCAGGCAAAAAGCGTTGAAACGGACAGCATCGTCATAATCAGAAGCAGAGCAAGCGTTTTTCTTGATTTCATAGCAGGGTCATCTCCTAAGTTTTTTTGCTCAGTTATAGTATAAAACTATGCGCGAAAGTTAATTAATCTTCATCAATTCATTCGCCGCCGTCTGGTTAAGGGCGTTCGCTACTTTGAGCGCGTTCGCACTTGCGCTGATTACGCTCTGCGCGCTCATAACCTCCGTCATTTCCCGCGCTACATTGACATTTGAGCGTTCATACGCGCCCTGCATGACAACGTACTCGTAGTCCGGCGGAATATTGCCCATAACCTCGCCGTTCATAGGGCGCATAAGGCTGTCAGCCACTTTATAAACATCATCATATTCATCAACATAAGTAAGTCCCAGCGCAATCTCCCTGCCATCGGAAACGGTTATTACGCCCTCCTCGGAAACGGTGAAATCCGCCGTGCCCAGCATGATTTCATTGCCCGCAGCATCCAATACCCTGCCCGAAGAGCCCAAAGCCAGATACCCCTCCGCGTCAATATTGAACTGCCCGTTTCGGGTCAAAAGAACCTCTCCGTCGGAGGCGCGGGCAATATTGAAAAAAACGCTCCCCCTCAACGCCATATCAAGCCGCGAGCCTGTTTCCTCCCAAGTCCCCTGCTCCAAATTGGTAAAGGTTTCCTGCAAGGTTCTGTAGCGTATAACGCCGGTGTCAGAGCGGTTTTGTATCAGAAGCATTTTCTCGGCAAATGTCGTGGGGATTGCGGTGTCCGACTTAAATCCGGCAGTCCCTACATTGGAAAGATTATTCGTCTTAACATTAATAATCCTTTGTTCATGTACAATCGCGTTAGCCGCCGTATAAAATCCTCTAAGCATAACATACTCCTTAAAAATAATAATTTTTAACTGTTAATTTATATAGTCCGCCATAAATTTTTTCATCCTTACCACCGATTCGGAATGGATTTGGCAGATTCTTGATTCCGATAATTCCAAGACCTTTCCTATGTCTGAAAATTTGAGCTTTTCGTAGTAGTACAGCGTAACTATCAAGCGTTGCCGCTCTGTTAAGCTTTCAATCGCCTTTGCAAGCTGATTGATTTTTTCCTTGCAATGTATCCGCTCCTCCGCGGACCATAAACCTTCCTCGGAGCCTTCCTCCGGCAAGTCAAACGCGGGGTTGAGCATAAGCTCCTCCAGCGAAAGTGTATGAGCGGCGGCGGCGGATGCCGAGAGTTCCTCAAGCTTTTCCGTTTTCAGTTCCATCCGCTCGGCGATTTCAAAGGGCGCGGGCTCTCTGTCAAGCTCCGCATAGAGTGCGGAATATGCCGCTTCGTAATCACGGGCAAATTTGCGTATTTTTCGCGGCACAATATCCTGCCGCCTTATATAGTCTATTATCGCGCCCCGCACCTTGACGGAGGCGTAGGTCTCAAATTTTACGTTTTTTTCGGGGTCGAAGCTTTCTATTGAGTGAATCAAGCCAATAACCGCTTCGTTTACTATATCCTCCCTGTCGGCGTAGCTCAAATATATGTTGCGGGTTGAAATTGCGGCGTATTTCACTATATTCATATAATGTATAACAATTTCATTCCGCAGTTCCTTACCGCCGTGCTTTTTATAGCTTAAAAGCAATTCCGCCTTTTGCTCGGAGGTCATATCGTTCATATGCGCCCGTCCTTTATCGGTTAAATACTAATATTGCCAACCGCTTGAATCTGTACTGAACCGTCTATTTCACTGAATGAAAGAACCGTAATGTTCGGTATAAACTGGTCTATCAGCTTTTTAAAGTAAATTCTGACAATCGGCGATGTTAACACAATGGGAACGGGGATAATATCCTTAACCCTGTCTATTTGGTCGCTCAGAGCGGAAATCAGCTGCTGAATGGTCTGGGGGTCAAGGGCAAGATAAGAGCCCTGCTCGGATTTTTTAACGGAGGATACGATAACATTTTCTGTTTCCGTATCCAAGGTAAGAACCCTGATTTGACCGCCGTCTTGAAAACGCCGCGTTATGGTACGCTTCAGAGCTTGACGGACATACTCGGCGGTTATGTCAACATCTTTCATGGTGTGCTGATTATCGGCGAGGGTTTCAAGTATAGTTTGCAAATCTCTGACGGGAACGCCCTCTTTCAGCAATAAAGCCAAAACCTTTTGCAGGTAAGCCGCGGAAACAATGTTGGGTACTATATCATCAACAACGGTAGGACTTATTTCTTTCAGCTTATCAAGCATAACCTTCACGTCCTGCCGCGATATAAGCTCGTGCGCGTGGTTTTTAATTGTTTCGGAAAGGTGCGTAACGATAACGGAGGTCGGGTCAATCAGTGTGTAGCCGGCAATTTCGGCTTGCAGCTTATCCTGCTCGGAAATCCATTTTGCGGGAATGTTAAATGCAGGCTCGATGGTATCTATACCGTCCATCTCCTTAATAACACCGCCGCTGTCCAGCGCAAGGTAGTGGTCCATAAGAATCTCGGCAGATGCCACCGACTCGCCTTTTATTTTTATAACGTATTGATTTGGGTTAATATGTTGGTTGTCCCTCATTCTGACGGAGGGGAATACGATACCCATATCGGATGCAAACTGCTTTCGGAAGATAACAACGCGCTCAATCAGCGTTCCGCCCGCCGATTCATCCGCCAGGGGTATTAAGCTGTAGCCGAATTCCATCTCAATCTGCTCGACGTTAAGAAGCTTGTATACATTGTCAATATCCTTATAATATTCAAGCTCTGTAACCTCTTCGGCACCCGCCGGATAATCCGGCATTACTCCATCAGCCGCAGCAACCTGCGCTTGACCTCTCAAAAGAACAATACCCAGCACAATCATGGATACGCCCAGAATAAACAGCTGAATCTTGGGGAACCCCGGAATCAGCATCATAATAATCATAACCCCGCCCGCTATAATCAGCGTCAGCGGCTGGGATGAGAATTGCTGCTTCATGTCCGCGTTAAGCGTTCCGTCCGAAGCCGCTCTGGTTACAATCATACCCATAGCGGTTGAGATGAGCAGGGCGGGAATCTGAGCGCAAAGACCGTCCCCCACAGTCGCTATGCTGTATACGCTCACAACCGTCCAAAAATCCATACCTTCCATAGCCATACCAACGACCATGCCGCCGATAAGATTTACGACAGCCGCTATAATCATAAAGACTGCATCGCCCTTGACAAACTTGGCGGCACCATCCATAGAGCCGAAGAAATCAGCTTCGCGCTGTATATTGCTTCTTCTGATTTTAGCTTCTTCCTCGGTTATCATTCCCGAGTTCAAGTCTGCGTCAATAGCCATCTGCTTACCCGGCATAGCATCCAACGTAAAGCGCGCCGTTACCTCGGCAATCCTCTCCGCACCCTTGGTAATGACCAAAACTTGAACAATCGCTATAAGAATAAATATAATAAATCCTATAATCGCATTGCCCTGCATAACAAACGCGCCGAAAGCCTTTACCATTTCGCCCGCATAACCTTGGTTTGACAAAATCTGACGGGTTGACGACATATTCAACCCAAGCCTAAAAATAGTCGTAACCAAAAGCACAGACGGGAAGATGGAAAACTCCAAAGCACTCTTTGAATACATTGTAATCAGCAGTATAATAAGAGAAATCATTATATTTAAAGCAAACAGCAAGTCAAGCAGTACCGTAGGGAGCGGTATAATAAGCAGGAAAACAATCATTATAACGAATACCGTTACCACGTTGTTTAAGATTTTTTTCACACTAAGCAACCTTTCGCAGGAATATACGGGGTTTAATCAGTCTCTAATATACACTAGCCTTTTTCTTTAAGTCATATACAAACGCCAAAATCTCAGCGACTGCTTGATAGAAATTCGCAGGAATTTCTTTATCAACCTCAACAGTTTCATAAAGAGCTTTGGCAAGAGGTTTATTTTCAACCAAAGTTACGTTATTTTCTTCCGCTAATTTTATAATTTTCAAAGCAAGGTTGTCTTTTCCTTTAGCTAAAACAAAGGGGGCGTTATCATTATCGTGGTCGTATCTTACGGCAACCGCAAAATGCGTAGGATTTCTTATAATAACATCCGCCTCGGGGACGGATTGCATCATCCTCTGCATTGCCATCCTCATCTGGATTTGACGCCGCTTACCCTTGACCTTCGGGTCGCCCTCCGTGTTCTTGAATTCTTCCTTGACCTCTTGCTTTGTCATCTTCATGTCTTTTTCCCATTGCCATTTCTGATACATATAATCCAGAGCCGCAACAAAGATAAATGCAAGCCCGATTTTCATTGCCGCCCAATAGATTGCTTGAACCATATAGGTTAACGAGGTAAGTATTTCCCAATCAAATGTTTTGGCAAAATCTATAAACCTTATTTTTACTTCATTATAAATAATAGCGGCTATAAGAGCAAGCTTAATAAGATTTTTTATAACTTCAAAAATAGATTTTAAAGAGAAAAATTTTTTCATACCTTTCAAAGGGTTAAGCTTTGAAAACTTAGGTTTGGTGGTTTCTAAGGTTCGTATCCACTTTGTCTGCGTACCCGAAGCGATAATTGAAACAATAGCAGCTACAATCAAGGTTGGTCCGGCAGCAAGCAGAACAGTTTTAATGATTTCAAAAATTACCTTTATATGGACGGGTACACCGTCAATAACCGTGCCGTTCCCCTCCATCCCGCCGCCCGAAATGCCAATCCAATAGGTCATAGATTTTTGAGCGGAATGATAAATCAGCCTTATGGTCATTCTAAGTACATTAAACACGACAAGGATAAAAGCCGCCGTTACAACGTCCTTGCTTTGCATGACGTTACCTTTTTTACGTTGCTCCTGCCGTTTATGACTGGTCGCTTTCTCGGTTTTTTCCTGACCGCCTCCGTCAGCCATGACATCCTCCAATCCGCCGCATTAAAGCGACCGAACTTTCGCCGAAATCCGCTATACAGCGATGTAATGAATCGCCTCTTCCAGCGTTTCAATCCATATTCTCATATATCTGTCAATAAAGTCTGCCATGGGGGAAGCGATTGTAAAAAGCACCCAAAATCCGAATATAACCTTAATTTGAATATTAAGCATCATAATGGGAATCCCCGGAACAGATTTCATAATAAGCCCAATGCAAAACTGAACAATTAAGGCGGCAACCACCACCGGCATAGCCAGCTTTATAACCAGCCCTAAAACCAAGGAAAAATAAGACGCAATTGCAATCCCCGATTCCAGATTAACCACCCAATCCCCAAGCGGGACAACACTGTATGAAGCCGCAAATATCCCGATAATAGACAGATGTGCGTTAATAACAAAAAAGTACAGGTATATCATTATTCCTACAAGCGAACCCATTACCGATGACTGCGAATTTGTAATCGGGTCGAAAACCTTAGCCATTCCAAGCCCCGACTGCATATCCATAAGCTCCCCGCCCACTTGAACGGAGTATAAGAACATGTCGGTTATAAACCCCAAGGTTAGCCCGACAAAGCCTTCCTTTACAACCATCATCAGATAAACGCCCGGGATTTCTCCCGTATCAATCGGAGCAGGTCTCATTGCCATGACTACAGCAATCGCAACAAAAAACGCTACGCCGACCTTTGCCCTGAGTGGGATATTTTTTCTTGACAATATAGGGTTAAAGGCAATCATGCCAATCGCTCTTGCAAAAATCAAAAGGTTCGTTTCAAAACCGCCGAAAAGGACGTCAAAAAAATCCAAAGAAAAAACCTCCGCCGACAGTTCCTAAAAAGCAGTCGTGTGCTGACTTATACGCGTTATAATCGTAAATATATTTTCCAAAAAGCCCGTAAGGGATGCAATCATATTCGGTGCTAAGAGCAACAGCAGAACCGTTATGGTTAAAGCCTTCGGAACGAAAGTCAGCGTTTGCTCGTTGATTTGCGTTGCCGCTTGGAAAACGGCTATAAAAAGACCAACAATCATACTGATGATAAGCAACGGACCGGCAAGCTTGATTGAAAGCATTAAAACCTCTCTGAAAACCTGTATGACTAAATCGGCAGTCATATCAACCGAACCCCCTATACATTAAAGCCTGTAACCAAAGAGCCCATGAGTAACGCCCAGCCGTCCGCCAACACAAACATCATGATTTTAAAAGGAACGGAAATCATAGTGGGGGGAAGCATAATCATACCCATTGACATCAATATGGTCGCAACGATAATGTCTATTACCAAAAAGGGCAGGTAAAGCAAAAAGCCGATTTCAAACCCTGTTTTGATTTCACTAAGCAAAAAAGCCGGAACAACAGTGACAAAGCTGACCTGCTCAACGATTTCCTCCTCCGTTAAAGCAGTGACCTCCTCGCCCGAAAGTCCTACGAAAAAATACAAGGAGTCGTTACTGGTTTGTTTGAGCATCCACGTTTTAAGCGGCACAGAGGCAGCTTGCACAGCTTCAGCTGAGGTGTAAACGCCGTCCCTGTACGGCTGATAGGCAACCTCGTTCATCTCCGCTATAACAGGGCTCATGATAAACAGGGTAAGAAACAAAGCCAAGCCTATCATAACCTGATTGGGCGGTGTCTGCTGTACGCCCATAGCGTTCCTCAAAAGAGAAAACGATATGATAATCCGCGCAAAGCAGGTCATCATTATGAGAATCGAAGGTGCTAACGAAAGTATTGTGATTAATATAATTAAGTCAATGGGCGTAGTGCCTCCCGTAAGACCTAGTTGCCCAAGCAAGGATTGTCCGGCAATATCGCCGTCCGTAACGGGCAATTCGTAGGGAAGCTCCGCATCAAACAGGGGAGGAATACCGTCAACAGGCGGCTCCTGCGCTTGCGTTGTCTGCGGAACATCCTGCTCAATATTGGGAATCTCGGTAACAATACCATGAACCGACACGGGCAGATGCGTCAAGCAAACAACCGCCGCCGTAATAAAAATCAATACGGTTAAAAGCAGTTTGCCGCTTAAACGCGCCGCGTTAAACACATTAAAACTCATTTTCGTGCTCTCGACCATCCTTTTCCGCCGAAGTATCTTGCCGCGCATTGCCAAAAGCCTTGTTCTTTTCGGCGAAAACCTTTTTAAAGCTGCTCAAAAACCCATCCTCCGCCGATTCGGTTTCAGTCAAACCCGCAAGGTCGTCTTCATCCAAATCGCAGATTTTAGTAACAGAACCGGCGGTAACTCCCAAAAGCATAAGCTTTTTACCGATTCTTACAATCATGAGCTGCTTATCCTGAGCTATGCCGGCACATTCAACGATTTTAATCCCCTTGGCTTCTCCGTAAAATCCTCCTAAGCGGAACTTCTTGTTAAGCCATTTTGTTCCCGCGTATGTGAGGAAAATTAAACCGATTACCCCTAAAAGAGATACAAAAATCATCAGCGAATCTTGAAATGACACCAGAACCGGCAATGTCCATCGAATCATCAGCCGAGAACCTTTTGAACAGTCTGCAGGATTCTGTCCGCCTTAAACGGCTTAACTATAAAATCCAATGCGCCCAGCTTAATCGCCTCGACAACCATCGACTCCTGCCCCATAGCGGAACACATGACAATTTTCGCCGCCGGATTGGAGGCTTTAATGTCTCTGAGGGCTTCAATCCCCGTTTTATTGGGCATAGTGATGTCCATAATCACAAGGTCCGGTTTTTCCGCCGCATAGGTACTGCACGCAATTTCACCATCAGCGGCTTCGATTATGTCCGTGTAGCCGTTTTTGGTCAGCGCGTCCTTAATCATCATCCTCATGAAAGCGGCATCGTCAACCAACAAAATCTTTTTACTCATTTCGTTTTACTCCTTACCTAAATTATCTAAAAATTTTGATTTGATTATTTCGGTGATTCTCACCGCAAAGTTGTCGTCAATGACCACAACATCGCCTTTCGCGACAAGATTTCCATTGACTACTATATCAACGGGCGCGCCCGCTTGACGCTCAAGCTCAATGATTGTCCCCTGTGCGAAGTCCAATATGTCCTTAACCTTTTTAGTGGTAGAACCGATTTCAACCGAAACATTCAGAGGAACACTCATAAGTAACTGCAAATTATCGTTCTGCCCTTGATTCAACGAAGGATTCGTATACGCGCCGAAGCTTTGAAGCTGAACGGGCTGCATATTCATCTGAACCGGCATCTGCATCGGCATCGGCATTCCTTGCGGCGGCATGGGATACGGTTGCGGGTACATAGGGGGCGGTGCCGCCATGTTGGGGTCGTAGGGCATAGGTTGCGGATAGGGTGCGGCAGGAGGCGGCATCATCGGCTGCGGTTGAGCCGCCGCCGGCATGGGCTGAGCCGCCGGAGCGGGTGCCGGGGGAGGAGGAGCAGGAGCAGGCTCGGGCTCATCGTCCGCGGCATAGCCGGACATCATTTTGCCCGCCATCTCCTTAGCCAAATCTAACGTAAGGACAGACATAAACTCAGATTGAATAACCCCGTCAATTGTAAGGTTAAACTTTACCGTACAAGCATACTCATCGTCTCCGACTTCAAGACCGGCAAGCCTGTCTATCGTCGCGTTCGGGTCTTCCTGGACAATCGCCTCGGGTGTTGAAATATCAACCGGCATATCCAATATTTCCGAAAGGGCAGTGGCTGACGCGCCCATCATCTGGTTCATAACCTCGCAGACGGCGGAGATATTCATTTCATCAAATTGAAAATCATCCGAAAGCTCCAAAGGAAGCCCCATCAGCTGATTCAGAATCATCTGAACATCGTTTTGCTTTAAAACAAGTACGTTGTGCCCCGAAATCCCTTTAGTATATTTAATTCTGACTACAATCGACGGCTCTAACTCGGGAAAGGAAAGACTTTTCGCCTTAATAATCGACACCGTAGGCGTGGTAATCCAAACCTTTGCATAAAGCATATTTGAAACGGCTGTAGCGGCAGACCCCATTGTTATGTTCATTATTTCGCCAATCGCGTCTTGCTCCATCATGCCGAATTCGTCAATAACAATTTTTTCATCGCTCATTGTACCGGTTACCTCAATTCTTTATATATGTTATCTATTTTAACAGCCTTTTGGTTGTTATGAAGTCCCAGCTTTCCGTCAAACCAAAGGTTGTTTCCGATTTTAATCGAAATGTTTCTGTCAATAGGAACATTAAGCGGAATAACGTCGTTCACCTGCAATGAGAGAACATCGAAAAAATCAAGCTTTGTTTCACAAAGGACCGCGTCTATTTTAAGCTCGGAATCCTTAATTGCCGAAAGCAGAGAATTTTTACGTTCCTCTTCCTTACGCGGGTCATACTTTGTAAATGTCCTGGACCACCTGCCGCTGAATTTCGACATCATGGATTCAAGATTCATGGCGGGTACGCAGATTGTGAGCGTATTTTTTACATCCTTTATCTCCACCTCGAGGACAATCAGAACCACAACCTCGTCCGGCGGAATCGACTGCATAACCCGCGAATTTGTCTCAATCGCGCTTACCTTCGGATTAATGCCTATGTAATTACTCCAAGGTTCTCGCATAAGCTCCGCCATCCGCGTTATAATGCTGGATAAAAGCCCCGATTCAATCTCCGTAAAATCCCTGCTCGAATCGATATACATCCCGCTTCCGCCCATAAGTCTGTCCATCGTGGCGTAGGCTATCGGGTTTGACAGCTGAATGATACAGCTGGTTTCCAAAACATCATCGTCCTCCACCCCCATGTCAATGGTAGCCATCATAACATAGTCGGGCAGGGCGTTGTTAAACTCGAAATAAAGCTGTTCCTCAATCTGCAAAACCTCTACCTTGCAGTAAACCCTCATAAGCCCTATCAAGTAGGAGGAGAGCATACGCGAGTAGTTTTCAAAAATACCGTCCAAAATTTTCAGCTGCTCTTTGGTAAATTTCTTAGGCATTTTAAAGTCATAATTCTTGACCTTGCGCTCTGTTCCTTTTTCATCAATATCATCGAAAGCTTTTGTACCCTCGGAAGCGAAGTTACCCAGCAGAGCGTCTATTTGGGCTTGCGACAGTACGTCAGCCATAAGCATGACCGTCCTTTGCGGTATATTTAATATTCAGCGTGCGATTTCATTGTCAGTATTTAATTCGGTCTGGGAACGTAAACCCTGTCCGGGTCTGAGCCGCCGAATTCCGGGGCGGGTTCTGCGTGAAAATCAATATCGGTTTGGTCGTCTTCAAGCTCATTGCCTTCCGAGTCGGTCCGCGAAGCAAGCCGTCCGTTTTCGAGCTCCCAAAGGTCTCTCATTACCTGCGGGTCGTTAAAATCAATATCGTTACGGATAAATATGATTTCAACGCGCCTGTTCTGCCGCCTGCCCTCTTCCGAATCATTGTTGGCAATCGGGCGGTGTCCGCCGAAGCCGGAGCTTGAAAATTTATAGCTCTCCGCCGCACTCAAATCAATCATAAAATTGATAGCGGAGGTTGCGCGCATGGAAGACAAATCCCATTCGTTTGTCGTTGAGCCCGGGCTCTTTGCGGTATGTCCGAAAACCCTTACGCCGAAAATCATATCCTCAATTTGCCTTACCCCGTCCGATATGAGCTCAATTATAAATTCTCCCTCATCAAGCAATGTCGCACTGTCGGGCTCAAATATAATCCTGTCTCTGAATCTGACGTAGATATAACTGGGGGACATTTCAACGCTTACGCTGTCTTGAAGATTATTACTTTGTATAATCTCCTGCAGGTACATATACAGGTCGTCAAAGTCAATGACTTCCCCGTCCGTGATTGTATCTACGACCTCATCGGTAAAGATTGCTTGCGGGTCGTTTTCGGGATTGGCTTCGGTAACAACTTGAACTTCAGAAGGTCCTCTGGAGAAAGCACTGGCTATATACTGCCACTTAGACACGTCCATCGTAGACATCGCATAAAGCAGAACAAAGAAAGTAAGCATCAGCGTAACCATATCGCCGTATGTATCCATCCAATTCGCGCCGCCTTCTTCCTCGCCGCCGCCTTTTTTTCTTGCCATACCCTCTCCCCCTTTTTTAAAATGTTTAGGTATAATATTAAGTCACATTCAATTATAACATAAATTCTCCGTCATTACCATAGTATATTTCAAAAAATATTATAGTTTTTTGAAAGAAATTTTCATTCTAAATTAGTAAAATTGACGAAAAATTATAATGTCAAGCCCTAATTTAAGCAAATTGAACCTTTTATGTTAAATTTTTACTCCTCGCTCGATGCCTTTCTCGCGCTCTTTTTGCTCTCCTTATATGTGGCGGGCAGCATCATGCGGAGCTTTTCTTCAACGTAACGGGGGTTCGCGCCGGAAATAATTGCCAGCGTACCCTCCTCTATAATCTGGAGGCAGAGCAATTCCTTATTATGGTTATATTTACAAAGAGTTCCTACGGGGGTTGCCATGACGTGAGCGATAATACAGCCGTAGAAGGTGGTAATCAGCGCGACTGACATAGCAGGACCCAGCTGGTTTGCGGATTCCGGGTTTGTAGGGTCCATAGCCGCGAGCATCTGAATCAAACCGATTAGCGTACCTACCATACCGATTGCGGGTGCTACTCCGGCGGCTTTGCTCCAAAGCGCGAAGTTGCTTTCATGCCTTTCGCACATAAAATCAATGGAATCGTCAAGCATACTCTTAACCTTGTCCGAATCGTTAGCATCTACGATAAGCATAAGCGCGGACTTCATAAACGGGTTTTCGCAGGCGTTCGCGGTTTCCTCCAGAGCCAATATACCTTTCATACGAGCGGTTTTACAGTGCTCCACCATCTCCTCTATGTATTGCTCGGGGTCATACTTAACGGGGAAAATGGCTATTCTTAACATTTTAGGCACTTTTTTCAAGACCGAAAACGGAAAATTGTATACAACAACTCCTATAGTACCGCCGAAAACAATCAGCAATGAAGCAATGTCAACAAAGTCCCCCAGCGGACCGTTACTTACAATACCGCCGATTATGAAGCCCATTGCCATCAAAAACCCTATAATACCTGTAATGTTCATAAGAAAACTCCTTTTAGCTTTTTATCTATTCAAATGCGTTATACTCATTGCATTTTATTTTCATTTTTATACCCACGGTGAATTTCATTGTATTCAACGCATTTTTCAAATATTTCGTCAATTGTCTCCGCAACGAAAAATTTACGTCCGTCCTGTAAATTTACAATGGTGTCAGGTGTTTGCTCAACAGTCGCTATAAAATCCTCGTTCAAAAGTATAACGGAACGCTCTTTAAGGTGAGTCAGCTTTATCATAAGTGAAAGTCCTTTCATATAGGTTGAGGGTTGAGAGTTGAGAGTTTAAGTTCAACTCTCCGCTCTCTAAAGGTGCTTATGCTTACTTTAACTTTGCAATCATTTTCTCAACGTAAGCAACATCTTCGGCTTCCATAATTGCTTGAGTACCAATAATTAACTCGTAAAGACCTATAACCTTATCGCTCCCGCCATTGTCTTTTGCTAATTTAAGAAAATCAAATAGCATTTTTTTATGATTTGTTCTTAACTCGCTATTAGTCGGCATTTGCTTCACCTCCCATTTGGAGTTTGAAGTTAAGAGCTTGGAGTTGGGAGCTTAACCCCCCACTCTCCACTCTCAACTAACAATTAACGCCCTATCGTTTCAAGTTAACCAATTCCTCCAGCATAGAGTCGGAAACAGTAATCATTCTGGAATTTGCTTGGAATCCTCTTTGGGTAACAATCATATCCGAAAATTCCTTGGCAAGGTTTACATTTGACATCTCCAGCCTGCCGGATTGAACCGTACCCGCGCCCTCCGCGCCCGGCTTCTTGATATAGCCCTCGCCGGAAGCAGTGGTTTCTCTGAATGAGGTATCGCCCGCTTCCTGCAAGCCGTAAACATTGTCAAAAACAGCAAGCTCAATCCGCGCTATGGCTTTAAGCTGGTTGTTATAAAATACGGTAATGACTCCGTCAAAGCCAATATCAAAGGCGGCTAAATCCTTAACGGTAAATTCATGCTGAAGCGCGCCCATAGCTCTTGCCTGCACATCATCGCCAATCGTTGCCGGAATTACGGCATCGTCTGTGCTGTAAGCCGCGCTTCTTGCCTCAGCCGCGTAATCTCTTACCGCTCTTCCTATCGTAGAAGGACTTGCGTTGGGGTCAGCGGCAAGGTCATTAAGAAGTGCGGTAATTTCAGTTATAAACTCAGTAACTGCGGCAGTCGCCTCCGGGGACAAATCCGTCATAGCGGTGCTAATAGCAGTAAACTCTGCAATCGCGGCGGTAGCAGCTTGTGCTGCCGTTCCCGAACCGGGGAGACCGGGAGGAACCGGCGGGTCAGCGGTGGCATCGCCCGGGGTGCGGACATCTGCCGCGGCTTCGGCGGCGGCGGTAAAGCCGTTATAAAGCCTTTCAACTGCCGCTCTTACGTCCGCCCTTACCATAGGATTGCCTGTTTCATCCGCCCACAAAGGTCTGTCCTCATCAATCGTACCGTCGGGCTGTCTGAACGTATAAAGGAATCCGTTAGCGTCGGTGTAAAGACTGTAAGCATCGCGAATAAGTTGGTTTATATTAATTGTGTTGGTGAAAGTCATGTCACTTGCTCTTGCAGGACCGGGGGCATTGTCAAGCAGATTTAAGCTTGTCGTTCCCGTGGCTTGAAGCCCTGCCATTGAGTTTCTTGTTCCCAAAAGAAACCTGTTATTTGCTACAAGGTTACCAAACGAGTCGATTTCCATAGCCCCCATCCTCGTATAGGTTACGTTGGAAGGACCGGGGTTAGGCGATGCTTCCGTACCTGCCATGCCGGGGAATTGAGCGGTTATGAAGAAACCGTCTCCGCTGATTGCTAAATCCAGCGTCTGGAAAGTAACCATAAAGTTTGAGGGGGTCATATCCTTAACAATACCCGCCAGCTGAACGCCGTAACCTACCGTGCCGGGGCTGTTACCTCCCGCCGCGAGAGTACCCGCTGTCGGAGCTTTTGCCATCTGATAGTAAACATCCTTAAAAATAGCCGAGGACGATTTATAGCCGTAGGTGTTGACGTTTGCTATGTTATTACCTATAACGTCCATTTTAGTCTGATGGTTGGTCATACCCGAAACGCCTGAATAAAGTGACCTAATCATACTATAAGTACAACTCCTTTTTCCGCCAATTGACAATTATTCATTGTTCATTGACAATTTTTTTGTTGCACCGTTGCTTTTTGGTGAAGTCCGTCAATCGGTCGGGACTTCCAAATCTCCTCAAAGAGGTCCGATTTATATAACGGCAACGATACTAAAGTGCTTGAATCCCAACGATTTTCTCAACCCAAGCAACATCCTCTTGTTCCATAACCGCAACTGCATCAACAATTTCCCTTTGCAATCCGTTTACGGTCACATTCGGATTAAGTTTTTTGAGGTGCAAAAGCAGATTAAGAAGATGCTTTTGCCTTTCTCTGACTTCAATTGAAATCGCCATTTGAAAACCGCCTTCCTAAACTACATAAAAACCGTTGAATCAATGTTTGTGAAAATGCTTCCCTCGGAAAGGTCCGAAGCGTTCATTGTCGTGATGACCTTGTTGTTCTCTACGCTGACTACAAAGGCATTCTGGTCAACCATAATCAAAGCATCGTTTGAGCCCTTGCCTAACGCCAGCTCAACTCCCTTGTTCAGCCTTTCTAAAACATCATTGTCATAAAGGTCAATATTCCGCTCGTAAATTCTTTCAACGGCATGTTTGGAAAATTGAACATTTGTTTCGTCAGCCTTAATCTCCGCCATCCGCTCGTTTAAGAGCCGCGCAAATTCGCTGTCCTCGGGCAAAATCTTCTTGTTTGGCAGTCTTGCTCGGAATTCTGCCGGAGCTTTGCCCGTTGTAACGGATACGTTACTGTACACGTACTCGTTATTAATAATCATACCATAAAAAACCTCCTTCAGCCGCTGACGTTAGTCGCTGTGAAAGTTGCTTTACACAGTGCCTCAGCTGACGTTAATCGTTATGCCGTAAGCTCTTCCTGTCCTTGCTTCTCTTATAGCATAATTTCTTATCGCGTGCTCAGACGGGGTTAAACGTGGCTGTAAAGGCGCACTTCTGTTCAAATCGCAAATAGCGTCAAGGGTATGATTTCCGCTTGTATGAAGCCAAGCAGAGCTTCCGTCAAGCTTATTCAGTATTTCTACTCTTTGCTGACCGTTTGCAAAGGTTACTACCTCGCCCAATCTTCCCACTCCGCTGTAGCCAACCTCGGTTACGGGAGTACCGCCCGAAGAATAGCCGATAATCTCGCCTCTTTTAATCCGCGAAGTAACCGCTTTGTTGTTGATATGCCTTATGTCGTACATACGTGTTCCGTATTGTGCGGCAAGAGCCATTTCAGCGGGAAATTTATCTCCGTGCTTGGTTCTTTTGGGAATTCCGTGAGATGTTGTAATGCCGGGGTCGGTCGTGTACTGCCCCCACGCCGCATTGCCGGACGAAGTCAAGCTACCTGCACCTGTTGAATTGAGCGTGCCCGTGTTTGTCGATGCCAAATTACCCGTTCCTGCGGAGTTTACATGAAGAACGCCCGTTACGGAGCTGTCAGAGCTTGACATATATTCGTTCAGCTCGGCATAAAGCTCGTCTAAGGTTGCATCGTCCTCTCCGAAAATTGCCGCCGCGTAATCGGGTACATCAACGTAGGTAACATAAAACTCGCCGCCCTCAGCCATTTCGGACAGTTCAACTTCCCAAACCGATGTGCTGTTCATAGGAGAAGTTACATTCTCCAGAATCGACTGCGCCTTTTCGGCATAAGAGGTTCTGGAAATGACCCCTTCCGTTACCGAGGAATAATCAGACAGGTAGTCAGAGCCGTCCGTCCCGTCATCAAGGATTACTTCGCCGCCGTTCACGCCATCAACATCGGCAGTGCCCGTGCCCGCATCATCGGTCTTATCCGCCTCTTTGGCTTCTTCAACGCGCTTATCGGATTCCGGCTTTTTCTCCTCTTCCTTTTCAAAGGGGGTAAAGTTACCTCTGGTACAGATGATATTCCCGTCCAAAACAACCAACTCAACGCCCGCAACAATCAGAACATTGGTTACTTTTCCTGTAGCAAGCTCGCCGCTTGTTGTTTTAGCAATACCTTCCATACCCAGAAGCTTGCTCAGATTTGCGTACTTTTCTTCGTTAACAACATCGGTTAAGGCTGACATAGGATGCGAAGTGCCGTTAATAACCAGAAAAGCCTTGCCCTCCGAAATTACAACCGATTCAACCGTGCCCGTATCATAAACAGTGCCGTCTGCAACGGTAACTACTTTTCCAATCAGGGAGGATGCTTGATTTATGCTCGACTGAGCAGTCATGTTTTTAATGCTCTCTATCATAGAGTAGGTAGCCATCTGGTTTAAAAATTCAGTGTCGCTCATCGGGTCGTTAAAGTCTTGATTCTGCATCTGCGCTACTAAAAGCTTTAAATAATCGTCAAAGCCCATGTAGCTTGTAACTTCATCCTTTTCGACCTCTTTCGCGCTCCTTGTCGAATACTTGGACTTGATTTCTTCCGTGAGGTTAATCCCCCGCGTATTCGCTATGCCCGTGCCCATAGTTTCGCCTCCTTGGTTAAAATGCTTTCGTGTAGTTCGGCTTCGTTGTCAAGCTCTTCGTCAATCAGAACGCCGTCAATATTCATTCCTTCTTTTGAGCGGTTGGTTTCGCCGTCTCCGGCTTCACTCGTATCCCTGCGGTTAAAGCCTTGATTGGTGAAGTCAAGCCCCATCTGCGCCGCCGCGTCCGACGGGTCAATCACGTCAATGCTCTTAACGTCAATACCCTGCCTTGACAGCCCGCTCGCCAAATCGGAAGCCCTGTCATTTACTGCGGAATTTACGGCATGATGCTGTGCCGCCATGGTAATAGAAACCTTACCCTTTTCAGAGATAATCTTAACGGCAATCTCGCCCAATTCCTCCGGCTTTAATACAATTACCATCTCGCTGACTCCGTTTGAACCCGTTGAAATAACCGCCGGAGTAAGCCGTTCCGTAAGCTGCCGTTCCACGAGGTTCGCGTGATAAGAATCAAGCGCGTTTGTCTGCCCTGCGGCAGTCTGATTCACCTCGGCGTAATTACCCGAAGCCGTTTGAAAAACCGCCCCGTCAACACCGGGCACAAAACCTGTGTTCAATCCGTCACTGCCTGTTTTAAGCGCGCTTATCTGCGCTGTGGCATCGTTGATTTTCAGTGGGGCTGAAAGTCCGCCCGCATTGAAATTCACATCTCCGTCCGCGCCGCCGCTCGCCTTAACCTCAATCAGCTTTACAAAAGCATCTTCCTTAGGGGGAGGAACGATTGTTCTGTTTTCAAATTCCTCTTCCTCCGGGATTCCGTTTAAAAAAGACGAAAAGCTTCTTAAAACATCGGGGCTGAGTTTCGATGGGTCTGCGTATTCGGGTATGTAGATAACAGGTTTTTCCGGGGCGTTGCTCGGTGTTGCCCAAAGTGCCGCTTGGCTCATGGAGATTACATTCTCCAAGCTCTTATATTCGTTGGATTTTTCAACCCGTTCGTCATAATGCTCCCTAAGCGTCTTAATAAAGCTATCAATAAGGGTCTGGTCTTTTTCGTCCGATTCCTCGTCGGCTTCAACGGCTTTTCCGAAATCAACCACCACATCCTCGGGGTTCAAGCCCATAAGCAGTTCATTTCCGCTCAGAGCGGCTTTTTCCGCAAATATCCGGCAAATCAGCCCATAGGTTTCATCATCGTCCGAAGCCGTGTTGATGACCAGCTTTATTGAATCAAAATCCTGCTCGGAATTCGTCAGTTCCAGCCATTTCGCTATAAAGCCGTCAACCAGCGCGCCGGCTTCTTCCTCCGTCAGCTTCTTAGTTTGCGGCAGACCGTAAACCACCGAATCAACCTCGCTCTTGGAAACGCCTGCGCTCCCGGAGCTTACAACAGCCTTTGCCGTAGGAACACTATCGTTCGCCGCCTGCCTCATAACCTCTCCGAAAGTAGCAGAGCCGATTTTAACGCCCGCACCCGAAGACGGATTTAACGCAGTACTTGCAACAAGAGCCTGTTTAAGTCCCGCCATCATGTCAAAGGAAATACCATCCATGTTTTTTCCGAAGCCTCCTTTCATTAAAAATTATATCTAAACCCCCAAAGGCTTAAACCATTCCCAAATTGTTAACTGTTAATTGTTAATTGTCATTACCCTGCCTTGTAGGTTTGATTCAACACAAATTCGTCTATAAATTTTTCTTCCGCTTTTGCCGCTTTAAATTTATATTCTTCCAACTGCTTTTCTTCAAGCTTCTCTAAGGTCTTAACCTCCTTTGTCGCCTCTACGACAACCCTTACCTGTTGCTGAACCTTAAATTCCGCCCTCTTAATCGCTTCCTCAAGCTCCGTAATCCTATCCGAAAGCGACTTATGAAAGCCCTTAAACACTTGAATCTGCACGACATTCAGCCCTTGCATTGACTGCCGCTTATACTCCTCGTTCGATTCCGTAAGCCGTCTTATACTTTCGGACCTCTCTTCCTCTAAAAGCTGCTGCTGCTGCCGCAGAAACGCCAAAGCATCCTTCTCCCTGTCTAAAACTTGATTTTTGTAGCTCTTCAACTTGTTCAGCGAAAACTCAAACCTTTTCATAAAATACTAACCCCTAAAAAATATTATTTAACCGCTTCAACCATCATCTCCACGGTTTCTTCAAATGAAAACGTACCGTCTACCTTCTGCTTTAAAAAGTCGTTGATTTTGCCGATTTTGCGTAAAGCCTCATCAAGAGCGGGGTTTGTGCCTTTTTTGTAAGCACCGATTGAAACAAGGTCGTAATTCGCGTTATATACCGAGAGAAGATTACGAAGCTTGTTTGCGGCTTCCTTTTGATGTTCATCGGTTATGTCAACCATAAGTCTGGATACCGATTCGAGAATCTCTATAGCCGGATAATGATTCCGCGCCGCTACTTTTCTCGACAGTATGATATGCCCGTCTATGATACCGCGCACCGTGTCGGAAATCGGCTCATTCGTGTCGTCACCCTCGACAAGGACTGTATAAATGCCCGTGATTGAGCCTTCCTCAAAGTTGCCCGCCCTCTCTAAAAGTTTGGGCATAACGGTATAAAGTGACGGCGTATAACCTCTTGCTATGGGTGCTTCGCCTACCGCAAGCCCGATTTCCCTTTGCGCCATGGCGTAGCGTGTGAGCGAATCCATCATCAGCAGGACATTCAGCCCTTGGTCCTTGAAATATTCGGCAATCGCAGTCGCCGTAAGCGGGCATTTATTTCGCATCATGGCGGGCTGGTCGGAGGTGGCGACTACCAAGACGGAACGCTCCATCCCCTTTTCGCCCAAATCTCTCTCGATGAATTCAACAACCTCGCGTCCGCGCTCCCCTACTAAGGCGATGACGTTCAAATCTGCCTGCACTTCCCGTGCAATCATCCCCATAAGCGTAGATTTACCAACGCCCGAGCCTGCGAATATTCCGATACGCTGCCCCCTGCCGATTGTTAAAAGCCCGTCTATAGCCTTTACTCCGAAAGGGATAATCTCCGATATGCGCGGGCGGGTAAGCGGATTTACCGGCTCTCCCGCTATGGAATATTGCGCCGTTGTTTTGATTTTGCCCTTGCCGTCAATCGGCTGACCAATCGCGTTAATAATCCGCCCGACAAGAGCCTCCCCGACATTTACCTCCAGTTGCCGCCCCGTATTGTCAACAATCGAGCCCGGACCGATTCCCTCAATGTCGGTATAAGGCATAAGCATAACCTTGCCGCCGGTAAAGCCTACCACCTCGGCATAGATAAACTCATCCCGTTTAGAACCTTTATGATAAACCCTGCAAACGTCCCCTATATTACAAACAGGACCGGATGCTTCAATGGTTAATCCTATAATTTTTTCTATTTTGCCCTGCCGCCGATAAAAATCAGCCTGCTTCACAACCGAACGAACAGCGGAGAAATTCATAACACACCCCTTTGAACAATTAACAATTAACAATTAACAATTAACAATTGTCAATTCGTATCAAAAGAAACCCCCCTGCCCGCCTCAAATGTCACGCTAAAGCCGAAATCTTTAAATTGTTCATTGTTCATTGTTAATTGTTAATTGTCAGAGTCTCCTCTTGTGTTTTTGAGTATTTCTTTGAGGAAATCAAGCTGGGTCGGGATTGAAGCGTCTACTATTGTGTGTTCATCGTCAAGAATGATGGTGCTTTCGTCCGCTTCCGGGAGTATTTCAAATTCAATGTCTTTAATATAGGGAATCAGCTTTTTGGCGAAATTCTTATCGGTTTTGATTTTTTCGGTGATTTCACCGTCCGCTATAGAAATCCTCAGATAATCGGAATTGCGGTATCCCTTTGCCGCATCGGCTATAATGTTTTCAATCACTAAGGGATTTACTTCCAATTCGGCTTTAACAATTTTCTGCGTAATTAAAAACAAAGTTTCCCGAAGCTCTTTTTCATTTGAGATATAATACGCTTCCTTGCGGGCGTTGATTTCGCCCATTAAAGCCGCCGCTCCGTCTATAAACTTTTTGTACTTCGCCGTAGCCTCCGTGTGACCGTTCTTGTAGCCTTCCGCATAGCCGTCCTTTTTCGCCTGCTCCATGAGGGAGTCGCACTCTTTAACAGTTTTTTCAAGCGTTGCGGCAACGGAATCCTTTACGTCAGATGTAATTGCTTTAGCAAAGGTTCTCGCTTCTTCTATAATAGAGGCGCGTTTCAGCTCGGTTTCAGCCTCCCGCTCGGAAAGTATTCTTTTAACCTTCGCGTCAACCGCATCGTTGAAAACCTTTTCTTCCTCGGCTTTGCGCTCCGCGTCTCTGGCTTTCTTTTCCTCGGCGGACATCAGCCTTTCTTCTTCGTCAAGAGGAACATATACGTTATTGTCAATGGGAACGGGATTGCCCATAGCCGAGTTAAACCCGTATTGCTTAACAACCTTATACAATTAACTCGTCCTCTCCGCCCTTTCCGATGACCAGCTCGCCTTCCTCCTCCAAGTGGCGTATAATGCCGACGATTCTCTGCTGAGCCTCGTCTACATCGCGCATACGGACGTTGTGGAGGTATTCAATTTCCTGCTGAATTGTATCCTGCATTCTCTTAGGCATATTGGCGTAAAGAGTGGCGGCGACATCGGCATTGGAACCTTTGATAGCAATCGCGAGGTCTTTTACTTCCACGTCTCTGATGAAACGCTGGATGGACATCGAATCCAAGCCCATAATATCCTCGAAAACGAACATCTTTTTCTTGATTTCCTCGACAAGCAACGGGTCGCGCATTGAAAGCTCGTCGAATATATACTTTTCATTGCCCCTGTCAACTCTGTTAAGGACATCCGCGACATAGTTGATGCCGCCGACCTCGGTAACGTCCATTGAAACAGCCGCCGCAAATTTCCTCTCCAAGGTAGCCTCAATCGTTTTAATGGTCTCAGGCGAAGCCGGTTCCATTTTAGCGATTTTCTCAACCACCTCAACACGCTTTTCCTTAGGCAGCTCCTGCAAAACAAGGGAAGCCTGCTCGGGAGCTGCGTATGAAAGTACAAGTGCAATTGTCTGCGGCTGCTCGTTTTGGATAATCGCGAGAATGTTCTTGTGGTCCGATTTACGCACAAACTCAAACGATTTCGATTGCAAGGATTTGGATACTTTTTCCATAAGCCTTTGCGCCATTTCCGGACCGTAGGCTTTTTCGAGTATATTGCGGGCGTATTCCATTCCGCCGTCCGTAATCACCTTTTGGGTGAGGCAAAGCTCGTAAAACTCACTTAAAACCGAGTCGATAATATTGATGTCAAAGAAAGGCAGGCTTGATACTTCAAAGGTAATCCGCTCAATTTCATCCTCTGACATTCTTTTGTATACCGCCGCGGCGTTCTCGATGCCTACCGTACTGACGACAATCGCCACCTTTTGCATCGCGGTTAAATCATTTATATCCGACATAATGCCACCCTTCCTCAGAGCCTGTTTAAGAGCCTCCGCTTTATTCATGCTGTGTTTTTGCAGGGAAACGCGCTTTTCTTACATGGCGCGTTCCTGCACAAGATATTGACAAGAGGGGGTTAGCTATCCCTCATCCAGTTTTTAAGCAGGGTAGCGACAATATCGGGGCTTGTTCTCGCAAATTCGCCGATTTCGCGCCTGATTACGATTTCCTTGGTTTCCTCTCCGTCATCGGTCAAGCTCGGTATATCTACAAGCTCGCCGTCAATGTCAACCATAAATCCGTCCGCCAAAGCCTTGCGGTCTATATCGGACATGGTCGCCATAAGCCTTTGCTCAAATTCAGCCCTTCTCTTCTTAGCGGATTTGGAGGAAATCGTAAGGAATACAACCAAGAATACCAGCAATATTCCGAGAGCCGCAAGAGCCGCTATCAACTGCGTTGTCGTTAATCCGAATAATCCTCTGATTACAAGTGCTTCTGCAAGCAGGTCGTCAAATTTGGGCATTGTCATAACCGTGATAAGGTCCTCGGCTATTAAAATCCCTTCCTCATTAAAGGGCTGAATCCCGCTTGCCGTAGCAACGGCACGCACAAGCTCCTGCCTCGTTGTTTCGGGTATATATTCGGCGTACAGCATAACCGCAATGGTCAGCCCGTCAACGCTGTAGCCCTCCTTATGTATTTGATTTTTGAAAGTATCAACAAGATAGGTGCGCTCAACCTCTGTTTCGCGCCATGGAGCGTTATCGCCCGCCTCGTCAACCGTGGGGTATTCCTCAACATTAGGCTCAATCCCCGGAATCCCTCCCTCTACGGTAGCTCCGCCCCAAGCATCGCTCTCATGCTCGTGCTGAACCGAGCCCTCTCCGTAGTCGGTACTTTCCGACACCTGGCGGTCAAAATTCAAGTCATAATTGACTGCGATTCTAACATTTTCATCTCCGAAGCCCGGACCTAAAATGTCGGATATTTTATTCTTGGCATCCTCTTCAAGCTTGTTTTTGAACAACAGCTTTCTGGTCAAATCCGCGTAAAGGTCAAAATCCGATTCACCCGGAATCAGCGGGACACTGTTTCCGTCAATTATGTATACGTCCTCGTCCCTCAAGCCGGGATAACTCGTCTTAGCAAGGTTATGGATTCCCGTTATTTGGGTATTGGTCAGCACGGTATTTCTTGCCAGATGAACGGTAACCGATATATTCGGGTACTGCCGGTTCGATGCGACAACAACATTTTTCTGCTCCGGCACAGATAAACCGACAATCGCGCGCTCAACCCCTGAAAGCGATTCAATTGCCGACTGTGTCTTTTTCTCTGCGGTAATAATTTTGAAAAATTCTTTTTCTTTTTCGGTAGAAAACATGTTTACGTTTTCCGTGAAATAGTTATAATCGCTTTTGGTGGGCAGGTTAACCATAGCCAGTTCCATAGCTATAGCACTTTCAGTGCCGCTCAAAACCTCAATCGTGCCGTTTGACTTCACGTTTGCTTCGTATCCGAGCGACTGTATTTCATTGTAAATATCCCCCGCTTCCTGAGGGCTTAATCCTTGATAAAGGATAATATAGTCTTTTCTGTTCAAAAGCATCGTTGCGACTATGGCTATAATGATTATGGAAACAACCGCGACTATATATAAGATTTTTCTTTTTCTATCCTGCGCGTTCCAAAATTGCTTGAAAGAGCGCAAAACCTTTTGCACCTGTTCGCTCATTACGACTTTCCTTTCCGAATTTTAATTATATATTCCCTAACAACGGCAAATAGGGCGCGTTTTACACCCTGCCGCCCCTTAAATTTGCATATTCATTATTCTTTCAAAAGCTTCAACCGTCGTATTTTTGACGGCTACAAACGCTTCAACGGAAATCGCCGCTTTAGTTGCATTATTATATAACGTATGTAAATCGTCTATTTCGCCGTTCACCATTCTGATATTATCATCCGCCGTATTCACTCCGGCAGCTTGCGCTTCCGCGAAAATTTCTTTGAAAAGGCTCTTAAACCCCTCCTGCTGTTCTGCCGACTGCACTGTCGGCGTTCTCTCAAAAATTGATTTTACAGGGGGAATCCCATCACTTATAGGTACGATAAACATATAAGACCAATCCTTTCTTTAATAGTGTTGCCAATTATCTGCCCGTTAACGACATTGCCTTGGTAGCCATCGCTTTCACTGCGGCAATCGCCGCGACATTTGCCTCATACGCTCTCTGCGCGACCATTAAGTCTATCTGCTCTTTTGTGTTATTGACGTTGCTCTTATATATGTACCCGTTTTCATCCGCCAAGGGATTATTCGGGTCGTAAACAGGGATAAAGGGCGACATATCCTCGGTAACTCTGACCGCCTCAACCCCCGCCGATTGGTACTTTTCTTTTCTGGCAAGATAATAAGTCCCCCTGCTGTAAGAAGATTTCGCCTCCTGCTCAAATCGGCTTAAAGTTTCTTTAAAGGTTTTCTTTTCTTGAAAAACAACAAGCTGCCTGCGGTAAGGGTCGCCGTCTGCGGTATTGTAGGTATTTTGATTTGCTATGTTCTGATTTATAATATCTACCCTCAGCCGTTCGGCTGACAGTGCAGAGCCTCCTATGTCCAACGATGATAAAAACGCCATTTCAAAAGCCTCCCTTTATTTATACTCCCCAACGGCATAAACATTTCACCTATTTCACCAGTGCGGAGCGAATCATTCTGTAGTCGTTGTTCAGACGGTCAATTAAAGCGGAATACTGGTACTGTGCATCGGCAAGTGCCAGAGCTTCTTTTTCCATATCAACATTGTTTCCGTCTAGTATCTGGTTTGTATCCGCCCGTTGCGATGTAACCACCTTGAAATCCGAAAGCCCGCCTTCACCGCTACGGCTTTCCTTTAAGGGGCGATACCTGCATTTTCTCTTTTCATTAAGTAAAAGCTTAAAATCCACGGTTTTAGCTTTAAAGCCGGGCGTATCAACATTAGATATATTATTTGATATAACCCTTTGCTTATACCAAACCGCATCTAACGCCCTTTCTGCAAGAATCTGGTTTGAATTGTTAAAAAGTCCCATACCTAACCCCTCTTTTATCGAACATCACAATTACCTTACTATATTATATATTACTTGCTTTAAAAAAACAAGCCCTAAAAAGAAAAAATTTTTAACATATTTAATGATTTTTTAGCCTCATTATTCTCATTATACACAAAAAGCATTAAAATCTTGGTAAAAGTGCTTAAAAACCTGTATCTTTTTCCATTAAAAAAAGTAACGCATTAAATATACTGTATGTAATTTCAGTCGTTAAATATACCGAATATAATCAATTACGCCTCATCGCACTTGGGAAGCCCGCGTCTGACAATAACCAATCTTATAATGATAAGGAGAATATCCCGCCGGCTCTTCTTTTTGAGGGCATCGGCTTTTTTTATATCGTTATCCGCGCGCAGTCTGACCTTTAGCTTAGGCACTGTGTCAAGCGCGTCCGCCATAGCATCGGCAAAGCACAGGGGGCAGTTACAGCAATTAAACCTCCGCATTGCCTTGGGGAGCAATTCGGACACAAGCTCCGCCGCCACGTCTATATCAACGGAGTTTTTGCGGAATTTTTCAATTTCAGCGTTTTTTTCCGCCCTCTCCTCGGGGGAGAGGCGCGGGGTTATAACTTCCTCTTTAAATTCCTCGTCAATCATAGGATTTACGGCAGAGTCCGCGCCGCCCATTATCAGCCGCATAACTGCTTCCGTCTTATGAGTTTTGGTCTTAGGCATTTACATACTTCCTTAGTCAAATCTTATCTCCGGGTAGAGAGCTTCCGCAAGCTTTACATAATCCTTTGATGCCTTGCAGGAGGGCGAGTATACATTGATGGTCTGCTGATGTGCAGGTGCTTCGGCAACGGGTGCGGAAAAGGCAATTTTGCTTTCCATGACAACTGTGCCGAGCTGATTGGCAATCACCTCCGCCATTTCGGAAACCTCCCGCGAAAGCAACTGCTTCGGCATATACTTCGTAATCAAAATCCCTCTTATATTAAGCTTTTTATTATAGTATTTTTTGACGGCGAGTATCGTCTGTTTAAGCTGGGATATTCCGTGAAGTGAAAGGATTTCCGCCGTCATAGGTATAATTAGGTCATTTGCGGCGGTATAGGCGTTAATCGTCAGAACGGAGAGCGCGGGAGGCGTGTCTATTATAATATAATCATAGTTTGATTTAACCTTTGAAAGTGCCTCTTTTAAAATAAACTCTCGGTTTTCGCCGCTGATTTCAAGCTCCGTTCCCGAAAGCAGAATATTTGAGGTGATTACATCGCAGGAGCGGGTATTCTTAATCGCATCCCGTATATCGCAAGCTCCCTTTATCACATCATGTATCGTATTCCCCGTATCGGGCGCGCCCAGCGAAAACGACAGATTCCCTTGCGGGTCCATATCAATAGCCAGAACCCGCTTTCCCCTGCCGCGCAAAATCCCTGCAAGGGCGGCGCAGGTAGTGGTTTTTCCTACGCCGCCCTTTTGATTTGTTACAGCAATTACAACCGCCATATCATTCTCTCCTTAGGAACAGTACCTTAATAAAGCAATGAAAGAAGCTTCTTTTTTTCCTCTGAAAACTCGCTTTGAGTAATTACCTTGTTATCCAGCATCACTTTAAGCTTCTTAACCGTTAGTTCAAATTCTTCAAGCGTCATGCTCTCTGCCTTTTTAGGCGCGGCTTCGCGTTTAATTTCGGCTTTCGGCTCAGCCTTAGCTTCAACCCCGGGCTCGGGCTTAGCTTCAAATTTAGGCACGGGCTTGGCTTCAACCCGCGGCTCGGGCTTGGGCTCAACCCTTGCAACGGGCTTGGCATCGGGCTTGACCTCGGGCTTAGTTTTTTCCGCTTCCGATTGGGCGCGAACCTTTTCTTTAAGCTCTTTGACATATTTTTTGGTATCTATGCCTTCGATGTCCCCCGTCGGGTGAGTTTTGGCGGGCGGCTCGGAGCTCTGCTTGGCAATAATTGCAGGCGGCGGAGGGAGTACCCCCTCTATATCAGCGGGATACTTTTGGGTTACATTTTCGGGGATTTCTTTAATATGTGACGCTTCGGCGGCAACATCTAAGGCATCCATATAAGCACTGGTCTTTTTTTGCCCCGTATAATCCACAGGCTTAGGCAGAATCCCGCCGATGCCGGGCTCGCTCAGCCCCAAAAGGTCGTCAATATCCACAATATCATCAAAATCAACCGATTCGCCGCCCGACTCGGGGAGCTCAATATTAAGCTCTACTCTTGACCTTTCGATATTGGCGTAGCTTGAAGGAATCACTTCCCCGATTTGGGGCAGTTCCGATGTATCGGGCAGCCCTTTAATCACGCTTTTCTTATCCTGTATTTCCAGCCGTATTTCCGCGCGCCTTACGTCAAAGTCGGCTGTAGCCTCCTCAAATTCCTGATTAAGCGATATATAGGGGTTTCTTGTTATTTCATGTTGCTTGGCTTCCATTTCTTTTTTCTCGTCTTGGTGCTTTTTGTCCGGCTTTTTATCAAGCTTAGGCTTAGGAGGAGGCGGAGCTTCCTCGAAATCAACCTTCGCTTTAGTTTCCGATTTAACTTCTGACTTAACCTCTGTTTTAACCTCTTCTTTAGCTTTGGGTTTAACCTCCGGCTTAGTCTCTTCTTTAGCCTCTGCTTTAGTTTCTGCTTTAACCTCTTCTTTAGCTTCCGCTTTAATTTCTGCTTTGGCTTCCGATTTAACCTCTGCCTGAATCTCTTCTTCAGCCTCGGAATTAGCTTGCACATCAAGGTCATCGTACTTGGCGGGGTTTTCCTCGTCCTCTATAGGTTCGGGAAGCTCTGCGGCATTATTTTTAGACGGCGTGTAACCAACATCAAGGTCCTCGACCTCGACCTCACCCGTTCCGTATTCATCGCTAAGCAATTCATACAAAGACGGCTCGGCTTTTACGGCTTTGTTATATCCGGCATCAAGAGCCTCCAGCCCAACGGGAAGCATATCCGAAACCCCCTCGGGAGCTGCGGCGGCGGCTTTTTTACCCCCTGCGTTGGTTTTTTCGTTCTTTTTAGGGTTTTTGGCACGCTTAGGAGCAAACCCGGCTGTAGCCAATTCAAATTCGTCGTTGAGCGACAACGCGGATTCGTTAGGCTTTTTAGCACTCTTGGCTTCCGCCTCGGCGGCAGTATTTTTCGGTTCTTCATTAATGGTCGGCGGTGTGGGAGATGTCGGAGGTGCAGGAGGTGTCGGCGAAATCGGCGGCGCGGCACTTTTCGCGGCAGGCTTAACCTCCGCCGCGCTGAAACCCTCTTTAGCCTCATGAATCAGCTTTACTATTTGAGCATGGTTTGAAAAGCAGGGCAATATAATCCTTTTACGTATGATGGTCGCCTTGCTTACGTTGTCACATTGTACGTAAATCGGGGTATTTTTATTGTCTGTGTTCACATAAACCTTGGTTATTTCATCCAGACGGCAATCGAACTTGGAATAAACCGGGGTTTGCTCCTTTGTTCCGATTTGCTCGCATATAAAAGCGTTACCAAAAAGACGCTCCTTAGTAATCGTTAAGCTTATCTCCTGCGGTTTGGACAGAGGCTTTTCTTTATAGCCGGTCTGAAAATCGGCGATTTTATTTTCGCCGCTTGAATTAGCGTCCATATCCAATCTCCATTTCACCACTATTCATTAATCCTAAATCAATTATATCACAGCTTTTTATATTAGTCAAATGAATTAGATATAAAATTTAAATTGTAATTTTTGATGAATATGACTATGTTTCGTCTGCACTTGACTTTTATTTCCTTATATGCTATACTTATAAACGCAATAATAAACAAGGAAGGAAAATTTTTATGAATTATCAAGTTAAGGGCGAGCCCTTTCCCGTGGTCGTGTGCAGCTTGGATTCGGGTGAATCCGTTAATTGCCAAAAAGGGGCAATGGCTTGGATGTCTCCCAATATGCAGATGCAGACCAACGCGGGCGGAGGGGTCGGAAGAATGATTTCCCGCGCCGTATCGGGCGAATCTATTTTTCAAAACGTGTATACCGCGCAGGGCGGAGCGGGCGAAATTGCGTTTGCCGCAAGTGTCCCCGGGCATATTATGGCTATGAATATCTCGGCGAGCCGGTCTGTTGTGGCGCAGAAAAGGGCTTATTTAGCATCTGAAATGTCGGTTGACATGAGCATGTTTTTTCAAAAGAAAATAGGCGCGGGCTTTTTCGGCGGTGAGGGCTTCATCATGCAGAAATTTACGGGAAACGGAACAGTTTTTCTTGAAATTGACGGCAGTGTCGTTGAGTACGACCTTCAAGCAAACGAATCCATTCATGTGGACACGGGCTACTTAGCGGCTATGGATGCAACCTGCTCCGTAGATATTGTAACGGTTAAAGGAATCGGCAATGCGCTTTTCGGGGGAGAGGGGTTTTTTAACACCGTTGTTTCCGGTCCGGGTCATGTCTGGCTTCAAACCATGCCTGCGAGCGCGATTGCGGGCGCGTTAGCTCCGTTTATGGCGAGCAACAAAGGCTAGGAGGTCTTATAAATGAGGGATAACGCAAACGAAGCCTTAACCCTGCTGGGCAGTCAAAAAACCGAATATTGCGATGATTACGCCCCGCAGGTTTTAGAAGCTTTCCATAATAAACATACCTCTCACGATTATTTTGTACACCTAAACTGCCCCGAATTTACAAGCATCTGCCCTATAACAGGTCAGCCGGATTTCGGAATGATTCATATTTCTTATGTTCCGAGCATAAAAATGGTTGAGAGCAAGTCCTTAAAGCTTTACCTGTTCAGTTTCAGAAACAGGGGCGACTTTCATGAGGATTGCGTAAATATCATTATGAAAGACCTAATCAAGCTTATGGAGCCTAAATACATTGAGGTGCTGGGCAATTTCAACCCCCGCGGCGGCATATCCATCCACCCCTACTGCAACTACGGCAAACCGGGGACAGGCTGGGAAAAAACAGCGCAAGACAGGCTGGCTAATCTGCAGTTTAAAATCAAGAATTAACGCCCGGCAATGTTTCGCACTGCTTGATTTCGCGGTGTACAAGTATTTCACCATTTCGGCGGGTCGCAGAGGACTGCGACCCCTACCGTGAGGAGAGCAATTATGAACTTTAAAAAGCTTATTCGCATTATATTCGGGCGTTCCGCCGTTGTCATTCTGGCTTTGCTTGCACAGATTCTTTTTTTTGTTCTGGCAGTGAACCGATTCAGGGAAGCTTGGGTGCATTTTTATACCGCGTCCATAGCACTTTCATTGGTGATTGCCATATTTATCATAAACGGCAAAAGCAATCCCAGCTTTAAGATGACATGGCTTTTGCTTGCCCTTGCTTTCCCCTTTTTCGGAACTCCCCTTTATATTTATACAAGAATCCAGCTGGAATCGCGCATAGTGGCAAAAAGGCTTGACGAGATAATAAAAAAAACCAAGAAATATATCAGCGCGGACGAATCGGTTTTGGAAGAAATCAAAGCCGAAAGCCCATCAGAGAAAAACCTTGCCGCATATATAAGCGGCTTATGCGGCTACCCGCCGTTCAAAAACACCTCGGCTGAATATATGCCGTCCGGCGAGGCTAAATTCAAACTTTTAAAGGAGGAACTTTCAAAGGCGGAGAGGTTTATTTTTTTGGAGTATTTTATAATAGAGCGGGGTGTCATGTGGGATGGGCTCTTGGAAATCCTGTCTGAAAAGGCAAGCGCGGGGGTTGAGGTAAGGGTCATGTATGACGGGATGTGTTCGCTTGCACTGCTTCCTTGGAATTACCCTAAAAGGCTTCATAAACTGGGAATCCAATGCAAGGTTTTTTCTCAAATCAGACCTGTTTTATCCACCGTTCAAAATAATCGTGACCACAGGAAAATCGCTGTAATAGACGGGCATACCGCATTCACGGGCGGGGTTAATATCGCGGACGAATATATAAATGAAAGAGAGCGTTTCGGGCACTGGAAAGATACCGCCCTCATGCTGAAAGGCGAAGCCGCAAACAGCTTTACCATGATGTTTTTACAAAACTGGAATTTAGATGCTCAAGACAACGGCGAGGATTATGAAAAATACCTCTGCCGCAATTTTTCGGACGTTTTGAACGCGGAGCGCGATACGGATGGCTTCTTTATACCCTACGGCGACAGCCCCTTAGACCACGAGTTGACGGGGCACAGCGTTTATTCGGATATACTTTACAGGGCTGAAAAATATGTCCATATCACTACGCCGTACTTGGTGCCGGATAATGAAATGCTTACCGCTTTAAAATTCGCCGCAAAGCGGAGCGTGGAAACGGTGATTATCCTGCCGCATATCCCCGATAAAAGATACGCTTATCTTCTGGCAAGGACATATTATGCCGAGCTTATCAGAGCGGGGGTTAAGATTTATGAATATACCCCCGGCTTTATCCACGCGAAGATGTTTATAAGCGATGATATAAGAGCGGCGGTCGGCACGATTAACATTGATTTTCGCAGTCTTTATCTTCACTTTGAATGCGCCGCCTATTGCTACGGCAACAGCGTAGTCAACGACATCGAGAAGGATTTTCAAGACACGCTAAAGGGATGCACTCAAATTACCTTGGAAAATTGCAGAAAATATAATTATTTCGGTCAGCTGGCAGGCTGGTTTTTGAGGCTGATTGCACCGCTAATGTAAATCGGGGCTTCTTTTAAAATTAAGAGGGCTTACCCCTACGTGCTTTTTAAATTTATTATGAAAATAATTTATATTCGTGTACCCAACCCTCTCAGCAACCTCGTAGACCCTGTATTCCTCTAAAGAAAGCAGCCTTTTAGCCTCGGTAATGCGGATTCTGTCAATATAATTATTGAAATTCTCGCCTGTATACTGATTGAAAACTTTGCCTAAATACGCGCTGTTATAGCCGAAAATATTGGCAAGCATTTCAAGCTTCAGCTCTTGCGAATAATTCGCGTTAATGTATTGGACTACTCTTTCAATTGCACTTTTTGAAGTGTTGCCGAAGTGCGTATTTGAAATTTCCGTAAAAAGCTCTTTGAGCGTTGATATAATTTTATACAGGCTGTCCATAGAGCTTAGGCTGTTGATAAGCTCCTCGCTTAAAAGCTGCTCGGCTTTTTGATTTCCCGTATTTTTTGAAATGCGCGCCCTCAAATCCATGACCAGCGTGATACAGGCAAGCTTAATCCGCTCGGGCGAAAAGCATTTTTGGCGCAGAATGTCCTGAAACTGCTCTAAGGATGCTTCCAGCTTCGGTATGTCATTAATCTCCAAAAATGCGTAAATTTGCCGCGCTGTATCATCGATTTCCTCTGACCCTCCGCCGCTTCGGTGGGCTTCATCGGAAGAAGCAACCCCGTGGTGCAGGTATAAGAACCTGTTTTTATAAAGCGAATTGGCAGACAGGAACGACTGCTTTATCATATAAATACCCTTCGCTCTTTCGCCGACTGTGATAAAAATCTTTTTGTCATGCTCCTTATTAAGCCTTTTCAAGGTCTTTAGTACGGCAGAACGCTCCCAGCCCTTGAATAAAACGGCAAGCATCCCGCTTAAATCTGTGGCAAGCATATCAACAGAGTCGATTTGTGAAAGCTCATCGGCAACTGCTTTCAACAGCTTGGATTGCTCCTGCTCATCAATATCCGCCGCCGCGCTGATTAAGGCGACATCGAAAAAGGAATAATGAAAGCTTGATAAATCCATCCCCTTAATCGTTTCCTCAGCACCCAGAAAAAGAGCCTTTACAAGCTGCTCCTTTGTATATTTATCGCCCTTGCCGAGTTTATCCTCATTTTCGCGCTCCTTTAATATCTCATCTCTGATTTCAATTAAATCCGCGATGAGCTCATCCTCGTCTACCGGCTTTAATATAAATTTTTTAACGCCTAAGGAAATAGCCTCCTTAGCGTAGGAAAAATCGGAATATCCCGATAAAATCAAAGCCTTTCCCGTAAAGCCGCCTTTTTGGGCGGCTTCCAGCATTTCAATCCCTGTCATGCCCGGCATTTTAATATCGGCTATCACGATGTCGGGCTTCAGCTCGATAATTTTTTTCAGCCCATCGTCTCCGTCCTCACCCTCGCCTGCAATGGTGATGCCAAGCTCCTCCCAAGGAAGCATCAGCTTCAGCCCCTGTCTTACATTAGGCTCATCATCTGCAAGAAAAGCTTTAAGCATGGCGGTTGACACTCCTTTATACAGTTAACAGTGAACAGTGAACAGTTTTTAGCCCTTAGTCAACCATTAACCGTGCATTCATTTTTATTCTTGATTATTATACCATATGTCTGATAAAAACGCAATAAAAAATTTAACTAAATAAGACAAATTAACAGTAAAATAATAATTTTGTTTAAAGCTATTGACATTTATCTAAAAATAGCGTATTATAAGTAGTGTTTCGAAGTGCTTCCGATGCTTCAATGATAAGAAAGAGAAGGTGCGGCTGAATTGAATCAAAAAATTGAGCTTTACGGTTTTAATAACCTTACTAAGACGTTAAGCTTTAATATATACGATATGTGCTATGCCAAAAGCGAGCGTGAACAGCGCGACTATATACAATATATAGATAAGCAATATAACTCCGAGCGTCTTACAAAAATTCTGTGCGATGTTACGGAGATGATTGGCGCGCATGTTCTGAACATAGCCAAGCAGGATTACGAGCCGCAAGGCGCGTCGGCGACCATACTCATATCGGAAGACCCGCTCTCCGATTTTGAGGTTGACGAATCCTGCAATATGCGCCACCGCCTCCCCAAGGAGGGCACTGCGGCGCGTAAAGAAAGCGTTGCCGCACATCTTGATAAAAGCCACGTCACCGTCCATACCTACCCCGAATTTCACCCCGAGAATGAGATTACCACTTTCCGCGTGGATATAGACGTTGCAACCTGCGGTCAAATCACGCCGCTTAAATCACTTGACTATCTAATCGGCAGCTTTGATTCGGATATTATAACCATTGACTACCGCGTTCGCGGCTTTACCCGCGATGAGCACGGGAAAAAGCTGTTTATAGACCATGAAATCACCTCGATTCAAGACTATATCGCAAAGGATACGCTGGAAAAATATGACGCGGTTGATGTAAACGTATATCAATCCAACATTTTCCATACCAAAATGATGATAAAAGAAATCTTTTTGCAAAATTACCTTTTTAATACCGATACCTACGAGCTCGCACCCAGAAGACGTTTAGAAATCAACGATGCCCTAAGGCGCGAAATGCTTGAAATTTTCAGCGGGATGAACATATATTGAATGAGGTTGGAGGCTGTTAGGGGGGAAGGGACTTAAACCCTATATTGTCAACTGTCAATTATCAATTATCAATTGTTTTGGAAGGTGGTTATTTGAATCAGGGATTCGCGCCCATATACGAGGCGTTAATGAGATACAGGGAAGCAAGAGTTGTCCCTTTTGATGTACCCGGACATAAGCACGGGAAAGGCAACCCTGATTTAACTGCGTTTTTAGGAGAGCGGTGCATGGCGGTCGATGTAAATTCAATGAAACCGCTTGACAACCTCTGCCACCCCGTTTCGGTAATAAAGGATGCAGAAGCGTTGGCGGCGCAAGCTTTCGGCGCGGCTAACTGCTTTTTCATGGTAGGAGGGACTACCGCCGCCGTGCAATCGATGGTCATGTCCGTTTGCAAGGAAGGCGATAAAATTATAATGCCGCGAAATGTCCACCGCAGTGCAATCAACGCCCTTGTAATCAGCGGAGCAGTCCCCGTTTATATAGACCCCGGCATTAACGACAGGCTGGGGATTCCTCTCGGGAGTGACACTGCGGAGGTTGAAAAAGCAATCAAGGCAAACCCGGATGCTAAAGCGGTCTTTGTGAATAACCCGACCTATTACGGCATATGCTCAGACATAAAAAAAATAGCCGCCATAGCGCACGAAAATAAAATGGCTTGCCTTGCCGATGAGGCGCACGGCACTCACTTTTATTTCGGCGAAGCCTGCCCAATATCCGCTATGGAAGCAGGTGCGGATTTAGCGGCGGTATCCATGCACAAGTCGGGAGGCTCGCTAACGCAGAGCAGTCTGCTTTTATTAAGCGAAAACGCTGTTTCAAGCGGGCTTCTGTCCGAGGGCTACGTCCGCGCGGTAATTAACCTTACCCAAACCACAAGCGCGTCATACCTGCTCCTGTCTTCACTCGATATATCGCGGCGCAACCTTGCCCTGAACGGCGCGGCTCTGGTTCGCAAAGTTTCCGAAACGGCGGAGTACGCACGCGGCGAAATCGCCAAAATAGGCGGCTATTACGCCTTCTCCGCAGAAATTCTGAACGGCAGGAACGCCTACGCCTTTGATAAAACCAAACTGTCTGTCCATACAAGGGATATAGGCTTAGCCGGCATAGAGGTATACGACCTTCTGCGCGACAGGTTTGATATTCAAATAGAATTCGGCGATATTGGCAATATTCTGGCTTATATTTCGGTTGGTGATAAATGGAAGGATATAGAAAGGCTTGTTTCCGCACTCGCCGAAATCAAACGGCGTTTTTCCAAGGACAAGGCGGGGTTGCTTCACTATGAGTATATCAATCCTAAAATCATTATGTCACCCAAGGAGGCGTTTTACGGCGAGCGGAGGGCGGTTGACATTCGAGAAAGTGTCGGGCGGGTGAGCGGCGAGTTTGTAATGTGCTACCCCCCGGGGATTCCGATATTAGCACCGGGCGAGCTTATTACAAAGGAAATCCTTGAATATATCCTATACTCAAAAGAAAAAGGCTGCTCCCTTACGGGAACAGAGGATATGGGGATTGAGAGGATAAAGGTGATAAGCGAATAGTAGTTAGCTGTTAATTGCTTCATTATTTCTCCAACTAATATTTTATAACTGCTATTTAACATATTATATTTACTTTATTTGTTATTTTAACTTGACAAGCAGACTTCTTTTGTGTATAATAATAATGGGAAGGTACAGATATGAAGCGTAGTGATTTTATTAAATTGCTTGAAAGAAATGGTTGGCGAAAATTGCGCGATAAAGGTCCTCATACCGTTTACACTAACGGCACGGACTCCGAGCCTGTACCAAGACATAGGGAGCTTAAAGAGAACCTTGTAAAAGCAGTTATCAAAAGACGTAATTTAAAATAGCGGCTCAAAAGGAGTGATTTTATGACAAGGGCTTATCCGATTGTTCTTACGCCGGATTTAAAAGGATATGTAGTTTCTGTTCCGGATTTGAACATTAACACCCAAGGGGATAATCTACCCGAAGCCTTGTATATGGCTAGAGATGCAATAGGCGCGTGGGGCATTTGCCGACAGGATGCAGGCAAAGCTATACCCGAGCCTTCAAAAACAGTGCCCTGCCACGAAGAAGACGAGCTTGTTTCATGGGTTGATATAGATTTCGACAAGTATCGCCGCTTGAATAGCTTGACAGCGGAAAAAATCAGCGAGAAATTGTTAACCCTTGCATATGTTTTCACGGGAATTCTCGCTTATACCTTTACGGGAATTACAGATAAAATTAAAAAAAGTCTTATTTATTACTCTGCCGACTAAGTAAGGGGATGCTTATGGAACTTTGGTTTTCGGAAATGCACACTCCCGATGTTAAAATGTCAATCAGGGTGGAGCGGCAAATCCATACGGAGCAAAGCGAATTTCAGCGAATCGATGTTTTTGAAAGCAATGAATTCGGGCGTTTTTTAACCTTGGATGGTTATATGATGCTGACGGAAAAGGACGAGTTTATCTATCACGAGATGATAACCCACGTCCCTATGGCTTCAAACCCCGATATAAAAACGATTCTCGTAATCGGCGCGGGCGATGGGGGAACGGTCAGAGAGCTTACGCGCTACGATGGCATTGAGCGGATTGATATGGTTGAGATTGATGAGCGGGTAGTCGAGGTATGCAAGGAGCACCTTCCGCAAACGGCTTGCAAGCTTAACGACCCCAGAGTTAAAATATATTATGAGGACGGGCTTCGCTTTGTGCGGAATAAGGAAAATGTCTACGATTTAATCATAGTGGACAGTGCCGACCCCTACGGACCCAGCGAGGGCTTATTCACAAGCGAATTTTACGGCAACTGCTTTGGTGCCCTCAAAGAAAAAGGTATTTTGGTCAATCAACACGAAAGTCCCTATTATTTTGAGGACGCTAAGGCTATGCAAAGAACGCACAGGTGCATTAGGGAAAATTTCCCCGTGGGCACGATTTATCAAGCCCATATCCCGACTTATCCATCCGGGCACTGGCTTTTCGGCTTTGCTTCAAAGGGGATAAGTCCGCTTGACGCCGACCTTGGGCGTTGGAACGGCTTAGGGTTAAGTACTGCTTATTATAATACCGAAATTCACGAGGGTTGCTTCGCCATGCCGAATTATGTAAAGGAGCTTTTGAGAGATGCAATCAGAAAGTAACGTCTTTATTTCATGCACCGCGGAATATAAGGATGCGGGTCTGGTCATCTTCGGCGCGCCGTTTGACAGCACCGCTTCGTACAGACCGGGTGCCCGGTTCGGCTGTAAAGCCATGCGCGCGGAAAGCTTCGGAATTGAAACCTATTCGCCCGTGCAGGACAAGGATTTGAGCGATTACAGCATCTTCGATGCGGGCGACCTTGAAATGAGCATAGGCTCGGCAAACACCGCGCTGGGTCAAATCTACGCCGCAAGCGGAAAAATTCTGCGGGACGGCAAAATCCCGTGTATGCTGGGCGGAGAGCATCTCGTTACGTTAGGCGCAGTCAGAGCTTTAAGGGAAAAATACGATGATTTATATATATTACAGTTTGACGCTCACGCGGATTTGAGGGACAGCTACTTGGGCGTAAAAAATTCCCACGCCTGCGTAATGCGGCGTTGCTATGAGCTTGTCGGCGATGGGCGGATATTTCAGCTTGGCATAAGAAGCGGCGAGCGGGAGGAGTTCAAATTCGCAAAAGAGCATACCGTCATGAGCCGCTTTAATCTTGAAGGCATGGAAGAAGCTGTTTCAAGGCTTGCGGGCAAAAATGTATACTTCACCTTGGATTTAGACGTTTTAGAGCCCTCCGTATTCCCCGGCACGGGAACACCCGAGCCCGGCGGCGTTTCATTTTCAGACCTGCACAGCGCGATAATGAAGTTACAGGGGCTTAACATTGTCGGCTTTGATATAACCGAGCTTTCTCCGCATTACGACCAAAGCGGCATTTCGGTAATGGCGGCTTGCAAGATATTGAGAGAAATTTTGTTGGTGGTTAACAATTAACAGCCTTGGAAGCAGGAGGTTTCGCGTTTCGCTTAATTGGATGGTGTGCTTAATTCTAGTTCTCAGCTATAGCACCAAAATAGATTCAGCCGCTAGCCTCACGCCAAGCTTAAAGCCGTAAGTAAAGTTCATAACCGCGATTTCGGATTTCATTTCTTCGTGTGAGCTTATAATGTCAATTAACAATTCCTTTTCCTCACCGCTAAGCATTTTTATTAATGCTTTTTGGTTTTCCTCCGTAACATCTGCTTTTATCTCTTGACGCTCGCTTAAAGCCATAACATTAGGCTGAATTTCGCCGAAATATAAATCTTCTAAAATGTTTTTCATGGGTATACATCCTTTCGTTACGTTTACAATTTAAATCAATGGTTTGGTTTATAAATATATTATACCATATCGAAACATATTTGTCAATACTTTATTTTTAAAATTTTTGGAGTTGGTTGATATGGCTTTCAGCTATAATAAACTATGGAAATTATTGGTTGATGAAAATATGACAAAAACAAGTTTAAGAAAAGCTGTAGGCATGTCGTCATCTACTTTGGCTAAAATGGGTAAGGGTGAAAATGTTCCGCTTGATGTAATTGATAAAATATGCCTGCTTCTTGATTGCGAGGTTGAAGATGTTATAGAGCATATAAAACAAACAGGTAATGCTGTATAAATACATTTAATAAAATAATAGGGGATGAGTAATTTGCCGTTTAGCTATAACAGACTTTGGAAATTGTTAATTGACGAGAATATGACGAAAACCGACTTCAGAAACGCGGTAGGCATCTCAACAAACACGCTGGCAAAAATGGGCAGAAACGAAAATGTCGCTTTTGACGTACTTGACAGAATATGCGTGTTGTTTGATTGCAAAGTGGAAGATGTTATGGAGCATATAAAATAAATACGGGTGATTGTATGTGTACTCAAAGAAGCTTGCAGTTGATTTTACATATGGTTTGTGAAGAAATGCAGCGCATGTTTAACGAAAAGCTTAAAAGCGTGATTCTTTACGGCTCATATGCAAGAGGAGACTACGATAACGAATCGGATATAGACATCATGGTTCTTGTCGATATGAGTGATGCGGAGCTTAATGATTATAACCGCGAAATCGTTGATTTTGAGGTCGGTATAAATCTTGAGTATGATGTGGTGCTTTCTATATTCGTTAACGACTGCAAGCATTTTGAGCAGTGGCTTCCCGTATTGCCTTTCTATAGGAATATTAAAACTGAGGGGGTTGTTGTAAGTGAGCGTCACCTGCTATGATTTGTCTCAGTACAGACTACTTCGCTCAAAGGTTGCTGTCGCAAAATCAAATAAAGGGAGATAACTAAAAATGCTGAGCGGCAAACAAAGGGCGTATTTAAAAGGACTTGCCTCAACGCAAGATACTATTTTACATGTCGGCAAAAATGGTGTGATTGAAACGCTTACAGCTCAGGTAAACGATGCTTTACGCGCCAGAGAGCTTATTAAAATGAAAGTTCAAGACGGCTGCGCGCTAACCTCGCGGGAGGCGGCGCGGGAGCTTGCCGAAAAGACCTCGGCGGATATTGTTCAGGTAATAGGCAGCAAATTTGTGCTCTATAAGCCAAATCCAAAAGAGCCGAAAATTACGCTGCCCAAAGCAAAGCAATGAACACGGCGATTTTCGGCGGAAGCTTTAACCCCGTTCATAACGGGCACATTGACATTGCGCGCATGGCTTTGAGCTCCGCGCCGATTGACAGAGTTATTGTTATGCCCGCGTTCATCGCCCCGTTTAAAAAAGCGGACACCATGGTTGACGGCGAACGGCGGCTTGATATGTGCAGGCTTGCCTTTGAGGACATACCGAATATATCAGTAAGCGATTATGAGATTAACGCGGGAGGCGTAAGCTACACCGTAAATACTCTGCGGCATTTTAAAAGACTGTACCCCGAAAGCAGGCTTTTTTTAATCGTAGGAGAGGATATTCCGCCGACTATTGACAGATGGCATAAATCGGATGAAATCCGCAATCTTTGCGAAATGATAGTTTTCCCCAGAAAACTAAAAATATCTTCAACCATGATTCGTAAAAAAATCATAAATCATGAAGATATTTCCGCACTCCTCCCGCCAAACGTAGCAGAATACATTATTAAAAATAAAATTTATTTTTGACAAAGCTGGTGATTTAGTTGGGGGTTGTGGAGTTTACCGGGATTGTTCGCTCAATGCTTGGGGACAAGCGGTTTGAGCATAGCATAAATGTAGCCGAAGAAGCGCGGAAGCTTGCGCGGCATTATGGTAACGCATCACCCGAAACGGCGTATTTAACAGGACTTTTGCACGATATATGCAAGGAGCTTCCAAAGGGCGAACTGCTTGAAATGGTGAAAAAAAGCGGACCTGACATATGCCCCGCAGAGCTTGAAATCCCTCAGCTTTATCACGCACCCGCGGGGGCTTGGTACATTAGGGAAAGGCTGGGTATAAAGGATGAGGATTTGCTCTGCGCGGTTCGTTTCCACACAACGGGAAGAGGCGGCATGAGCGCGCTTGAAGAAATAACCTATCTGGCGGATTTAATTTCAGCCGACCGCGATTACCCCGACCTAAAGCATATGAGAAAGCTTGCGTATAAAAATATAAACAAGGCTATGCTTTACGCATTCAGCTATTGTATTACCGAAACTGTTGAGGAACGCTCACTAATCCCGGAAAATACGGTAAACGCATATAATTATTATCTATTAAAAAGCGGAAAGGAATTGAAAGCATGACGCAAAACGAAATTTTAAAGCTTGCCGTAAAAATTCTCGACGGCAAAAAAGCCGAGGACATAAGGGTTATCGGCATAAGGGATTTAACCATAATCGCGGACTATTTCATTATAGCGGGAGGTACCTCCATAACCCACGCCCGCTCCCTTGCCGATGAGCTTGAATTTAAGCTGAAAGAGTGCGGCATTACGCCGAAAAATGTTGAAGGCGGCAATAAAGACGGCTGGACAGTCCTCGACTACAGCGACATAGTCATACACATATTCCATAAAGAGCAAAGAGAATTCTACAATCTGGAACGCCTCTGGGAGGATGGGGAGGAAATTCCGGTTGATAGGCTTTAAACAATTAACCTTTAATAGTTAATATCTAAAGCCCGCACTGACACCCATCACCGCAAACCGTGCAATCGGGTGAACATTCTATACAGTCTTCGTTGCCGCAGCTGTTTTGGGTTCTAAGCTCGTTTTGCGTTCCGTTTGAGATTAGGGGGCGGATAAAGCCGCTCTCGCCGCTCATTGAAATATCGCCGCCGATTAGCCTGTCATCGGCAATCAGCATGTTCGCCGTTACTCCCTCGGGGAAATCGGGGTAGTTCAGAATCTCGTAGGATAAGCGCAGGACGGTTCTGCCCATGTAGGGTTTGATATTAAAGCCCTGCTCCGTCAACAGGCGCACATATTCGGCATATGTATCGTTTATCTGGGAGGGGATTACAACGTCCTCCTTTAAAATGGGGTCGGGGTTGACTATAAAGCCTTGCTCGTTTAAAAATTTTACTCTCTCCGCGTTTGAGCTCATCGCAAGTGCCTGCTCCTGCTCCACTTCCTCTTTCGCTTTGCCGAAGAAAAACAACGCCGCTAACGCAAGTGCCGCTAAAATCGCGAAAAATAATATTTTAATTCCTTTAGATGAATTTTTGCCGTTCATATAAACAACTCCTCTTTCTCTATTAACATCATAATCATAATATGCGGACTTGCTTTGAAAAAGTACAAGTTTGCATTTTTTTGTATTTATAAATTGACACGCGGTAAAAACTGTGGTATAATTTAACGGTAAGGTGAAGAGGTTTGAAAAAACTTGAAAACAAAACCGAAAGGGGGAACGAGACCATGCCGGCTTCATAAACCGTTTATACGCAGACGAAGCATGGTCGTGTTTATGGATATTCAAAAATATAAGGTTACAGGGGAGCGGAAATTTGATTTAAAAAGCTTTGACACCAAGCCCCCGTCAAGCTTTAACCCCGAGGACACGCAAAGCATTATGGCGCGCAATACAGCCGAGCTTTCAGAGCTTCAAAGTAAATTATACGCCCAAGGGAAAAGCGGGCTCTTAATTATCTTTCAGGCAATGGATGCCGCAGGTAAGGACGGTGCAATCAAGCACGTCATGAGCGGCATAAATCCGCAGGGGGTTCACGTTCACAGCTTCAAGCAACCATCGCCTAAGGAGCTTTCGCACGATTATCTTTGGCGGGCAGTTAAAAAATTGCCGGAGAGAGGGAAAATAGCAATCTTCAACCGCTCCTACTATGAGGACGTATTGGTGGTAAAGGTGCATAAGCTTTATGAAAAATTAAATATAGCCGAACGCTGTAAAGCCGAGGATACGATTGAGAAGCGTTACAGACAGATTAAAAATTTCGAGGAATATCTATGGGAGAACGGCATTGTCACCGTAAAAATTTTCCTGCACCTGTCTAAGGAAACACAGCGCAAGCGATTTTTGAAGCGCATAGATGAAAAGGATAAAAATTGGAAATTCTCCGATGCGGACCTGCGCGAACGGGGATATTGGGACGATTATCAAGAAGCCTATCAATCGGCGATTGAAGCAACCGCCGCGGAAAAAAGCCCGTGGTACATTGTACCCGCCGATAAAAAGCCTTATACAAGGGCGGTTATTTCCGAAATACTGCTTGATGTCATGAAAGAGCTCAACCCCGCGTATCCGTCCATTACATCGGAGCAGGAGGATTCACTTGCCGAGGCTAAGAAAAAACTTATGAAAGGATGACCGTGGCATATGCGTAAATGCAGGGTAGCCGCCGTTATTGACATCGGCTCCAGCGTAGTAAGGATGCACGTATCGCAATGGGACGGGGAGAAGATTACCGAGCTTGATATGCTGGAAAAACCAACCCAGATGGGAAAGGAGGTTTTTTCCTCCGGCGTTATATCTTCAGACACGGCGCGTTCTCTTTCGGGTGTCCTAAACGGATTTTGCGAAAAGGCGCGGGAATACGGGATTACGTCCGTTCACGCCATTGCCACCACGGCATTGCGCGAAGCCGTCAATCAGGCGTATATTTTAGACTATATTTCTACAAGAAATAAGCTTGAAGTTAAGGTGCTCGAAGATAATGAAGTCGGCACTCTTCTGACAGGCGCACTGAAAGCCGGAGATAAGGCGCGCGCGCCGGAAACGCTCTATGTTTACGGCGGAATGGGTGCGACCGACTTTGAACTTCTGAAAGCCGGCGGAGCCGCGCTTACACACAGCTTGCAGACGGGGCTTTTAAAAATCAGCGAAATGCTTCACGAAGCCTCCGATTTCTCCAGACATACCGATTGTATGGCGGAGGAGTATCTGCACACGGTCTTATCTAAAGGGAATCGGATGCGGGATTTGCTTAAAGCGAAACGGGTCGTTTTCGGCGTGGGGGATTTACAGCCGATTTACAAATTATTAAAATTAAAGTCCGACAGCGGCGAGGTTGAAATAGACCGTAAAGCAATGCTTGAAATTTATGAATCGCACCGCTCTCTCTCAGAGGCGCAAATCTGCCGCAAGCATCGGCTTAACGCGCAGCAGGGCGAAAACTTATACTCTATGATTACTCTGCTTGCCGTTATTTTACGGGCGACTAACGCGGACAAGCTGGTTTGTGTCAGAGTTAACCTTGCAGGTGCTATGCTGGATACCATTTTGCAACCCGATGCACGGAAAAAACACATTGAACGTCTCCACAACGGAGCGGTTTCCTCCGCTTTAGACCTTGCTCTGCGCTACGGGTGCGATGAAAAGCACTGTGAATATGTTTCTAAAGCCGCCCTTATGCTGTTTAAAGAATTAAGAAAGGTATTCGGCTTTACTAAAATGCAAAGCCTCCTTTTACATATTGCCTGTATTCTGCATGAAGCGGGGCATTATGTCAATTCGGATAACGCGCAGGAAGCCGCCTTTTATCTGGTGAAAAGCGCGCACATACATGGTCTTTGCTCTCGCGAAACCATGCTTGCCGCCAGTATTATCGCGCCCCAAAGCCTGCCCGGCATAACCCCCGATGCCGCTGTGAGAGCCGGTATGCTTTGCAGTGACGACGCGTTAGTCGCCGCTAAAATGCACGCCATTGCGCGCCTTGCGGATGCCTTTGACTTCTCGCATATGCAAAAAGCAAAAATAATAGATATTACACATGACGATGACAGCTTGGTTATTTCCGTTCAAATCCTAAAGGATTATACTCTGGAGCAATGGGCTTTCAACCACAGAGCAGAGCTTTTCAGAGATATATTCGGGATAACGCCTAAACTAAAGGTTGACAATATATATGTAATTAACAATTGACAATTAACAATGTACAATTAAGGAGTTACGCCCTTGGCGTAACATTATAGTAGTTTATTTTAACAATTAAACTACATGCTTAGCTAAACTATTTCCACCTGTGCAATAGGTCAGAATTTTTATTCTGTAGGGGACGGGCTTGCCCGTCCCGTAAAAAAAAACGCATTATTTCGCTATTGGCGGGACAGGCAAGCCTGTCCCCTACAAGCCTTATTGCACAGAGGTGGAGCTATTTTAAATCCGTCGGCGAAGCTGACACATAAATTGTCAATTGTACATTGTCAATTGTAAATTGTAAAAAAGGGTTGATAATATGATGCCGTTTATCAGCAGGGAGTTGAGCTGGTTAAAATTTAACGAGCGGGTTTTAGCGGAAGCCGCAAAGACTCCTGATTCGCTTCCGTTGGAGAGGCTTAAATTTTTAGCGATTACCGCTTCAAATCTGGACGAATTTTTTATGGTCCGAATTTCTTACCTAAACGACCGCAAAAGCGTTTTAAAGGCAGATGCCGCGGGCTTGACCCCGGGCGAACAGCTTGAAAAGATTTTAGACAGAACGCGGTTGTTTCAGCAAAAGCAGACGGAATATTTAACCGAGATATTGAGCGATTTAAGGGAATGTGGGTTATTTTTCTTAAAATCGGACGAGCTGAGCGACAGTCAGCGAGCTTGGGTTAAGAATTATTTTGAAGATGAAATTCTGCCTGTCATTACCCCGCTGGCAATTGACCCGGGCAGACCGTTTCCTTTCCTTGCAAATAAGACGCTGAATATCGGCGTGCGGATGCGCGACAGCGAGGGGAAAATACTTTATTCGGTTATCCAAGTTCCCTCTATTCTGCCGCGATTTGTCGCCCTGCCGAGCGATGGGGATTGCGAAGGCGCAAAGCAGTTTTTACCCTTGGAGGAATTGATTATTGACCGCCTTGCCGATATTTGCAATCTGCATGAAATAAAGGCACACGGTTGTTTCAGAATTACGCGAAGCGCGGATTTTGACGCGGACGAGGATACCGACAATATTTTGGAGGAGATGAAGCGCACCGTCAAAAAGCGTAAGCGCGGCAGACCTATCCGCTTGGAATTAAGCGAGGGCTTTGATGAAAAAATGAAAGATTTCCTGCGCGAAACACTGCCCGTCAGCAGGAAATATATATTTGAGCTGCCCGGGTTTTTAGACCTTACCGCCCTTATGAAAATATCATTTCTCAAAGGCTTTGACGAGTTGCGGGTCAAGCCCGTTGTCCCCCGTGCGGCGGCGGATTTTGAAGATTGCGGCAATATATTTGAATTGATTCGCGAGGGCGACCGTATTCTCCACCACCCTTACGAGAGCTTTGACCATGTGGTGAATTTTATCAAAGCCGCCGCCGCCGACCCCAATGTCCTTGCCATTAAGCAAACGCTTTACAGGGTCAGCGGAAAAAGTAAAATTATAGCCGCGCTTGAACAGGCGGCTGAAGCGGGCAAGCAGGTTACGGTTTTGGTTGAACTGAAGGCGCGGTTTGACGAGGAAAATAATATCCAATGGGCAACGCAGCTGGAGCGGGCGGGATGCCACGTAATATACGGCTTAACCGGGCTTAAAACGCACTGCAAGGTGACATTGGCAGTAAGGCGGGAAGAGGACGGGATTCGGCGTTACCTGCACCTTTCCACCGGAAATTATAACGATGCCACCGCCAGAATCTATACGGATATAGGCATGTTCACCTGCCGCCCCGCTTTCGGCGCGGATGCTTCGGCTCTTTTTAACCATTTAACCGGTTTTTCCGCGCCTCCGCAATACAATAAGCTTGCCGTTGCCCCGGAAAATCTGAAAAATTTTTTCTTAGAGCTTATTGAGGGTGAAATACAAAACGCTAAAAAAGGCTGTCCTTGCGGAATCAGCATAAAGGTAAATTCGATTTTGGACAGCGATATTGTATTGAAGCTATACGAAGCTTCCTCAGCGGGGGTTGAAGTTAAACTTTTGGTACGCGGGATTTGCAGTCTCGTGCCCGGGGTGGAGGGCGTAAGTGAAAGCATAAGGGTGAGGAGCATTGTCGGCAGGTTTTTGGAACATTCGCGGATTTTTATATTTGAAAACGCAGGTGAGCCGCTGATGTATATGGGCAGTGCCGACCTTATGCCGCGAAATCTGGAGCGGCGGGTGGAGGTCGTTTTCCCCGTGGAGGACGCACTGATAAAAGCACGTATCAGCGAGGTAATCAAGCTGATGTGGAGGGACAATACCAACGCTTGGGAGATGGGTAGCGATGGTGAATACAAGCGCGTGAAGAGAAGAGGCAAGCCCGTCAATTCCCAGCTGTTACTCTTGCAAAACGATTAGAAAGGATGATTTAAATGAAAGTTGGATTACTTACAAGCGGAGGAGATTGCCAAGGGCTGAATGCTTCTTTAAGAGGAGTTGCCAAAACTCTTTTTAACGCAGTTCCCGATGTGGAGGTTTACGGAATTCAGGACGGCTATCACGGACTGATTTCGGGAATATGGCGCAAAATGGAGCCCGGCGAATTTTCGGGGATTCTCCGCGAGGGCGGCACAATCCTCGGCACTTCACGCCAGCCGTTCAAAAAAATGCGGGATATTAATGAGAATAATATCGACAAGCTGACCATGATGGTTAACAACTATAAAAATGAAAATTTTGACGCCTTGGTAATTTTAGGCGGCAACGGCACGCATAAAACCGCTCATCTGTTAAGCCAGAACGGCGTAAATGTTGTAACCCTGCCAAAGACCATTGACAATGATGTATATGGGACTGACTGCACTTTCGGCTTTGACAGTGCCGTAGCAAAAGCCGCTGAATTTCTGGATGCCGTTCATACTACCGCCGCTTCGCACGGCAGAATATTTGTCGTTGAAATTATGGGGCATAAGGTTGGCTGGATGGCTTTATACGCCGGAATAGGAGGGGGCGCGGATGTAATTTTGCTCCCCGAAATTCCTTATGAAACCCAAAAGGTGCTTAAAGTGATTGAGAAGCGCAACAAGCAGGGCAAAAAGTTTTCAATTATAGCCATAGCCGAAGGCGCGCTCTCAAAATCCGAGGCTTCAACGCCGAAAAAAGAGCGCAAGTTCCCCGCAGGTTCAACCGCAGGAACGCGCCTTGTCGCTAAACTGTCAGAGCACTTGGAGCAGGATGTGCGCTTTTTAATGCCGGGGCATTTCCAAAGGGGCGGAGAGCCCACTCCGACCGACCGCGTATTCTGCACCCGCTTGGGTGTGAAAGCGGCGGAGCTTATATTGAAAAAGAAATTCGGGCGCATGGTCGCGCTAAAGGGAACCTCGATAGTTTCCGTTCCGCTGGACGATGTCGCCGGTAAGCTGAAAGCAATACCGCTTGATTGCGAGGTTTTAGCGCAGGCAAGGGCTTTGGGGATTTCGCTGGGGGATTAGTTTGAACCGACTTTTCAAACCGATGCAGAGGCGCGCTCCCGAATGTTACGGGGGCGCGTGCTATATTAATACCCGCCCGATAAACTCCCTAATCTTCTCAAAATCCTTAACCCCGTTCGTTTCGACCCCGCTTGATACGTCCAGCGCGAATGGCTTAACCTTAGCGGCGGCATGAGCCGCGTTATCAACGGTTAGCCCGCCCGCTAGAAAAAACGGCTTTTTCAGTTCGCCTATTAAATCCCAGTCAAAGCTCTGCCCTGTTCCGCCGCTTTTATTGTCTAAGAGCAGATAATCGGCGGCGGTATTGTCAAAGCTTTGCGCGTCGCCTTTATTTTGAATGGGGACGGCTTTTATTACGGCAACCCCGCTCAATGATTTCAGTTTTCGGATATACTCCTCATCCTCCGCGCCGTGAAGCTGTACCATATCTATAACGCCGCTTTTCGTAAACTGCAGTATATTCTCTATCGCCTCATTTACAAAAACCCCAACGGGTATCATATCGGGGTTAAGCTTTTCGCGCAACTTCAAAGCCTGTTCAAACGTAACCTTACGGCGGCTTTCGGCGAACACAAACCCTATATAATCGGGCTTTTCGGAGTTGACATATTCAATATCGGCAGCGCGGGATAACCCGCATATCTTTATTTTCGGAATCATGGTTATCGTGTCCTTTTTTAAAATTTGGGCATTGACTTTTGGGGTAAGATAGGTTATACTATATTTAAACGAGGATTTAGGGGGTTAATATTATGCAGAATTTGAATTATAATGCTGTAAACTTTAGAAGTATAGCGGGAACGCCGCCGTCACCTGTCGCTATAAATATGACGGGGCAAACTCGCCACCTGCAGTCGGAGCGGGAGGAAGCTGAAAAGTGGCTCTTGGATAAGTTTGAAAAATCAAGAAAATCTGCGGAGGAATACGGCTTTATTTCTGAGGAAGAAATGGATAGGGAGTTTGGGTTGATATGAAAATTCATGTTACGCCCCTTGCTCGCCATGATTTAAGGGAAATTGAAGCGTATATCAAAGAAAGCTATGACAATCCAACCGCCGCCAAACGAGTTGCTCAAAAAATCATCAAATCGTATAAACTGCTTAAAACCAATCCTTGGCTTGGCGTGTCTTTGCGTTTGAGATATGGAATTGATACGCCCGTTAATATGTTAATCAGTGGAAAATATCTTGTGTTTTACGAGATAGAGGAAGATGCAAAGCTTATTAAAATAATAAGTGTTTTACATAGCAAGCAAGACGCTGTAAAAAAACGATTCCCCGATTTTCAATATGACTATGATATTGACGAAGAAGATTTAGAGCACGAATAATATTTTTCCCAAAGGGATGCACTTAATCAGTGTGTCCTTTTTCCATAAAAACCTCAACCCTGCATTAAAATTAAAACCATAGGATACGCCAGAATTACAGTAAGAATCAGCAATACAACAGAGGCAATTAAGTATATTATGTTATTCTTTTTTATGCCGTTTTTTATACCGCGGACAATCGTAAACACAGCCGTGACTACCACCATTACCGCCGCAAATGCAACTAATCCGATTATCATAATCACCAAAAATCCCATATGAATTCCTCTCTAAATAGAGTCCCTCATTTCGGCGATGCTATGAGGAAAAGATTGTGCGAAAAGTCCGGGTCGAAGCGGTTGCTCCAGTTATAATACAATCTCTGGAAAGAGATAATTGTATATCCGTCCTGATTATGGTCGGTGGTGTCGTAGGGGTCGGCGATAATCAGCACATCATTAGCCTCAATATCGTCGCCCATATCGTCATAGCCGATAATGATGCGCCAATGCCCGCCCCAGTCGTCGTCGCCGAAGATAATCGGCTTGCCATCCCGAAGGCTGTTTATGATTAAATCATTTGGGAGCACGCTCCAATCGTCTAAATCATATGTAGAATAAATATCCCAATCGCCAATGCTTTCAAGCATGATAATCAAATCTTTCAGCATGGTTTCGGGGTATTCTTTGTTTTCACGAAGTTCATACCATTCTCTGTCGCCTTGCCCCTCATACATATTGTAATATTCAAGAAGCATGACAAGGCAGGCAGGACCGCAGGTGAACTCAGTCGTCTGTTGATAAGTTTTGAAATTTTCCAATATTGTAAGCCCGCCGCCGGATTTCATATTGTAAAAGTCAAGAGAGGGGTAATATGGCGCGCCTTGAACGTCAAACTGCCCTTCAACACCGGCGGAACCCTCTAAAACAATGCCGGGCGGATATGGTATTTTATGCTCCCCGCCGTAGTCAGCAGTGCTTTGGTCTTCCAAGCCGCCGCCTGCTAAACTAAAAACAGTTGCCAAGCCAATAATAAATGAAACAAACCTTTTCATAACTAATCAAATCTCCCTTACAATAATTTGCTTTTCTTTCTTCTGTTACTTCATATCCTGCATTAAAATTAAAGCCATAAGATACGCTGACATCTTCACAATGCCAATACCAAAGTCCCTGCCGTAATCATCACTCCTCCTATAATAGTCTTAACATTTACCGTTTCGCCTAAAATTACAAAAGCAAAGAACATACTCAACACAACGCTTAATTTATCAATCGGAATCACCTTTGAAGCCTCTCCTATTTGCAAAGCTTTAAAATAAAACAGCCAAGAAAGCCCCGTTGCTACCCCCGAAAGAATAAGAAACAGCCAGCTTTTTTGCCCTATATTAACGATTTCACTCTGCCTGCCCGATATAAAAACAATCCCCCAAGCCATAACCAAAACAACAACGGTTCTTATAGCAACAGCTAAATTGGAGTTTACATTTTCAAGCCCAATCTTCGCTAATATAGCCGTCAAAGCCGCAAAAACCGCCGCCAACAAAGCAAATATAAGCCACATGGTTAAACCTCCTTTTCAATATTCCGCTATAGTATATCATTAAAATTATGGCTAAAACGGTTGACAATTGTATTATAATTGTGTATAATATTTTCAGAGGTGATTAAATTGAAAAAAACTGTAAAATCTGCAAGTATGCACATAAGGGTTTGCCCTGATGTGAAAGAAAAGGCGATGTGTGTTTTAAATGAAATAGGTATATCCGCATCTGACCTTTTCAATATGCTCCTTAGTCAAGTGGCAATTCAACATAAAGTGCCGTTTGAGTTGGTGGATAGCCAATATGTTTGTGCTTACGGGCATTTGCATGACTACTCTAACATTCCGCCCCCAAAAGAAGAGGAATACCATACCTTCAACACTTGGGCTGAAGCAAAGGAGTGGTTAAATGCCGGGTAGTTCCAGGGTCTCATGCGGATTTATTGGGGAAATAATTGTTAACTGTTAACTGTTAATTGTCAACTGCAAAATCTCCGCCCTTTTATCCTTGCTTCTCATAATCGTTTCGCCGATTAAAACCGCGTCAACACCCGCTTTTCGCAAGCGGTTAACATCTTCGTTTGTCTGAATCCCGCTTTCAGCTACAAATATGACTTCCGGCGGGACAAGAGCACGCAGGCGTTCGCTTAAAGTTATATCAACCTCAAAAGTTTTGAGATTCCTGTTGTTGACACCGACAATCTTAGCTCCGGCTTCTAACGCCATAGCAACCTCGCTTTCGTCATGCGTTTCAACAAGCGCGGAAAGCCCTATGCTGTGAGCGATTTTGATATATTCGGATAGCGTAGCCTTGTCAAGTATGGAGCATATAAGCAAAACCGCGCTTGCCCCTAAAAGCTTCGCCTCAAAAATCATATATTCATCAACGGTAAAATCCTTACGCAAAAGAGGGGTTTTTACCTCATCGGCGATTTCGCGCAGGTATTCATCACTGCCTTGAAAATAATAAGGCTCGGTTAAAACCGAAATAGCCGCCGCACCCGCCGCTTGGTAGTCTTTTGCTATATCAAGATAGGGGAAATCCTCCGCTATTACGCCTTTAGATGGGGAGGCTTTTTTTATTTCGCAAATCAAAGCAATGTCATCGGAGTGCAACGCCTTTTCAAATGCAAAGCCTCCACGAGGCAAAGCCCTTGCCTTTTCAGCTATTTGTTCAAGCGGGAATTCCCGCTTTTTTTCGTTAATACGCGCTTTCGTGCGGTCGGCTATTTCTTGTAAAATGTTCATATTGGTCTCCTTTTCAGTTTATATTAACATCTAATTCCTTAAACACAGCATTACAAATACGCTTCATGGCTCTTACTGCTTTGTGAACATCATCCATGGTGAATTTATTGATTATTCTACCCGAGCCGTAACGTGTAATGACAGCAAACGGGGTTAAATAACTGCAGTAAATATATAATTTATCGTTTGAAAAAGCCTTGCTTACAGATTTACATGATGCTAATAATTTAGTTAAATCGTGTATCCATTTGAAATCTATATTGTGTTCCGTCAAGTATGCTTTTAAAGCTTTCTCGGAAGCCTGTTGACAGTAGAATAAAATAACCTCTTTTATCCTGTGCCTGTCTACCGTCATAAGATATTCAACTGTCTTATAATCTATCAGCGAAAGACTAATTAAATGTGTTGTTTCCTGCTTTAGCATATAGCAATAACCCTCTTTCTTTCACTTCATCTTCTATAAATCCTCCTTTACCCGCGCTGATAAAAGTGCTCTCATTAATAGCGACAACGTCCAAAGCTTTCTCTTTAAAAGATAAAACCTTATAGATATTAAATTGCATATCAAAGGGGCGTATTCCATCGTCTATTACAACCCCCAAATCAATGTCGGAGTTCTCGTTAGGCTTACCATAAGCATATGAACCAAATAAATAAATAGCTTGAATACCTTTTAATTTCTTAATGGTCTCAACATATTTACTCAATTCACTTTTTATTGAATCAGACATATATTTTCACCCAATTCTCTTAATTTGTATTACCGATATGGCTCTTCTAACACCCAAGGGACGGAAAAGTTTATTTCCATTTGCAAAACAGGTTCGGGAAAACCATTCGGAACTAATGCTTTATTACGTGTAAACCCAATAGCGAAATCATCCGTTATATCAAGCCATTTAACCGGTTTTGGTTCCTTTGCCGGTTGCCAAATATCTTCGCCGCTGAGATATTTGCCTACAATATGATACCAACCTCCATACTGCATATTTATATCTTGTATGCCGCGAGAACCATATGTTTCAGACGGCTTCATCAAATCAACTCCAAGCTCGTTAAAAAAATCAACTACTTCTTTTGGGAAACTCTCTACAGCTTTCAGAAAATTCCGGCAAGTTTTGCAATCGCAACCCGAACCGACAGGCAGTTTCGTAAATGCTTCCCGCGTCGCTTCCCTATCAAATTCAATCCGCCAACCCGCAAAAGTTTTCTCAATCAAATACTCCTCCCCGCTCATTATTTTCATTATTTTTTTATTAAATAATGTACCGAATATTAAAGAAACGCCGATTATTACGGAAACAAAGCTCATTACTGCTCCTATAGCAGCTCGCTCGGTATTGCCTGACAAAAAATCTACAATCGCAACAAATATACAATAAACTCCGAACAGCATAAGAATTGCACCTATGATAATTCCGAAAATAATTATAATTAAAGATAAAATTTTACGCATCTTAACCCTCCCTGTTAACTGTTAACTGCATTTGACTTTCCACATCAGCAAAAAACCTCGAAACGTGAAACCCATCAGCAACAGCATGGTGAATCTGCATTGTAAGCGGCATGATATATTCGCCGTTTTGCTCTATAAATTTGCCCCATGTTATAAAAGGTGCTAAGTACGTCCCCTCGTCGAAAACGTGCAGGTCGCAGGATTTATAATGAACCCAAGGCAAGCATGAAACATCAAAGGTATTCCGCTTTTTATAACCATGTTCAACAATACTGCCGCTCTTTTCGCCGCTCTCCATATCGGCAATAATCTGCTGATAAAATGCCTCGAAATCGAGCGGATAATCGGCGGCTAGGCGGACGGGCGTTTGCGTTTCGGGATTTATAACGGTATATATAGGGAAAACTTCGTCCCATAAAATCAACTCGCCCTCTTCATCATAGCCCATTTTAAACTCATCACGGCTATTCACCGCCTTAGACACAACATAAATAAACACAGGATAAAAGCGATACCCTCGCTCCTTGCAAAAAGCCCGCAAGTTGCTAACATTCACATCAGCAGTAATATTAATCACGCAACGAAGATTGTCAATAAAATGCCGAAAAACCCCCGCCCGCTTCCAGCTGTCCATAGGTATTTTTGTGTAGTTCATTCAAAATCACTTCCTTAATTATCCTTAACGTCAAAAAGACCGCAAAGGCAGTGAGTATTTATGCCGTTAAGGAGCATATAAATCAAACCCGAATATTCGCTTTGACAGAATCCTCAATAAACGCATTAAACGCTAACCCTTTTTGGCTGGCATATGAAAAAGCCGCATTGTAGGTTTCGGGTGACAGACGGATTGAGAATGTGTTTTTCTCCGGCTGTATATTCCTGTCATCGCAAAATTCCAAATATTCGTCAACAGCATTTCTGAAATCCTCCGTCAAGGTTTTAACGCTATCGCCCTCAAAGGACATTGAGGCGGAAATTCCCAAAACCTCGCCAAAGAAAACGCCGTCCTCCTCGGTAAAATTAATGCTACCGACGTAGCCCTTGTAATGTAATTGATTTATCATATTATCCCCCTCACATTCAAATCCTTAATTAGTTTTCGCACTTGATACGGTTTTAAAATACTGCCGGGATGCGGTCTGTGCATACGAATATAGTCATTTTTCTCATCTGCAAACGTCACTCTCGAACCGCCTGTTTTTCCGCCGGATATTATACTATACCCGCATTGCCGCAATAAAGTTTCAACTTCTTGAAAAGTAAAGTCTTTCGGATTGCTTTTAAGCCGTTCTTTTAGTTTATTTATTTGGCTCAAATTAAATCACCGTCCTTGAAACAACATAAATTATCTTTCCCTGTTAAAGCATTTTATAAAATCAATTAATTTTTCTTTATTCTCTTCATTGGTGCTTTGGTCGAATATACCCATTTCTTCTATTATTTTTCTATCATAAACCTTTTTCAACCGAAAATTGGTTATAAATTTTCTTTGAATGACTATTTTTATCAATTTAAACCGTTTACGAGGCTTTCCCATTACAACAATATTATCCCACGCCACTCCCCCAAATCCCAGATGAGGCAGGCAATAAACCTTTGTACCCGGAACAAAATGCTTTGTTCCGAATCTTATTTCTTTATTTTCTCCGAATTCATGTTTTTCTACTATGTTTCCAACAATGCAATAAACCCATTCAATACCATTAACATCAAAATCCCCGGCTTCATTTGCTTCCGTAACCAATACTTTACACCCCCTCTCTTTGCAACTTGTGCAATATAACATTATCCCTAACTATTTAACAATCCAATGAAACAATATATTCGGAGATTTCTTTCGCAATTTTAACGCACTCCTCGCCGTCATATCTGTTAATAATAACAATATCGGCGGGATAGCGAGGTTGAATATAAAATTTATTGACAAAATCGCAACCGTCAACATAATTCCTAAAAGTCACATCTATTCTACTTGCCCTTTTACAGAGAAAAGACAGGTTGTGTCCCTCAAACAATTCTCCTGTTTCTTTGAGAATGTAGCCTTTAAGATATTTTTCGATACATTGCTGGGAATGAAATGCCGCCCCCGAAAAATCGGGAACATCAGCTTCCTCCTCAATAAAAATAATATGATGAGCCCATTCTAAATCTTTGCTTGCTTTGAAATACCAATCCTTGTAATTTACGCTATCAGCCATGTAAAACAACTCCGTTTCTTTTAATAATATGGGCGAAATCGCCCCTGTTGTCCTGCCTTTCCGACCATTCTAAGGGGGTATAAACAATAATATCCGGTGGCTTTTCGGAATCGCAATCCCAAATTAAATAGTGGTTAATGTCACTTCCAAGGTCTATTTTACTCTCTGTTTCAACATCGGCGACAACGCAGAGGTCTATGTCGCTTTTTTCGGTTGCTGTTCCTTTGGCTTGTGAGCCGAACAGGATTACTTTTTCCGGGTTAAATTTATCGACAAGCTCTTTTGTAAGCCGCCTTATTTCAGCTTCTGCATACATAAAACATCACCCTCCATCAGCAATTTTTTTAGGACTGTAATTTGAAATAAACATACTGCAAGCCGCATCTCCCGTTATATTGACAACGCTCCTGCCCATATCAAACACCCTGTCAATTCCGACAACGAGGGCTATACCCTCAACAGGCAGACCAACGCTCTCTAAAACCATCAAAAGCATGATAGGTCCGCCGCCGGGCAGACCGGCTGTTCCTATAGAGGCGATTGTTGCCGTGAAAATAACGGTTATCATCTGTGCTAAAGTCAGCTCAATGCCGAAGCATGAGGCTATGAATATTGTCGCAACGCCTTGATATATCGCTGTTCCGTCCATGTTTATCGTCGCTCCCAGCGGCAAGGTGAAATTTATGACCTCTTTTTTTGCACCGAGTTTTTCGCAACATTCCATATTAAGCGGGAGAGTTCCCATAGAAGAAGCACTCGAAAAAGCGAACATCATAGCAGGCATCATGCCTTTGAAGAATTTCAGCGGACTCATTTTGCCCAATTTTTTAACGCAGAATGAGTAAACAACAGCCATATGAATTGCATAACAAAGATAAGCGACAAATATAACAAGTGCAAAATTCCCCAAAACAGTAGGACCGTTAGAAGCAACAACAGACGATATAAGGCAAAAGGCACCAATAGGTGACAATTTTATGATGAGCATCATGACGTTCATGAAAACCTCATTCAGAGCCTCAATCATATTCGTAACAGGCTCGGCTTTCGCCCCCGCCATAATAACCCCAAATCCTACAATTAAAGCTATAAAAATGATTTGAAGCATAGAAGCATTCAAAAACGGAGCAACCGCATTGCTCGGGAACATATCAACTATAGTATCTATAAAGCCGGGCGGTGTCGCCGACACTTCATATTCGACCCCTGTTGTATCAAGAATGACAAACGAGTTTTTGAACAAATTAGCGACAAAAAGTGCAATTGTGATTGCAACCGCCGTCGTACATATATAGAAAACAACCGCCCGAATCCCGATTGAGCCGATTTTTCTTATATCATTCATAGAAACAACCCCGCCCATAATCGAAAAGAAAACAACAGGCACGATAATAAACCTAATCAGATTAAGATACAAATTGCCCCAAGGCAGGATATAAGTATCAATTAAGTCAGGATTGCCCGTAAACAACAGCCCGACAACAACCCCCAATATAAGCCCGATAAAAATCAAAACAGCCAAAGACGGCTTTTTAGTCACTTTCACTTTTTTTACCTCCATAATTCAGTTAACTGTAAAATATATATAAAGTATACCATATTTTTTGCCTAAAATCAAGGATTTGAGCTGAAATAATTGCGTAACTATTGACATAGTAAATGAGAAAGGGTATAATATAAATATGCTGATTAATAGGAGGTTGCTATTATGGTGTCTTTAAAGGGTTGTTACAGGGATAATATGTTTGTAATCGAGGATAGTTTTGATATTCCCGATGGTACGGATTTTATAATCACTCTCTTAGACGAGAATATAAAAAATAAGTTAATTGACCCCATTTACTTGTATGCCGATGAGCTTTTAAACGATGCGGCACAAGCCGACAAAGAAATCGCCGACGGCACGGCAAAAATATATAATTCCCCTAAAGAAATGTTTGATGATTTGAGGCGTAATTAATGAATGAACAAGGATATAAATACAAGCCATTTCCCACGGCTTTATACAAGAAAACCTTAAAATTAGCTGAAAAACGAGGATATAACACATCTCTTTTAGAAGAACCTATTGAAATGCTTGCTAAAGGCGAGGCTCTGCCGCCGAGATACAGAGACCACCAATTAAAAGGCAGTTTATCGGCATTTAGAGAATGTCATATCAAGGGCGATTGGCTTTTGGTTTATCGTATAATTGAGAAAAAGCTAATTTTATCACTACACAGCACAGGAACTCATTCGGATATTTTTGGATAGCAAGTGTAAACATTACGCCAAGGGCGGAACTCCTCAATTGTTAACAATTATTGTGTCGGCTTCGCCGACGGATTTATATTAGTTTTGTGGCTTGCCAACTCAATGCTATAAAATATTCTGCCAATTGCGACGAGACCATAAAATTCGAACAATATCAACTTGTTTAGCCTCTTCATCGGCTATGTAAAACAACGTGTAATTCTTAACGGTAACACTACGATAACCCAATGTAGCTAAACGCTCGTCCCTAACAAGCGGATACGCCATTGCCATTGTTTCAAGAGAGGCTGTTTTTAGTTTAATCAATTGTATTAAATCAAGTGCGGCTCGGGGAGCATTTAATTGATTAGAAATATATCTCGCAATATCACGAAGCTCATTTTCAGCAAATTCGCTTAAATTGACATTAAATTTCTCCATTTGCAATCTCCCGTTCTATGTCAGCGAATACATCGGTATAAGGACGTTTGCGACCTGCTTTTGCGGCGGCTCGCCCCTCGTCAAGCAGATTATATAATTCAAGCTTACCGAAAAGCACATCAAACATCTCAATGCTCATAACAGCCAAGTCGCCCTGTCCGTTTTCGGTTATAAAAACAGGTTCTCGGCTTTCACGGCAAAAAGTTGATATATCATTATAATTATTGCAAAGTTCTGTACTTGATTGAATCCTAGGCATAATTTTAATCCTCCTTTTGTTAATTGCTCTACTCCCATTCTTTCCAAACCTCCGGGCAATAGCCGATTGTCGCTTTCTTACCGTTTCTGACAATCGGGGTTTTAAATAGTTTGGGGCATTCGAGGAGCTTATCAAACTTAGCATCATCAAGCAGATATTTAAACAGCTGATACTCCCCCGCCTTTTCGTTTACGATTTCATCAATCCCGACAGAGGAAACCACAGAGTTAAGCTCACCCTTACTTAACCCCTTTTGCAGAATATCCACGGAATGATACTTCACTCCCCGCTCCTTAAAATACCGCTCCGCCTTTTTCGTATCAAAGCATTTAGATTTACCGAAAATTTGAATGTTCATATAATACCCCCTTCTTAGTCAATTCCATGTCCCCCCTCTTGCTTATTTTAGCTTAGCATATTTATCTCTAAAAGTCAATGGCTATTAAAAATTTATACCTTTAATAAGCAATATAGGCTATACCTCTTGCGCCGCTCTTATTGACATTCACGGGAACACAGAGGCGTTTCCAAAAATGATTTGTTAAATAAATATCAATGGTTGACTTTCAGGGAGCTTTATGGTATTATATAATTTGAGTAATTTATTTTTACACGGTGCGTTCAAAGGAGCAAGTCAGAATGGCGGAGAAAGCGCAGCGGAACAAGGCTCTCGCAAAAATTTTTCTGGTATTTTCAATCATGGTTGCGGCGATTTCGCTTGCAATAAGCATTTATCTGGGCGGGCAGATGAAGACAGTTAACAAGCTTGCCTCGGCTCTTGAACGGGATGATTACAGAATCTTTGCTGATTGCGTTTTTGAAGCGGACTTAAACGGCTTTGATGAGGCTTGGTTTGATTCTTTCAGAGCATCGCTTTTTTCGGAGCACGGCATTTCGGAGGATGAGAAAATCCGCGTTAAGTATAAATTTACAAGCCGCTCCTTTTTGCGGCTTGACAGCTATAGCTTATCGCTTAAAGAAACCCTTTTTTCAAGCGACTTTCACAATTCCCGTGAAACTGCCCACGTACTGCGGCTGAGCGGCGGAAAATGGCGCGTAACGCCGGAAAGCTTGAACTATGCCCTTGAAGCTGTGAGCGATGTGAGCGAAAAGGAAGCCCCGGAATATGATTTTGAGTTTGAATTCGAGGTTGAATATATCGGCGGCTGTTGTATACAGTGAACAGTTAACAATGAACAATTGATAAGGAGTATGCTTATGGATTGCGAAATCGTATTTCTGCCTTGTGAAAAATGGCAGGATTATCCTATTGAATTTCGCTATGAGACAAGCTGCCGTTATGAGCCCGAAATCTATCATCATGAGGACGGATTCGGTGCGGTATTTACCAAAAAGGCATACAGCTCGCCGCAGGTTAAAGAGTTTATTGATAAGCTTTATAATCCCTTGTGGCAAGGCTCAAAGGCTTACGGCATTTTCTCCGAGACGGACTCCGAAAAGCTAATTGCCTGTATTGAGCTTTGGAAAAATAAAAGCACCAATTTCATGTGGCTCAACGAGCTTTGGGTCGCGGAGGAATACCGCCGCTGCGGGCTGGGTAAAAAGCTTTTAGACTTCGCGAAGCAGACGGCGAAAGAAGAAGGCTGCCGCGTTTTACAGCTTGAAACTCATTCTAATAATGAAAACGCCGTTGCCTTTTACCGCTCTCAGGGTTTAACCTTTTTCGGCTTTGAAAAAGCCCTGTATACCAACCGCGACAAAGAAGAGCATAAGGTTTGCATAGAGCTTGGAATGTTTATCCGTTAGGAGTGTAATATGAATAAATTTAAGGTAACGATTTGCGGCAGGGAATTTCCGCTTCAAACGGATGAACAGCCGGAATATTATATAAAGCTGGCGGATAAGGTTGAGAGCACCATCTCCTCCATGTCAAGGGGGACGGACAGCTTAAATGTCTTTTCGGCGGCTTTGTTAACGGCGTTGTCGGCGTTTGACGAGGCTAAAAAAGCTAACGACAGTATTGACAATATCCGCACGCAAATCAAGGAATATGTAGACGATGCCTGCCAATCAAGGATTGAGCGGGATGAAGCCGTCAAGCGAGCCGAGGTGCTCAGCGCAAGGGTAGCCGCGCTGGAGAATGAGCTAAACATATTAAAAATGCGGGAAGATATAAGCGGTCAATTGACATTGGAAAATAAGAATAAAAATTAGGGTGTATAGAGCTTGGAGTGTGAATTGCTTGCTCCCGCAGGCGGTATGGAGAGCGTTTACGCGGCTGTAGGATGCGGGGCGGATTCGGTTTATTTGGGCGGCAGAAGCTTTTCGGCAAGAGCTAAAGCCGCTAATTTTGATGATGCGGAACTTTCGGAAGCCGTAAAATACTGCCATCTTCATGGTGTTTCGGTATATCTGGCTATGAATACCCTTATTTTTCACGATGAAGAAGCCCGCTTCGTGAAAGCGGCTGAAAACGCCGCAAGGGCGGGGGTTGACGCGCTGATTATTCAGGATTTGGGTGCGGCGCGGCTTGTTAAAAGTCTCATACCCGATATGAGGCTTCACGCCTCCACGCAGATGTCAATCCACACCGTTGAGGGCGCGCTTACGGCTTACAAATTGGGGTTTAGCAGGGTTGTTATCGCGCGCGAATTGAAACGCGGTCAAATCGAGGAAATTTGCCGCGCCGCAAACAAAGCCGATATTGAAATTGAAGCTTTCGTTCACGGCGCGCTTTGTGCGTCTGTTTCGGGGCAGTGTTATATGAGCGCGGTTATAGGCTCGCGGAGCGCGAACAGGGGAAATTGCGCCCAGCCGTGCAGACTGCCGTATACGGTAAACAGCGAACGCGGAGCGGGTAGCCATTATCCGCTTTCTCTTAAAGATTTATGCTTGCTTGAACATATCGGGGAATTGCGCGGCGCGGGCGTTGCCTGCCTAAAAATTGAAGGCAGAATGAAACGCCCCGAATACGTCGCGGCGGCAGTTTCGGCTTACCGCGCGGCTCTGGACGGCAGGTTGCCCGATTTTGAAACCCTGCGCGCCGTCTTTTCGCGGAGCGGCTTTACGGACGGCTATTTTATCGGCAAATCAGGCAGCGACATGCTGGGAATCAGGCAAAGGGAGGATGCGTTCGCCGCTGAATCCGTTTTGCCCGGGCTGAGGGAGCTTTACCGAAAGGAGCGCGAAAGCTATACCGCAGATTTTCACATGTCCGTTAAAAAGGGTGAAAAAATAAAGCTTTCGATGAGAGCCGATGGCATGGAAACGATGGTCTGCGGTGAACCTCCGCAAGCGGCGGAGCGGCGCGCCGTTGACACCGAATTGATTAAAAAACAGCTTTCTAAGCTTGGCTCAACGGCGTATAAGGCGGGGTGTATAACCGTTGATACCGATGAGGGGCTTAGCGTTTCCGTTTCGCAGATAAACGCCATGCGCCGCTCAGCCGCCGCTCTTACGGATAATCGGATAATTGAGAAAAATACTCCCGTTTACACTTTTAAAGGAGAATACGAAACGCGCAAGGGTCGCCCCAAGACGGGTTCACGCAATCAGCGCGCCGAAAAGCTTATCCGTATCCTGCTTTACAAAGCCACTGACCTTACGGACGAACTCTTGAACAGCCCCTCACTTGAAAAAATCATACTGCCAATCGAGGAAGCCCTGAAAATAAAGCCCGCGCCGAAAATCATACTTTCACTGCCGCGCTTTGTAATTGACGAAACGGCTTTACTGCAAGACCTAAAAAGAGCCGCCGCCGGAGGCTTTGACAGTATCCTGTGCAACCATTTGGCGCATATAGGAATGGGAGCAAAACTGGGCTTTAAGCTTCACGGGGGCATGGGTCTTAACCTTGCCAACCCGCACAGCTTGGCGGCGGTAAAGCAATTGGGGCTTGCTGATGCCGTTGCTTCATTTGAATGTACCTTTAGGCGCGTTAACGCGCTGAGCGGAGAGCTCCCGCTCGGCATCTTCGCATACGGCTTTCTGCCGCTTATGCTTTTAACGCGAGAAATCTGTGGCGGGCGCGGTTCTCCCGATTTTAAAAATACCCCCGCCCTTACAGACAGGACAGGCAGAGCCCTCCCCATTCGCCGCGGCGTTGGGTACTCGGAGCTTTTAAACGCTGATTTGCTTTTACTGTCTGACAAATTAGATGAGGTGGACGTTGATTTTATTTTGCTGGACTTTTTTAAAGAGCCCCCCGGCGAGATTTTAGAAGTGATAGAGCGTTACAAAACCGGCGCAGAAGCGCAGGGGAAGTATACCAGGGGGTATAGGGTGGTGTTTTAGGTTTTTGTGGCTTAGTGTGATATTCAAAAAGGGACGGTAAAACCGTCCCTAATCATTTATTGTAAATAACAAATAAAAATATTATAAAATATTACAAATTGTAGGTTTGTTTATTGTAAATCTTGCACTGAAAATCTCCCCAATTCTAAACAAGTCTACTGAAAAACAGTAGACTTGGGTTTTACTTATTAACAGCTCCTCATTCTTCGCGCAAGCGCAAGCTTTCAATTTCTTTGATTGAAAGACCTGTATGTTTAGAGATAACCTCAAAAGAAAGATTATCGGCAATCATACTACATGCGACACTAAATATACCCTCTTCTCGCCCCTCTCTATGCCCCGCATCATGAGCCGCAGACAAAGCGGACATTTCCTCCCTCATTGCATTTTCACGCGCTTCGGTAGTGCGGATAAAATTTGGGTCACGATTGAGCCGTTTAACTTCGCCAATGGCTTTTTTGATTTCAACGATTGGTACGCTCTCTAATGCCTCAATTTTTTCTTCAGAATCGGCACTGATTAAATTAAGCCATAGTTCAATATTACTTTTAGAGTTTTCAAGTGACGGAATCTTGCCCAACTCAAAAAAGTGAATCACTTTCTTATCAGTCAGCACTTCATGGCGATTTGTTTCCATGTTCATAAATACAGAATGATACTCGGCACAATCAAACACGGGATAATCAACAATATTAATTAAAACAGTTTTAGGGATTTTAGCATAATTTTCGCCTTTGTGAAGCCGCGTGAACATAAGGCTTGAATAATATTCGGCGCGCGCTTGAAAATCATCACGTTTGTAACATTGTATTTCAATGTCAATTTCCTGCCCGTCAACCTTAATTCGCAGGTCGAGCCTGCAAAATTTATGCTCTACTTCCGCAGGCGGTATTTCATTCGGGCAAAGCTCAACTTTTTTAGCATCAAACCCCAACGCCGCAGAAACCAAAGACTTCAATAAGTCCAAATTCTCAGAAAAGATTTTCTTAAACGCAACGTCAATTTTGGGCTTTACTTTTAATTCAGTCATGGTAAAACCTCCTAAACAATTTTATAATCTAATAATATCATATCCAACAATCATTGTCAAGCAAAAAAAACGCATCATTTCGCTACTGGCGGGACAGGCAAGCCTGTCCCCTACATAACCCTCTTGCACAGGTGCAAGATTTCAGCAACTGAATAGATACAATTATTCAGTTAATAACTGCCACGCTCTAAATCATAACTAAATTATCCGCTGACATCTGCTCTTCAAGCCAACGCTCGAAATCGGCTGGGGTTTGGGTTGGGTGTTTTTTGAGATATGTTTTTTTTAAGCCGATATAAGTGTTCTTTGTATAATGGTGATTTTCGGAGAGTTTGCTTATAAAAATTTTATATGATTTTAAATAAAGCCCCAAGGCTAGGTCGTATTTGTCTTGATTATAATAAACTAACGCAATGTTGTTATAGGTCATTGCAGTAGATGGGTGTTCTTTGCCTAAAATTTTTTCATCTATTGCCAAAGCTTTACCATAAAACTCCAAAGCCCTATCATATTCGCCTTGTTTTTCATAAACTACCGCCATATTGTTATAGGTCGTTGCGGTAAGGCGGTGTTTTTTGCCTAAAATTTTTTCACTAATTTCCAAAACTTTACCGTAAAGCTCCAAAGCTCTGTTATATTCGCCTTGGTTTTTATAAACTATCGCCATATTGTTATAGGTCGTTGCGGTAAGGCGGTGTTCTTTGCCTAAAATTTTTTCTTTGATTTCCAAAGCTTGACCGTAAAGCTCCAACGCCTTGTCATATTCGCCTTGATTGTCATAAACTATCGCCATATTGTTATAGGTCGTTGCGGTATCGGGGTGTTCTTTGCCTAAAATTTTTTCTTGAATTTCCAAAGCTTTACCGTAAAACTCCAAAGCCCTGTCATATTCGCCTAAGTATTTATAAATATACCCAGTATTATGTATTAAGTCTGCAATATTTTCATCCTCAATACCCCCAAAATGCTTCGCAACTTTTTCACCAAACGGCAAAATCGGCAAGCGTGTTGTGAATATTTCAGTCACGTCAAAATTTAAATCATCTCCCATCATGTCAACCAAGCCGTAACATTCCTTATAGCTAGGCTTATTCTCATATTTAACAACATCAGAAATAACATGGTGCATATAAAAGCCTGCTTCGGTTTTGATTAGCCAGCCTTTGTTTGAGAGGTCGTTTAAAATGTCGGAGTTTTCTTGCTCGAACCATTTTTGGGCATATTCAAACGGCAAGGGTTGGGGCGGGAAGAGGGAGAATTGCTTTAGAGCTAAAATCTCCTCTTGGGTTAATTTCGATAAATCAAAAAGTGAGGACATATTTTCATTGAAACGCTTGTCCTTGCCAACTTTATTTTTAATCCCCGAAAGGTTAAACCCGTTGCGGTTTAATTGCTCTAAAAGCTCTGTTTCCGATAAGCGGGCGTTTTGGCGAGCAGTTCTATTACGATTGTTATATAGTCGGCTTTTTCAGCGATTTCTCTTATAATCTCATCTTCAAATTCCCGCTCTTTTTCCCGGTTTTTAAAAACCCCTTTGTATATTTCAATACACTCATCCTTAGGCAGGCTTTTAATGGTAACGGGGATAAAGTTATCTATTTCATCGCTTCTGGAGGTAACAACGGTGCGGCAGGGCAGGGCGTTAAGCTCCTTGACATCTTCGGCTGTAAAGTCATTCATATTGTCAATGAAAAGTAAAAATTTGCTCCCACAACGGCTGAGCAGTTTTTTTACATCACCAAAATAATCCGCCGTATCAGCAGCGATTTCGGGGAATTTGCCTAAGAGCGTGTTTTTAAGGCTGCCGTTCCATGCGACCCAGCCGATATATTTAATCTTAAAGTCCTTGCTTTCTTTATATGTATGAAATAATTTTTGGCATATTTCAGTTTTGCCAATCCTGCCCATGCCGCTTAAAAGGACAACATTTATATAATTATACAATAAACACCTTCAAATATCAAGGTTTTTTTTAAATAAACCGCACAAAAAAATCCCCCCGCTTCTAAAACCCAAGAAGCAGAGGGGACATTATAAACAAGCTCTTAACCCGCTTTCGGAGTACGCCGACCAAGATAAATACCGTTTTTGTCAAATACATATTCCTTACCATCGGGGAAAATGTGAGAGCCTACAAGATATTCGCCGTTTTTATAATATCTTCTCTGCCCGGTAGATGAATTTCTTACCCAGCCTGTGCGCCCTGTTTTTGCTTCCTCTTTTTTTACAGCTGTGTTGTCGCCCTTATTAAGTTGCTTTGAGGCGGCGTAGCAAAGGTCGTAATGCTTGTCATATTCGGTCGTTCCGTTTAATACTAAGCTGAAAGTTTTACCGTCTTGAACCCAAATATAGTTGGAAGCACCTGCAAGTACGTAGGAATATACGGTATATTCCCCTTGAACCTTGCTTGTCGCTGAAAATTCTTTGTCGGTGAGCATTGTTTTTGCTTCTTCGATTTTATTTTTTGCGGTAGCATCATCAATATAATGCTTAAATTCGCTGAACTGATTGCCGAATTTAAAAGAAACGAAAACTTCTGTCGAAGCTACAAAAATAGTGCTAATATCTTTGCTTGCGTCAAGGCTTTTGGGGTAATAAAGAGTATCCATAGAGCTTAGGTATTTTGAAATTTCTCCGCTCACACCGGGTGTTTTACCTGTTTTCTGCACTTCGGCTAAGTAGGTTTCAAGCTCCGTCACACTTTTAAACTCTATTCCTTCAATTAAACCGTCTAAAGGTTCATTGTTTGCGAAAGTCGCCGTTCCGATTGCTGTTACCGCGCAAGTCAGAGCCAGTACTGCTGATATTAGTTTTTTCATATTTAAAACCATCCTTTCTATACTTAAATTATATATGATAACAGCAAAATTGTCAATAGCCAACATAACCGAATTTTACAATAAATTCAAGATTTTTTTGTTTAATTTTAATAGGCGATTCGATACAGTCAGCACATAGCGTAAGGTTATTTTTGTTATTATTTACTTGCTTTGCAAAGAATAATGTGATATAATTACAATCAGAAAGGATTGATTCCAATGAAAATAGTTATAAGAGAATGGCAAAGGGGTTATCTTATAAAAAACGGCAAGTTTATCCGCTTGCTTGAAGCGGGGAAGCATAGTTATTACCCTATATTCGGCGAAAGTGTTGAAATCGTTCAGGCTAACGGACCTGTTGCTCGGCACGGTTTGGACGAAAGTATACTTTTACGCGACCCTCTTTTTGAAAAAAGCACGGTAAAGGTTACTGTTCCCGATAATCAAATTGCTTTGCGTTATGTAAACGGGCGGATTACGGGTGCTTTGGAGAGGGGCGAATATCTGTTTTGGGATATATTTGAAAAAAATACCTTCAAGCATTTTGATATAACCGACCCCAAATCAACGGACGGTGTTCAGCCCGCCGAATTCATATGTATGCACACGGGGCTGTATACTAAAATCGAAGTATCGGAGGGCGAAACGGCTCTGCTTTACATAGGCGGCAAATTGGACAGCGAGCTACCCGCCGGAACGCATTATTTCTGGAACAGCGGGCGGAAGATTTCGCATAAAATCGTTGATTTGAAACTACAGCAGATTGACGTTCCCGGGCAGGAGATTTTGACTGCCGATAAAGTTTCAATCAGGTTAAATTTTACCTGCAATTTTAAAATCACCGAGCCCGTAAAGGCGATGAATGAAATCAACTCTCTGCTCACGCAGCTTTATTCCTTTGTTCAGCTTACCGTAAGAGAGTTTGTAGGGCGTTTCCGCTTTGATGAGCTGTTAAAGCAAAAGGATAGCATCTCCGGCGGTGTTTTAGAAAAGCTAAAGGAAAAGGAAGCGAAGTTTTTCGTGGAATTTTCAGAGGCGGGGATTAAGGATATTATCCTGCCGGGTGAAATCCGCGAGATTATGAACAGTGTGCTTGTAGCCGAAAAAGCGGCGCAGGCAAGCGTGATTACGCGGCGCGAGGAAATCGCTTCAACCCGCAGTCTATTGGAAACGGCGAAGCTTATGGAGGAAAACGAGCTTCTCTACAAGCTCAAAGAGATGGAATACATTGAGCGGATTTGCGATAAGGCGGGAAGCATTTCTCTGGGCGGAAACAATGTTTTGGAGGAGCTAAGGCGTCTGGTAGCGCGGGATTGAGCAAAGACTGATATAGAAAAACCAAAACCGCGTTTTACGTACACAAGCGTAAGACGCGGCTTTATTGTCTTAATATTTAATTAGCTCCCTTGCTTTTTGGCTTGCGCTTTTAAACGCGCTGTGCAGCAATGCCCTATCGATTTCATTGAGTGCGGAGCTTATTTCAGAGTCCCAGCTTTTAGCGTTTAACTCCTTCAGAGCCGTTTTAGCGGCTTTTTTATTGAAGCCTTCGCACGCTTTTATGAATTCTTCAAGCTTTTCCTTCAAAAAGGTTTTCTCACAGCTGGCAACACTGCCGGAATCCGCAGATTTGGGCGTATATCTGTCTACCAGCCCCTTAATTGCTTTGAGGAAGGACGGGGTAAATTCTTCGATTATGGCGTAATCCCTTATTTTGCCTGCGTGCTCTAATTTAAGAGCGTCCTTTGCCATCTCCTTTTCGCCGATATTCACAAGCGCGCTCTTCATTCCGTGGACGACAATGATATAGCTTTCAATATCCGCCTTGTCCAAGCTGTCCTTAGGGCAGGCGCATATATCTTCAAGAATCGGAATGGCATTTCCCGCATCCCAAACAAAGCATTTTTCAAGCTCGGTTGTAACGGCGGGGTCTTGTTTAATAGCGGCGGCTTTAAGCATCCTTTGCTGCTCCTGCATCTGCTTTTGCAACGCCCTTGCTTCTTCAACAACCTCATCGGGCTTTCTGTTGCGGATAAATTCATTTAATATGGTATTCATCTCGCGCGAATCAATGGGCTTTGAGATAAATCCATCGAATTTATTCTTCATAAACATCTCGGCTTGCCCTACCAAGGCGTTTGCCGTAAGAGCTACGATTGGGTTTTGATACCCCTTTTCGCGCAGGATTTGCGTGGTCATAATCCCGTCCATCTTAGGCATCATATGGTCCATAAAGATAATATCGTATACCTTGCCTTGCTCAACCTTGTCAATTGCCTCAAATCCGCTGGGAACTAATTCAATCTCTAAGCCGTAGGGCATCAGCATACCCTTTGCAACCTGTAGGTTTGAGCTTACATCGTCAACGACTAAGACACTGCCGTAAGGCATATATTCACGCGATTGCAGCTTTTTAGCTCTTGCACGGTTTCTGAAGCTGTAATCCTTCAATTTATCGGTAAATTCTTCACCGCAGACCTCATCGCCTATACGCTTCTGGGGAATCTTTACGGTAAAGACAGAGCCGACATTCGGCTGGCTCTCAACCGATATTTCGCCGTTCATGACATCGACAAGGCGTTTGGTTATGCTCATCCCCAGCCCCGTCCCTACGACTGTGGTGTTTAAATCGGGATTAAACCGCGTAAATTCATCAAACAGCTTACTGATTTGCTCTTCCGTTAATCCCTGCCCCGTATCTCTGACCTTTAGGATAAGCATCGTGTCCGCGCCGTATTTATCCTGCGCGAAGGTGAGCTCTTGGGCAAAAACCGTCATCTCAATCTCGCCCTTATCGGTATATTTGTAAGAGTTTGAGAGGAGGTTATTCAGCACCTGCCTTATTCTGAAATCATCGCCGAAAAATTCAAGCGGGGTATCTTTATCCACCGTGATTTTCAGATTAATCGGCTTGCTTTCATAGCGCAGATGATTTAACTGCACCGTATCATAAATCAAACTGGGTATATCATATCTGACGGGGACAACCTCCAGCTTGCCCGATTCGATTTTAGTGAGGTCTAAAATATCATTAATGATATTCAGAAGCAAATCCCCGGCATAGCAAATCTGCGTAAATGCGTCCTCCACCTCGGTCGGAAGGTCATCGTTTTGAAGCTGAATTTCCGAAATACCCAAAATTGTGTTCATCGGGGTTCTGATTTCATGGCTGACAGTTGCCAAAAACAGCGATTTAGCATTATTGGCAGCTTCAATATCGGCGTTCTTTTTCGCCATATTCTCAACCTCGGTAATATCCTGCCAAATATCGATAAAGCCCGCCTTTTTGCCTTCTAAATCAATCAGCTCTTTAATGGTAATAATCAGAGATAAATCTTTATATTTAAAGTAGGTCTTATTCACTCCCCGTTGGGCGCATTTGACAAAGCATTGGTCGGTATTGCAAACGCTTAGGTTTACAATGTTGCAGTTATTATCAATCATTTCATCCCGTTCAATCTCTAAAAATTCAGCCGCAAATGAATTGACAAACGAAAATTTCATATCGGAGGAAATGACAAATACCGGAAGCGGAATAGCGTCAAGAACCGTCTGATACCAATGCGCCAGCTTTTCGATTTTCTTATGCTCGGATTTAATTTTATCAAGCAAGGCTTTTTCGTCACGCATATCGCGCGCGTATCCCGCTACGAAAATATCTTCGCCGATTTGAGTCCGCGTCAGCGTAATTTCGCAGGGCAGAGGGTCGCCATGCTCTGTTTGGTGCATCCACTCGAAGCTGATGTGCCCCTCCTCCATAGCCTTGTTCATCATAGCTAATTGTTTTTCCGTTGAGCTTGCGCCATCGGGCTGAAATTCGGGCGAAAACAGCTCAAAGCTTTCAAACAAAACGGCAGAGCTTGTTTCAAACAGCTTTAACATTTCGTAGTTCGCGCTCAAAGGCTCGTAGCGGTCTTTTGGAGCATTTTTGCGCCACAAAGTCGTCCCCAGCGGCATAGATTCCAGCAGGGTGATACTCTGCGCCTCGGCTTTAAGCCTTTGTTTTGCGATTTTGACAAGAATCGCGCTAAGCATCAAAGCTAAAACAACGCCAATCCCTCCCAGATACCACGAAAGCTCATAAAGGGGGCGGAGGTAAGCTCTCGGTTCAACAATTACTCCTCCGTAAAAGCCGTTTGCAAACTGCCTCGCCCAAAGAATTCTTTTTTCACCGTCATAGCTTACTATCGTTCGTTCGGAAATAGCTGCACCGCTTTCAAGGTCGTTAGCGGCATCGTACAGGTCATCGCCTAAATCGTGCATATTGGCTCCGATAAGGCTCTCGTCCGGGTGGACAACGCCGTTGAGCTCCCTGTCCATCAAAAACCAGTAAATTCCATCGCTCTCCAGCGGGTCAAGATTATTGTACATTTGTTCAAGCAGAACATCAAGCAGAAGGATTGCTATAATATCATCGTCATGATTGAAGATATTTTGGATTAGGGTGATTGTCATTTTCCCTGTAAATTCGTCTGTATAGGGAGAGGTGCTACCCAGCGCGTGACCAATATTCTGCGAAATCATATACCAAGGCTGTATGGTTGGGTCATACCCTTCCGGCGGCTCTTGGTTAAGCCCGTGATACATAAAGTCGGTTTCCGTATAATATATAGTAAAGCCGTTCAGCCCCGAGGTTTGCCCAATGTCTTTTGAAAAGCCTGTTATGTTAGATATGTAGTTGTTGATTCTCGGAATCCGGGCTTCATCAACCATAAATTCGCTTACCATCATGGATTGAACCGTCTCGGTAACAAAGCCCATCATCGTAACTAATTCGCGATGGTCCGCCATATGCTGCTGCTCAATAGAGGTGAGCGTATTCTCCGTCTCTTTTCTCATATGCTGTGCCATAATACCCGATACGAAAATATAGCTTGAAATAAACATAACAAAAAAGACCGAAAACACCAGCATCACAAGCAAAGCCGGCAAGTTTTTCGCTTTTTGGAAGCTGAGAATTTTTTTAACAGGCATAATATGACCCCCTTTTTCAATTAACAATTAACAGTTAACGATTAACAATTAATTTTTGATTTTTAAGCTTGCTATTGTTATTTGCTTAGCCGACGGTTATTTGGAAGGCGAGCTTTAGACGCCGAATCAAGTCATCGGGATAAAACGGCTTTTGGATAAAGTCCTTAGCACCCAGCTTAAACCCGCGCGCTTTGGTTTCAACATCCGCTTGTCCGCTTAAAAAGATTACGCTTATATCCTTATACCGCTCATCGGACTTGATTTTCTCCATCGCGTCAAACCCGTTCATTTCGGGCATAATTATATCAAGCAGAATTAAATGCGGCTTGATGTCCTGAAGCAACTCGAACATACCTGCGGCGGACGGCAAGGTATATACATCGTATAAATCTTCAAGAGCCGATTCCGCAGTTAACAGATTGACATCGTTATCGTCAACTATAAAAATCGTTTTTGTTTGAACAGTCATGATTAAACCACCTTAAACAAGGATTTTGGGATTCGGGCATTAGGCTTTAGGCTTCAAGGGCTTCTCAGAGACTTTTCAGAGGCTTCGTCCCCGCTTAGCTCCCCGTCCCTCAGTCCATGTTAATTATAACTAAATTTCCGAGAAAAGTCAATAAGCTTTTACTATATTTGTATAATTTGTTTATAAAACCGTGAATATTTGTGCAAACTTTGCAAGAACAACACAATTCGTCTTTAAAAAATCCGTTAAAAAAATCGTTAAAAAAATCCATGTATTTGACATATTTTTGGTTGACATAGCCGGAAAATTATGTTATACTTAAATAAATACTAGTGAAAGGATGTAATAATTATGACGTTTGAACAAGCCTTTACGAACCTAAAGGAGCTTTTTGCTCCGGCAGACGCAAGCAATTTTAAAGGCAAACTCGCCTACCAAATTAATATCAAGGGAGAAGGAGAGGGAACTTTTTACGTTGAAATCATAGACGACAAAATCACGATTGAACCGTATGACTATAAAGATAACGACGCCGAGCTTACGATTTCATACAAGGATTTAGTCGGCATGATAAAGGGCGAAAAGGATTCCGTCAAGCTGTTTTTAACCGGAAAGCTGAAAATCAACGGCTCCATCGAAAAGGCTAAAATGATTGAGAATTTCTACCCCAAGGGCTAAGTTAGCATCTAAAAATAACCGCCGACTTTGAATAGCGGCGGTTATTTTTAATTAGCTTTCAGCACGCGTCAAACACATCAAAATAAAACACTTGCATTTTAGATTAATTTATGTTATACTTAAACGTATCAAAATTGAAATATTACCCCACCGGCTAAGTCGTGACACTTGGTGTGGGGGTAATACTTAGCCGTTAAGGAGTATAGGTGATTTATGGAAACCAATGCTTTTACAAGCGCGAAAAGGCGCGCTCTTAATAAATATTTTTCAAGGCTTAACGATATGCAGAAGAAAGCCGTTTTCACCGTGCAGGGGGCAGTTTTGGTCCTTGCGGGGGCAGGGAGCGGCAAAACCTCTGTTTTAGTGAGCCGTATTGTTAATATGGTGAAATTCGGCAACGCTTACGCCTCGGAGTATGTGCCCGCTTCAATAGGTGCTGAGGATATTGATTTTTTAAACAGCTATAACGGCGAAAAGGACGAAGCGGAAGTTTCAAAGCTTGCGGACATTGCCGCCGAAAACCGCGTTAAGCCTTGGAATATCCTTGCCATAACCTTTACCAATAAAGCCGCGAACGAGCTGAAGGAACGACTTTTGCAGGCTTTGGGGAAAGAGGCTCTTGACGTTACGGCGGCGACGTTTCATTCGGCGTGTGTCCGTATTCTGCGCCGCGAAATCGTTCATCTGGGGTATGATAATAACTTTACCATTTATGACGCCGATGACAGCCTGCGCCTTATAAAAAACTGCCTTGCGGCTCTGGATATATCAGACAAGCGTTTCCCGCCGAAATCTGTAGCGGGTATTATATCCTCCGCTAAGGATAAGCTTATACCGCCGGACTTATTTGATGAGGATTCCGAAAATGATTTTAGGCAGATGACGATAGCCCGCGTTTACAGCGAATACCAAAAACGCCTGCGCGAAGCCAACGCTTTGGATTTTGACGATATTATAAGGCTTACCGTGAAGCTGTTTGATGAACACGCCGATGTCTTAGAGCGTTACCAAAACAGATATAAATATATCATGGTAGATGAATATCAGGATACTAACACGGCGCAGTTTCGTCTGGTTTCCCTACTTGCGGCTAAGTATAAAAATTTTTGCGCGGTGGGGGATGACGACCAGTCAATATACAAATTCCGCGGCGCGACTATTGAAAACATACTCAGCTTTGAGCGGCATTTCCCTAACGCCGCCGTTATAAGGTTAGAGCAAAACTACCGCTCTACACAGAATATTTTAAACGCGGCGAATGCCGTTATAAAAAATAACGAGGCACGGAAAGAAAAGAAGCTGTGGACTGCGGCGGGGGACGGCGAAAAGGTAACGGTTTACAAAGCAGTAAACGAGTTTTCCGAATCAAGGTTTGTTGCCAATAAAATTTTAGATGGGGTAAAGCAGGGGCGGAATTATAAGGACTTCGCCGTTCTTTACCGTATGAACGCCCAATCAAACAGCATTGAGGGCGCGCTTACGTCAAGCGGCTTGCAATACAGAGTAATCGGCGGGCTTCGGTTTTATGACCGAAAAGAGGTCAGAGATATTATTGCCTACCTTTCGGTGATTAACAACTGCCGCGATATGCTCCGCTTCAGGCGGATTATCAACGAGCCTAAGCGCGGAATCGGCGACAGTACGCTCTCTTTAATTGAACATATTGCTTTTGACCTAAACATGTCGCCTGTTGAGGTTATGAAAAATTCTCATGATTATCCCGTGCTTTCAAAAAAAGCTTCCCTGCTTACGAAAACCGCCGCCGTTTTTGAGAAGCTGGCGGCTATTGCGGAGGAAAAGCCGCTTGACGAGCTTTTGGATGCTCTGCTTAATATGACGGGGTATAAGGCTTATATGGACAGCTTGGGCGAGGAGGGAATTACCCGCCTTGAAAATATCCGCGAATTAAAATCAAATATGGTCGCTTTCATGAACGGCAAAGCCGAGCAAGGGGAAGCGGGCAGTTTATCAGAATTTTTAGAGGAAATTTCACTTTATACAGATGCCGACAGGCTTGACCCCAACGCCGATGCGGTTTCGGTCATGACAATGCACTCCGCTAAAGGGCTTGAATTCCCCGTTGTATTTATAATAGGCGCGGAGGAAGGAATCTTCCCCGGAACAAGGAGCTTGGACAGCCTTGAAGATTTAGAGGAAGAACGCCGCCTTGCCTATGTTGCCGTTACCAGAGCCAAGGAAAAGCTCTATATTACTCACGCCCTGCAACGAATGCTGTTCGGGAATACGAGCAGAAACATAGCCTCGCGCTTTGTAAAAGAAATCCCCTATGAATATGTCGAGAGGGAGAGCGGCGTTGAGGATTTAACCCCCTCACCCCTAACACCTAATCCCCTGCCTCAACCCCCAACCCTAAGTACTAAGTCTGCACCCCAAGCCTCACCCCTAAACACTAAAGCCACGTTTTTAAAGCCTGCGAAAAGCCAAGAGAAAAATCCTCCCGTAAAGCTTTCGGTCGGCGACAGGGTTAGGCATAACGTATTCGGCGAAGGGATGGTTATATCGGTTAAGGTCATGTCAAACGATATGATGCTGGAGATTGCGTTTGATACGGCGGGGACTAAAAAGCTGATGGCGAATTATGCCAAGATTGTTAAAATATGAGCTATGCCTGCTATGATTGTATCATAATAGGCGGCGGTGCGGCGGGGTTAACGGCGGCTGTTACGGCTGCCGAATTGGGTAAAAAAACGCTCCTTTTAGAGCGTAATAACAGTTTGGGAAAAAAACTGCTGATTACGGGCAAGGGCAGATGTAATCTTACAAATAACTGCGGTCTTGACGAATTTACGGAGAATGTTCCGACTAATTCTCGTTTTCTTTACTCGGCTTACTCAAATTTCAGTTCAAGGGATTGCATGGATTTTTTTGAGGAGCTCGGAGTGCCGCTGAAAACGGAGAGGGGGAACAGGGTTTTCCCCGTAAGCGATAAATCTGCCGATATTGTTTTTTCTTTGGAAAATGCTTGCCGTGCGCGCGGCGTTACAATAAAAAATAATGTGAAAGTAAGCTCTCTCATTATAGAGGGCGGTCAGGTTAAGGGTGTTAACTGCGTTTCAGGAACGTCATTTTACGCCGAATCCGTATTAGTGGCAACGGGCGGCAAATCATACCCCAAAACAGGCTCGGACGGGGACGGTTATAAATTTGCAAAAGCCGCCGGGCATACAATAAAAAAGCTCCGCCCCTCGTTAGTCCCCTTTGTTGCGGAGGAAAGCTATTGTGCTGTTCTGGAGGGGTTATCCCTAAAAAATGTCAACCTCAAAATCTTTGATGCTAAGCTTGGAAAGTCTATTTTCAGTGAACAGGGTGAGATGCTTTTCACCCGGTTCGGCATATCGGGACCGTTAGTTTTAAGCGCGTCGGCGCATATTTCCGATATGGAGCGGGGGCGGTATAAGGCGTTTATTGACCTTAAACCCGCTCTGGACGAAAAAGCACTCAATGAACGAATCCTACGCGACTTCGCTGAAATTCCCAACAGGCTTTTTTCTAATTCCCTTTCTAAGCTACTGCCGAATAAACTTATACAGACGGTCGTGCAACTATCGGGGGTCGCGGGGGACAAGCCCGTCCATTCCGTGACTAAGCCGGAAAGAGCCGCGCTTGTCAGCCTGCTGAAAGCGTTCCCCGTTACGATACGGGATTTCAGACCGTTCAGCGAAGCGGTTATAACAAGCGGCGGCGTTGACGTTGCGGAAATATCCCCCAAAACGATGGAATCAAAGCTTGTAAAATCCCTCTATTTCGCGGGGGAAGTTTTGGATTTAGACGGCTATACGGGGGGCTTTAATCTTCAAATTGCGTTCTGCACGGCGGTATGCGCGGCTAATAATATGTAAAGGAATGATTTTTATGAGTATAAATATAGCAATTGACGGTCCTTCCGGTGCCGGTAAAAGCTCGATTTCAAAAAAGGTTGCCGCGCTTTTAGGTTTTATTTATGTTGATACGGGGGCTTTATACCGCGCTGTTGCTTATCATGTAATTTCCAAGGAAATACCACCCAAGAACGAGAGCGCGGTTATACAAGAGCTCCCGAAAATCAAGCCGGAGCTTAGATTTATCGATGGCTCTCAGCATGTTTTTTTAAACGGCGCGGATGTATCCGAAAAAATACGAACTCCCGAAATTTCAATGGGTGCGTCCGATGTATCGGCAATTCCCGCGGTTAGGGATTTTTTGTTTGAGCTGCAACGCTCTATAGCGCGTGAAAATAACGTAATCATGGACGGGCGGGATATAGGAACGGTAGTATTGCCAAACGCGGATTTGAAGATATACCTTACCGCCTCCGCCGAGGAGCGCGCACGCCGCAGGCATCTGGAGCTTACGGAAAAAGGGGATAAATCTTCCTTTGATGAAGTGTTAGCCGATGTAAACAAACGCGATTACAACGATATGAACCGCAAAACAGCCCCCTTAAAACAAGCCGATGACGCAGTTTTAGCAGACACAACAAAGCTTGACTTTGATGAAGCCGTTGACTTGATATTGAAAATATCGGGGGAGGTTTTAGGGGTTAGGAATGAGGTTTGAGGAAATTCTCCTTCGCGTGACACAATGCAAAACTTTGAATTTTCGGCATTTTTATAGCCGCATTTAGAACAATACATTATAAATCTCTCCTTTAAATAACTTTTCTATTTAAAATATGTTGAATTTTTTAAATATTAATATTGACAAAAGCCGTTTACATATGGTATAATATACATAAATCAAAAAATTCAAAAAAATAACGGGAGTTGTAATAATTATGATTACAAGCATTAATTCCTTGAGAAGCCATATTAACGGCGGAATTTATTCAAGAAACTCAGGGGTTGCCGCCGCGCGTAAATTTACTTACGGCAAAAATTCTTTCTCGTCTGTTTCAAATATTTTGAACAATAAGCTTTCCGAAAAAGATACGGATAAGCGTATTAAGGAAGCTTTAGATAAAAACGGCGTTCCGAAAGATGTTAAGTTTTCGCTTGAATATGACAGGACTAAGAACTCGTTCGTGCTGACGGAGGTATCAAACGAGGACTATACCTCAAAGGTGAAAAAATCCTTGGAGGAGGCTCTGGGCACAAGCATAACAGACGGCGTAACCAAAAAAGAGGAGAAATAAAGAAGCAAAGCCCCGCAATTAGCGGGGCTTTATTAAAATATTTTCCTTAAAAATATTGACACTGCGGGCTTAAAGTATTATACTATTAATAAGAGGTTAGAGGTTTTACGGAAAGGACGGATTAATATATGAGAACAACAGGCACGGTAGCCAGAGGGATACGCGCTCCTTTAATTAAAACGGGCGATGACATAGCTCAAATCGTCGCGGACAGCGTCATGAATGCGGTTAAGGAGGAGGGGCTTTCATTAAACGACAGGGACGTTGTGGGAGTAACCGAGGCAGTAGTGGCACGCGCGCAGGGTAACTATGCAAGCTGCGCTCAAATCGCCTTGGACGTTAAAAATAAATTCCCGAGCGGAACGCTTGCCATTACTTTCCCGATTTTATCAAGAAACCGCTTTTCAAATGTCTTAAAGGGAATAGCGCGCAGCTGTGATAAGCTCTATATATTGCTCTCCTACCCCGCCGATGAGGTCGGAAATGAGCTTGTTTCTTGGGACATGCTTGATGAGCACGGCGTAAACCCCTATGCCGACCTGCTCACCGAGGAGGAATACCGCGAAAAATTCGGCTTTGATACAAAGCACGTCTTTACCAACGTAGATTATGTAGAGCATTATAAGTCATACGGCGAGCATGTCAGTATACTTTTCGCTAATGATGTCCGCCAAGTGTTGAAATTTACGAAAAATGTGCTCTGCTGTGACGTGCATACGCGCTTTCGGTCTAAGCGTCTTTTAAAGGAAGCGGGAGCGGAAATTGTTTATGGTCTGGACGAAATATTGTCACAGCCCGTAAGCGGAAGCGGCTATAATGAGCGGTACGGACTTCTCGGCTCGAATAAGTCCGGGGAAGATACGGTAAAGCTGTTTCCGAGGGATTGCGAGAATATAGTAAGCTCAATTGCAGCGAAGCTTAGGGAAGCATCGGGCAAGAATATTGAGGTTTTGATTTACGGAGACGGGGCGTTTAAAGACCCGGTAGGGAAAATATGGGAGCTTGCCGACCCGATTGTTTCACCGGCGGCTACGGAGGGCTTAATGGGAACGCCCAGCGAGATTAAGCTGAAGCTTATGCTTGATAACGAGTTTGCGGGCAAAAGCGAGGACGAGGTAAAGGCTCTGATAGGCTCATCGAAAAAGCCGCGCGCCGAAAAGAGTATAGGCACAACCCCGCGGAGGTATACTGACTTAATAGGAAGCCTTTGCGATTTGATAAGCGGCTCGGGTGATAAGGGTACTCCTGTTGTATTAATACAAGGTTATTTTGATAATTTTGCATCTTAAATAAGGAAAGGTATGATTTTTATGAGCCAAAGAAAAGTAATCATTATAGGCGCGGCGGGAAGAGATTTTCATAATTTTAACGTCTACTACAGAAACAATCCCGATTATAACGTAGTCGCCTTCACGGCGGCGCAAATCCCCGACATAGCGGACCGCAAATACCCCGCCTCCCTTGCCGGAAAGCAATACCCCAACGGGATTCCCATCCACGCGCAGGACGAGCTTGAGAGTTTGATTAAAAACTTCGATGTCGATGAGTGCGTATTCGCCTACAGTGATGTGCCTTATAATGCCGTTATGAGCTTGGGGGCTAAGGTAAACGCCGCAGGGGCGGACTTTACCCTTATGGGTCATAAAAACACCATGCTCAAAAGCGTGAAGCCTTTAATCGCAGTCGGTGCTTCGCGGACAGGTTGCGGCAAAAGCCAGACCTCGAATAAAATAATGGAAATCCTGATTGCTCACGGCTTGAAAGTAATCGCAATACGCCACCCCATGCCCTACGGCGACCTTGAAGCGCAAAGGGTTCAGCGTTTTGCCGCGATTGAAGACCTAGCCGCTTATAAGTGCACCATTGAGGAGATGGAGGAGTATGAACCGCATATAGCGCGCGGGAATGTCATCTATGCAGGTGTTGACTATGAGGATATTCTGCGCGCCGCAGAAAATGACCCGAATGGCTGTGATGTCATTTTGTGGGACGGCGGAAATAACGATTTCCCGTTTTATAAGCCCGACTTGATGGTTACGGTAGTAGACCCGCACCGCCCCGGGCACGAGCTTTCTTATTACCCCGGTGAAATTACCCTGCGAATGGCTGACGTTGTCGTTATAAATAAAATCGACAGCGCGGATTTTGAGAATATACAGACGGTACGCAGAAGCATTGAGATGGTGAATCCCAAAGCTGTTGTAATCGATGCGGCTTCTGCTTTAAGCGTTGACAAGCCCGAGTTAATCCGCGGTAAACGAGTTCTGGTCATTGAGGACGGTCCTACCCTTACCCACGGCGAAATGAAAATCGGTGCGGGCGTTGTCGCGGCTAAAAGATGCGGGGCGGCGGAGCTTGTAGACCCGCGTGAATTCGCAGTCGGCAAGCTGGCGGAAACCTTTAAAACCTATCCGGGCATAGGCAAATTATTGCCCGCTATGGGTTACGGCGATGAGCAGGTTCGCGATTTGACCGCTACCATTGACCGCGTGGATTGCGATGCCGTTGTGATTGCAACACCGATTGATTTAAACAGGGTAATCAAAATAAACAAGCCCACCGTAAGGGTTCAGTACAGCCTGCAGGAAATCGGTTGCCCTAACATGGACAGCGTTTTGGCTGATTTTATTAAGTAATGTTAAATATCATTACGGGCGGAGCGGGGACGGGTAAGTCCTCGCTCCTTATGGAAAGAATTGATAAACGCGCTTTCGAAAACGGTGCTATCGTTATAATCCCCGACCAGTTTTCGTTTGAATATGACAGAATGCTTTATAAACGCTTGGGAGCTGAAAGGTTCAACGCTGTTAAGGTTTTATCTTTTTCACGCCTTGCCGCCGACATTTTTATACAGTGCGGCGGCAGGAAAGGTCGCTATGCCGATGATACGGTAAAGGCGGTACTTATGTACTATGCCCTTTTAAAGGTAACGGAAAGCAAAAGCCTTAATTTTTACGGTAAACAGGCGCGAAAGCCGAGGTTTATCGATTCAAGCCTCAGCATTATAAAGGAGCTTGCGCTTTCAAGCATATCCCCGGAATTGCTGTCGGACAAGCTTTCATTTATGAGCGGCGGCGTTAAGGCAAAGACGGCGGATATATCGGTGATTTACTCCGAATACGTTAAAATTCTTACGGAATCGGGCTTCAAGGATGAGTTGAACGCCGTTAACGAGGCGGCGGAAAGAGCCGCAGTCAGCGGTTTTTTTAAGGGGCATGATATTTTTATCGATGAATTCAAGAGCTTTACCGCCGATGAAATTGCCCTGCTGGACGTGATTATATCCGCCGGCGAAAGTGTTCACATCTGCCTTACGACCGAGGATAGAGGTTCAGCAGGATTTTCCGTATTTGAAGCCGTCAACAGTACGAGGAGCAGGCTGGTTCAAGCCGCCGAAAAGCATGGGGTAAAGGTATTTGAAACGACCTGCGAGGACGGCGTTCGCTTCAAGTCCCCCGAAATAGGCTTTTTAAGCAAAAATATCCTGCGGAATACGCGGGGCAGGTATGATGGCGTGTGCGAAAATGTCCGCATATATGAAGCGGTTGATATTTATAACGAAGCCGATTATGTTTGCGCGCAGATTGAGCGGCTGATTGAGGAAAACGGGCTTAGATATTCGGATATAGCCGTGGTTTCACGCCGCGCTGATTTGTATTCGGCGATTTTTGAGGGCGCGTTTGAGCGGTATGAGATTCCGTTTTATATAGATGAGAATAACAGCGTCCGCCATAAGGCTGTGATGGTTTTCGTCTTGTCCGCGCTTAAATTGGCGGCGGGGAAGTCTTTGACGGCGGGCGATTGGTTAAGGTATGTAAAAACGGGATTTTCGGGGCTTAACGCTCTTGATGCGGCACTGATAGAGCAGTATTGCTATAAGTGGGACGTAACCCCCAAAATGTGGAGAGAGCCTTTTATTGAGGAGGAAGCGGAGGAAATTCGCCTCAGAATCACAAAGCCGCTGTTCAAGCTGTCTAAAGCCTGCTTCCATACCACGGGGGACAGAATCTGCGAAGCCTTTTATGATTTTTTTGCCGATGTAAGGCTTGACGAGGCGGTTCAAGCTGTTATCGCCGATTGCGAGCCTGCTCAGCCGGGCTTGCTGGCAATCGCCAGAGAGCATAAACAGCTTTGGGAGCTTTTATGCGGCTTGCTGGAGGTCTTTCACCGTATTTTGCGCGGCAGGGATATTACTCTTGCCGAGTTTGCGGATTTATTTGACACGGCGGCTTCTAAGCTGACCCTGTCATCGCCGCCGCAAACGCTGGATTGCGTCTCCTTTATGCCGGCGCACCTCTCCCGCCTTGCGAATCCCAAGGCGGTTTTTGTCATTGGCGCAAATGACGGCGAACTGCCCTTTGCGGCTAAAGCCGAGGGGCTTTTTTCGGAGAGGGACAGGCTCGCGCTCAAAGCGGCGGGTATAGAGCTTTCAAACGGCTTAAAGGCTAAAATCGCCGACGAGAGGTTTGTAGCCTACAATGTATTGTCCGCGCCGAGCGAGGTTTTATATATCACCTATCCTCCGGCGGATACGTCCGGCAGGGTGCTTTACCCGTCGGTGATTGTATCACAAACCTTGAATATGTTCGGCAATCATATAAAAGCAACCGCCGAGGAAGTGCCGCTTTCATCATATTGCGTAACGCCGCGGGCGGCTTATTACAGCTTTGTGCAAAATTATGATAAAAGCAACACCGAATCGGCAAGCCTGCGGGAGGCTCTTTCAAGACTGCCCGAATATTCCGCAAAGATTGAAAGCCTTGCCCGCATGAAAGCGGACGAGGCGCGCTTTCTGGAAAGCAACGTAAGCGCGGAGCTTTTCGGTAAGGATAAGCTTTATGTTTCGGCTACAAGCTTTGAGGATTATCAAAAATGCCCCTACAGATACTTTTGCAAAAAAGGGCTGAGGCTCTACCCGCGCCAAAAAATAGATATGGAGGCTATGGCAAGGGGGAATGTCATACACTACTGCCTCTACAAGCTTTTTGACGCTCTCGCCGTAAACGGCGGCTCTCTGCCCGCCATGTCTGATGACAATATAAGGGCTTGCATCAATGAATATATGAGCGATTATTACGACAAGGAGATGGGCGGGGAATACGGAAAAACCGCTCGCTTTAAAGCAATCTACCAAAAGCTTTCCGACACGGTTTTAGAGGTTGTACTGCGGATTAGGGAGGAATTGTCACAAAGCCTGTTTGTCCCGTCTGAATTTGAATATAAGATTGGGCAGGACGGCGAGCCGCCGATGAAAATTACCGCTACCGACGGCACGGAGGTTTACTTTTTCGGAACGGTTGACCGCGTAGATACATACCTCAGCCAAAAGGGTGAATTATACGTTCGTGTGATTGACTACAAGTCGGGGACGCAGAAGTTTAAGCCCTCCAACCTGCTTCACGGGCTTAATATGCAGATGCTTATCTATCTTTTCGCGCTTACCGATAAATCAAAAAGAGGCGGCAAATACAAGGAGGCATTTCCCGCAGGCGTTTTATATATGCCCGCAAAAAATCACACCCCCTCGCTTAAACGCGGGGAGGTGAAAGACGGCGATATTCAAAAGCTGAAAAACAGCACGCACAGACCCGAGGGGTTAATACTGGACGATGAAGAAATCATAACCGCTATGGATAAAAACAAGGAGGGTGTATACCTGCCCGTAAGCTTCAAAAAATCCGGCGAGCCCTATGAAGCTTCAAAAAATCATATCCTAAACGGCGAACAGCTTCAAGAACTTCGCGAATTTTCGGAGGGTCTTGTCATAAAGATGGCTGAAAGCCTAAAAAGAGGCGAAATCCCCGCCCTGCCGCTGGAAGAAAGCAAAATCTGCAATTACTGCGAGTACATAGGGGTTTGCGGGAAGGATGATTAGCAGTTAACAATTGTCAATTGAATCAAAATCCCCCAAAATCCCCGCCAAAGTCGAAACATCATCATACTCAGCATCTTCAACGGTAAACGAAGCCTTAACCACCACAAGCCCGCTGAAATGAACGCTCAATTCATGTTCTCCCTCATCAAGTGCGTCCAGATATTCGGGCAGGAGCGTAATAATTGTCGAGCCGCTTTTGACGGTGTAATGTGTACCCTTTGTCAGTCGGCGACCATTTATGCGGACTTCTCTGAAGTCTGCAAAATTTTTGTCAGCTATGTAAACTGGCGGGATTTGGGAATGTTTTATGTAGGTGTCATTTTCAAAATGACCGCTAATTTCGGTTTTGCCGCTACTGTTTATATTGCCTGCCGCGCCGCCGATTCCGCCGCCGCTGATGATTGCATCTCTTACGGAGCTTCCGCCGCGGTTGTTACTTTCGTTATCGCCATTATCGCTAAGGTCGGGGGGGTTGGGTTTAGGGCAAACGCAAGGATTTTTGCCGCAAATTTCGCACATCTCCTTTATGGTGAAACGATTCAGTTGCTCAACCTCCGCATATGCCTCTTCTGCACCGTATGGGACATATATTGTTGTTAAATTACTACTATCTGCAAATACATATATACCTAAAGTAGGTGGAATTTGTGAATTGAAAGTTATCGAAAGCAGGTCAGTAATTGCTCGAAACGCCAAATGCCCGATGCTCATAACACTTTCCGGTATTATAACAGAGGTTAGTTTTGCATATGCAAACGAATCACGCCCTATGCTTGTAACACTGCTTGGGATTGTGTAGCTTGCTCTTGCGTTCCCGGCTGGGTATTGGAGTAGCGCGGTTGCGTTTCTATTGAACAATACGCCGTCAATATCTGAAAAATTGTTGTTAGCGGATTCAACGATTATTGAAGTTAAGTTTGTGCAATTATTAAATACGTAAGCATATATGTCGGTAATGCTTTCGGGTATTGTTATGGTGGTTATGCTTGTCCCGCTAAACGCCTGAAGACCTATTACCGTAACGCCATCTTCGATTATAACGGTTGTTACATCGTTAAACGTAACTGCACCTCGCCAAGCTGTTGTACCCTCATTTGTGGAAACTGTGAGTTCGCCTGTTTCAGTATCGAAAGACCAACCATCGCCGTCAAATATTTCAGCTGAAACATTCAGCATGGTGAATATTGAGATGAAGATTGCCAAGGCGGTTAGGGCAGAGATAATCTTGCTTGCTTGCTTGCTTGCTTGCTAAAATTGTAGCACATTTGGACATTTTTATCAAGACCTTTCTTGTTAATTTTTTGTATTTTTATTATAGCATATTTGAGCGGGGGTGTCAATGAACAATTTACAATTTAAGAATCTTCTCAATTTCAGCTTCGGACATGCCGGATAATTTCATTCTTTTGATAAGCTCTTGTCTCTCCTCCTGCCGACCTTCCTGTCGACCCTCCTGCCGTCCCCTATGCCTACCCTCCTCAATACCCACTTCCCGAGCATAATCCATAGCCCACTCATGGTCTCGCCTTGCTTTTTCTTGGCGTTCATACATATCCCGTGCTTTTTCATCCGCTGACAATTCGCGGAGCTTAACTACAGCCTTACTGATTTGCGTATTCCTGTTTGCTACCATTTCCAATTCCTCCTCGCTTTTAGCGGCGATAAACTTCGCCCAGTCGCATAATTCCGTGCCGTCAAAATTATCCGGCAGTTTATTTAATTCGAGAGTATGAATTTCGATGAGGTCGGATAGTTCGATGTTTGCGTTCGGGTCGAAGAATGTGAAGCGGTGATGATAAAGCGGGCTTGCTTTTATAAGGGTTTCATCGGTGATTATGATGCTGATTACGCGTTTTAAGTCTTTGTATTTATCACTGCTTCCGATTTGCTCTGTGATTAGTTTAGCATCATAATAAATAATGCGCTCCTCCATGCCCGGGCGGACTTTGAGTTGGATTTCGATGTGGATAATTTTCCCTGTTTTGGTTTTTACTTTTACATCGACAATGCCTAGTTTGTCCCCGTGAAATTCGCGGAGCAAGTGCGGGTCGAGGATTTCGATGACCTCGTATTCGCCATCGTCCAGTTTCAGAATTGACTTTAACAGCCCTTGTAAAAACTCAATGTTCCGTTCGTCAGCGAAGAAAAGTCTAAATCCGATGTCGTTTTTTACTGATATGAGGAATGTTTCAGTTACCATTTTTAACGCTCCTTGGTTTTGTTTTGTACTTGTTTATTATAGTAGATTTTGGCGGGGGTGTCAATCGCCTTAACAAGTTAAAAAGTATTTCATCAAAGAATGCCCGGGCTCAATAAATAAGCCTGTTTCTGCGGCGGTCTTTTCCGAGAATATGGCGTTGCCTTGGCGGTTTACTGTTTTTTGATAAAGCAGGAAAGGCACGGGGTCGTTTGTGTGAGTTCCCAAGGACAGCGGGGTGGCGTGGTCCGGCAGAACCATCATTTTATAGTCGTCATATTCTTCTAGGGCAGGCAACAGGATTCCCAAAACATCGTTATCAATAATTTCTATAGACTGCACCTTGCCCTCTGTGTATCTTCTGTGCCCGCACTCATCCGGGGCTTCCATATGCACGTAAACGAAATCCGCGCCGTTTTTGAATTCATCAAGGCAGGCTTGCGCTTTGCCCTTGAAGTTGGAGTCAAGGTAGCCCGTTGCGCCCGGTACGTTGACGACATTCAGCCCCGCGAACCGTCCGATACCTTTAAGCAGGTCAACCGCCGAAATCATAGAGCCTTTCAGCCCGTAAAGCTTTTCAAAGCCGGGCAATGCGGCGCGCTTCCCCTCTCCCCAAAGCCACGCGCTGTTAGCGGCTCCGTGCCCGTTTTTGACGCGCTCTATGTTAATAGGGTGACGGCTCAGCAATTCATAGCTCTTCTTCATTATAGCGTAAAGCTCCTCCGCATTTTTATGCGCGGGGAGATAATCTGTAATTTTTTTGCCTGTGATATTGTGAGGGGGGGTAAGCGTACCTAAATCCAACGTCCCGCCGTCCCAAATCAGGCAATGGCGGTAGCCGACACCGCCGTAAAGCTTAAACTGCTTAAAGCTTGACAGCTCACCGTCTTGAAAATGCTTTGCGAGATGTTCAATCAAAACCGCCGCATCCTCGGTTGAAATATCATCGGCGCAGTAGTCTAACATGGTTTTATCTCTGTAGTCAGCCTCGTCCGAAAGCGTGACTAAGTTACAGCGGAACGATACGTCCCCATCCTTCATATCAATGCCGATAGAACCTGCTTCAAGCGGCGAACGCCCTGTGTAATGCTCCGCAGGGTCGTAGCCTAAAACCGAAAGGTTAGCTACATCCGAGCCCGGAGCCATTCCGTCCGAAACGGTTTTTACCAGCCCTAACAGCGATTTTTCCGCCAGCCTGTCCAACCGCGGCTTTTTCGCCGCCTCCATAGGGGTTTTGCCTCCCAACTCTTCTATAGGGTAATCCGACATTCCATCATAAAGTAAAATGATATATTTCATAAATACCTCTCCCCGCATCTCATCTTTATTTATTGCTCTTTAACATATTATACTATAAAAAATTATAAATGTCAACCTAAATTGTACATTGTAAACTGTAAACTATACATTGCAAATCACCGCTCCTGCCCAAAGCAAAAGCGGTGATTCACCCGTAAGCTGTCAATCGTCAATTATCAATTGAATCAAATTCCCCCAAAATCCCCGCCAAAGTCGAAACATCATCATATTCGGCATCTTCAACGGTAAAAGAATCTCTAACCACCGCAAGCCCGCTGAAATGAACGCTCAATTCATGCTCTCCCGCTTCAAGCGTGTCTAAATATTCGGGCAGGAGGGTGATGATTGTTGAGCCGCTTTTGACGGTGTAATGCGTTCCTTTGGTTAAGCGGCGACCGTTTATGCGGACTTCTCTGAAATCTGCGAAATTTTTGTCAGCTGTGTAAACCAGCGGGATTTCGGAGTGTTTTATGTAGGTGTCATTTTCAAAATGACCGCTGATTTCGGTTTTGCCGCTGTTGTTTACGCTGCCTGCTTCGCCGCCTATGCCGAAGCCGTTTATGATTGCGTCTCTGGCTGAGTTGCCGCCGCTTTGAACATCGTCATGATTGCCGTCGCAAATGCAAGGGTAACTTTTGCAAGCGAGGCATTTTTGCGGGGTGTATTCAAATATGCCGTCATTGCCGTCTACAGTCGCCTGTATTTTTTCGATTGAAGCTTGCACCTTCGCGCTTTGCAAGTTAAGCAGGTTATAGCTTACAATAACTGCGGTAAGATTTGTCAAATCTTCAAGGGAGGATATGTCAGTGAGTCGGTTGTTGCTTACGTTCAGCATCCCTAATTGAGTGTTGCTTGAAACATCAAGGATTCTGAGTTGGTTGTTTTGCACGTACAGTTGACTTAACGCTGCATTAACGTCAAGGGCTGTGAGGCGGTTATCGGATACACCTAAGCTGAGTAAAGCTGCATTATTTGAAACATCAAGGGTTGTGAGGCGATTGCCGTGTACAAGCAAATGAGTTAACGCAGTATTGCTTGAAACGTCAAGGGTTGTCAGTTGATTGGCGCTTACGTATAGTTCTTCTAAATTGGCATTGCCGGAAAGAACAATGGCTGTTAATTGGTTTGCGCCTGCTTCTAAACGTATTAAATTGCTGTTTGAAGCGTTAATGCTTGTGAGCTGATTTATATTGGCGTTTAGCGTACTCAATGCTGTAAAGTCCGAAACTTCAAGCGTGCCTGTTAATGCTTTATTAGAAATATTAATATGAGTAACCCTTTTTTGTTCGGCACTGTTCCAAGTTACATCGCTCGTACCGGTTAGGGGATTTAGAAAACCCCAACTTTCGGGGTTTGCCAAATCCCACCCTAACTTATTGAGGTTATCGCCTTGCAGGGCGAAAGCGACTAACTTTTGGTAGTCGTTGCAGTGGTAGCCGACAGGTGTAATGCAAGGGTCTTGTCCGCAATACTCACATTCGTCAGTTGCTGAAACATTCAGCATGGCGAAGATTGAGATGAAAATTGCTAGGGCGGTTAGGATAGGGATAATGCGGGGGTTGCGGGTTGTTTTTCTTGATAACATGGTAGTTACCTCCTGTTTTTTTTATTGTATTTATTCGGGCGACCGAGGCGGTCGCCCCTACGAAAAATTTGCCACCTGTGCAATAGGTTAGAATTTTATTCTGTAGGGGACGGGCTTGCCCGTCCCGCACACAAAAAGGCAACTACCCTCCGCTTAAAGCAGAAAGTAGTTGCCCATTTATTTATATAAAATTTAAACCACGCCAAAAGAACGGAGTTACCCGCTTGCTTGCTTGCTTGCTTGCTTGCTTGCTTGCTTGCTTGCTTGCTTGCTTGCTAAAATTGTAGCACATTTGGACATTAAAATCAAGACCTTTCTTGTTAATTTTTTGTATTTTTATTATAGCATGTTTGTGCGGTGCTT
>WRLG01000004.1 GCA_009777725.1 Oscillospiraceae bacterium | reverse complement strand
CAATTCTCGGATTGTTTCTCACTTCAAAAACTTCATTATAAATAATCGGAATAGCAGTTTCTCTTTTGTTATAATAAACATATCCGTTAATAAAAGCTATGCCCGGCAGTGCATAAATTGTGTAATTACCGTTAACAACCTCCGGCTGTCCTATAGTAGCCCCGCTGACAATTTGCAGATTATTGGCAGGCTCAGCATAAACGCCGTTACCCACAAACGCCGCAACAAACGCCGCCCAATCATCGGCACTGTATTTTCGGTCGCCGTTTAAGCTGTTAAAAAATCCCCAAAAAGCATTTTTTAAATCCATTAAAATCACCTAACCTTAATAAACTCCTCAATTGTTCTCGCAGGGTCTCCGAATATTGGCTCTACTCTCATTCCGCTCACATCATAAAATTCACTTACCTCAACAATGCGCTTATCTGTCTTTCCGACCGTAACAATATCACCTAAATCGTATTCGGTTTTATATCCGTCTTCAAAATACACTCCTCCCTCGTAGCTTTCGCTGGGCTCACGCACATTGTTGGCGGTTTCAATTTTCAAAAATTCCATTGTTTTATTGATGTCGACCACCTCAATGCGTTGCTCTCCGAAAATAGGAAAACCCTCTTCGGTCCAATCGGTGACAACTTCTCTGTAAATAGAGGCTGTCACAGCGTTAACCTCAACTGCGGTTTCCATTCGCTCAAATCCGGCATGTTCGCCGTCGTGAAGAAATTCGGGTCTAATTCCCGTAACACTATCCGCGGCAATCGCATAACCGTATATGGCGTTAACAGCACCGTTATCCGAGTATTGATAATTAAGCCAAATTAAATTTTCATTTTCGGCAGAAAATATTATTTTAGGGTTTTCTGATTGTGAAGCTGACCTGTCCACACCATATTTTACAGATAATCTCAAATGCGTGTTTGAGCCTGTAACAAGAGAAACGGTTATTCCGCATTTTTCGCGGCGGCATATATTTTCAACATATTCTCCTAAATTAGAAAATCGAAATCCAAGGTTATATTCACTTTCCACATACACAGAGCGGTCAACTTTTAATTTTTCAATTCTCCGCTTAGAATCAGCGCACATCTCCCCAATCTGCTTGTCTATTACATCATAAAATCCATCTCCCGTTTCCGCATCGTATATTATTCTGTATGAAAGCAAGCTACTGATAAAAAAGCCCGAAGCCGTGATGATTTCTCCCATTTTTTCATCAAATTCAATAATAATATTGGTGATATAAGCAATCTCCGCGCCGTTTGGTTTAGTAAACATTTTATGTTGAAGAATGTATTTTTCGTTAAAATCAGTTTTGGGTGCAACTAAAGTAAAGTTTCCGACTTGAAAAAATTTTCTATGCCACAAAAGCGAAATAAATTCGCTGACCATTCCTTCAAGATTCAGATTTTCATTATAAAAACTCAAAATCATATTAAACACCCTCAAATTTTTCCGAATAAAAGCAGATAAGCGTTAAGCTTTCAAATCCCGTTTCTGCATCAAAAAAGACCAAGTTTTCTCCGCGTTCAAGCTGAAAAAAAGTACTGCCCGCTGTAATACTGCCAAGCATATTTAAGCTTTCTCTCCCGCGCTTTAGTGTAATCGATTGTTCTCTTTTCAAAGTGCTTATTCTTAAAACATCACCCGCTTGCATTTCAATATTCAACTGCATATATTCATCGGTTCTTAACTTCTTAAAAATCGGATTTCTAACCGTGTGAATCGCAGTTATTTCAAAAACAACCCCGATAATAACGTCCCCGCCGTTATTGATTGCAATTATTTTATTTTGTAAAACAGTTCCGAATTCAAGCCGCCCCGGGTCGTGAAGTTCTAAAGGAAATTCAAAATTAGGGAGTATCCCTACCATTGTTAAAGCCTTTATTTCAGATGATTCGAAGAAATAATCCGGGCAAATCAGCGAAATCTGTGCCGACATTGGATAAACCATAGGCGGGATATTCGGTTTTTCCGCCCTGTATCTTATTTTAACATCTCGGTTTTCCGACTTATAATAAAGCGTTCCTTCTTCGCGGGCGCGGAAAACATCATATAAAGCAATCTTAGCAGCCTCACCGTATTCTTGGTTGATTCCTACGACAATTAAAATATTGCGCTCTGCACTTCTCGCACTGCGGAATAAGCTGCCATCCGCGCCAACGGTTTCAACGGTATTAATTACAGTTTCGGGAGACAAGCCTTGTATATCTTTTAGTACAAAACGCTTATCATGAACCAAATCTACAGAACTTTTTTGAGCTTTGCAAATCAGATTTTCAAGCATTGAACTGACCTCCCCTAAAACTTAAAACCGAAATTTTATTTTAATCCGAATGTAGCAAGTTGAAGACCTTGTCTGGTTTTGCGTTCGATTTCAAGGTTGTCCAATGCTCGCGGGCTTGTATTATTTTGAGTGAAATGAATTACATTTCCGCTGTTTATACCGTCCCTGCTTTCATTAAAACTTTCGCCGCCGCGCCGCGGCAAATTAGCCGCATATTTTAAACTGTCAGCTGTTACTGCCAGCCCCTCGATAAAACCATCGCCTAAAATATTATTAAAAAGTTCTTTAAAAATGCCTTTGCTCTTTTTAATATCCGGCATAAGGTTATCAAGCCCGCCGAGAACCCCGCCGCTATCAGTCAAAGAAGCTTGTAAAGCATTTACTGCCGTCTCACCCAGCCGGCTGTAAGTTTCGCGCATCTCCGAAAAACGTCTTTGAGTTTGTTTAATAAATCCGTCAATCGTATCATCTGCCATACTTTCCATTTCGTGTGACGGTGAGCGAATATCCAAGGCATCGCGCCCGGCATCTAATGCTTCCTTCATCAAATTCCGCATAAGCTCAGGGACTTCGTGCGCCCTCTTTTTCAGCCCGTTTAAGAAGCCTTCTATTGCCTCAGCCCCGACCAATTCAAGGTTATCCGGGATTTCGCCCATCACCGCTTCCAGTTTATCCTTAAACTCCGCTTCCAAAATGTCAACCTCGGATTGGTAAAACTGCTCTGCAAAGCTTTTGTTTGACTTCTGCAAATCCTCGAACATTTGATTATAAGCTTCAAGCTCATCGGCGATGGCTCGGCGCAGAGCGTTCATGGATTCTTCGTTCATTTCGGCGTAATTTGCACGCGTCTCATAATCTTCTTTAATTGTTTTTTCGACAGCGTCAACATAGCCGCGCATCGTTGCAAGCTCTTCTTCCCAGTGCTCTTTAAGTGATGTCTGTTTAGCGATATGGGCTTGCAGTTCCATCGCCTCAATTGCCTCTGATACCCCGCCGCCTAAAGCCTTATATGCCCCCGTCTGCTCATCAATGAGGCTCGTGCCCTGCGGCAGAATCCCCGCTAAATCCTGTGACAACCGCGCAAGCTCCGCCGCCTCGTCATTGGTCAGTTGAGCGGCAAGGCGCAATTCATCATAACGCTCCGCCATCTCTTGAAGGCTTTTAGCCTTTTCTTTGCCGAAATCTTTTGAAAGTATTTCATTTTGCTTTAACAAATTTTCGTTAAGCATACCTGTTTGAAGCATGGCTTCGGCTTGTTTGTCAATGAAGTTTTTAATAACCAAACCTAAAGCTGTAAACCCCGCTATCACGAATGCGTAAGGGTTGGCGGCTAACGCGGCATTAAGCGCGGTTACTTTTTTTGTAAGCAAAGCTTTTACAGTAGCGGCATTAACCTCCGCAAATGTCTGAGCACCTGTAGCAGCCGTCAATTTAGCGTTCAACGCTGTTGACAGCCCGACCGCGCCTTGGTATATAAGAATCGTGGCGACTAAGCTCTTAACCGCGTATTCATGCTTAACCAATAAGCCTGCAACATTCCCAATAGCAGGCGCGGCTGTTTTCATGCTGTTTTCAATGGTTTTGCCGATTGATGACGCAACGCCTCCGATTCCTCCCATGCTATCGGAAGCTTTGTTAATCGAATCAACCCAAGAAGCCGTCCCGCGCGCAATAGCCGTACTTGCGTTTGATATACCCGTGGCAATCCCGCTTGTAGCCACAGCCGATTTCGATGCGAAGCCGTCAACGCCATCGCTTAATTCAATAATTCTCGCGTTAAAATCGCTGAAAGTAATTTCACCGCTCTGCAAAGCCTTGAATAAATCATTCTGAGCCGCCTGCCCTGCATATCCGAAGCTTTCCGCCGTCTTTTGAAGCGCGTAGCCCATTGTCTCTTGAAGCGTCCGCCATCTTTGCGCGGAAACCTCCCCGCTTGAAAGCATGGAGATATACATATTCATACCGCGCGAAGCCTTCTCCCCCGCGCTGCCGCTTGCAAGCATGGCGTTATTGAGCGCAAGGGCGGTATCCGTTGAGGTTTCAAGGTCTTGCGTCATGGTAACTAAGCTTTGCGTAATGCCCACAATGCCGTCTAAGGTGGTTGGAAGCCCCTGTATCCCGCTTGATAGCTTTCTTGTAGCCTCCTCTGCCTTTTCAGCCGAAAAGCCCATCCCTTCCATAACCTGCGGGAAAGTGTTAAGCGTGTCAATTCGGCTTATCGCTCCGTCCAGTGAGGATTTAATTTTACCTAAAATAGCATCAATGCCTTTAAGAGCCATCCCGGCGGCGAAAAAATCTTTAAAGCCGTTTGAAAGCTTCTCCGTTTTAGCCGAAGCCTCTGACGTTTCATTCCCGAAATTTTTTAGAGATTCTTTTGTTTCTTTAAGGCTTTGTTCAGTGGTTTTAAGCGCAGCGGCTTGCCTGTTGAGCTTAATTTCAAGCTCAACCGCTTCTCTGGAGTTTTCGCCGTATTTTTGCTTCACCGCATCTAAATCTTTTGCATAATTGGCATAAGTAGATTTTTGCGCCTCCAAGGTAGCGTTAAGCTGTCTTTGCTTCGCTTCTAAGCCATCGGCACTTTTAGTCCAATCCCCCATCCCGGCAGAGGCGTTTTTAAACTCGCTGTCAGCAAGCCGAATCAGCCTGTTCGCTTCTGTGACCCCGTATTTTAAGTCCGAAATATCAAAGCCAAACTTCGCACCTATGCTTCTATCCACCATAATTATACCGCTTTCAAAAGAAATTTTTAGGTGATGTAACCGCGATTTCCGTCACTTGAATTTTTTTACCGTTCGGCGCAGTTTGAACACGCTTAGGGTTGCTTTTCGCTCGTTTTTCCGCCCTCTGCCCTGCTTTTTTCATGGTTGTAATCAACTCAATAACCTCTTCGGCGGGGAATTCTTTAAGCGTAATCGGGTCTAAAGCAGGATAAACGCGGCTTAATCCGTCTCGAAGCTCAAAAAAAGCTTCTTGAAGAGTACGCTTTGGGGGAGAATCGCCGCGCCTTTCTCCCTCGCTTAGTTTTTTGATAAAGAAACAATGGCAGAAAAAGTATTTAAAATATCATCGTAATCCGCGAAGGAATAATCCTCATCCGTTAATCCGGGGTAAATGTCTTTAAAAAGCTCATGAAACGCTTCAAAGATTTCAGAGGAATTAAGTTTTGGAAGTTCATCAGCCAGAATAACCGCCCTTTCAAAAACCCCCATTTTAACCCTTGAAGCAGAATAGGTCTTTAATATTTCATCGTCCGCGCCGTAAATATTAAGTTCAAACCGTTTCATTTACAAACCTCCAAATTAAATTAAAGATTTAGCCGTCCCGATATTCTCAGGTGTCATAACCTGTGCAAAAAACTTATCCTCATCAATAAGTCCGCTTGCACTGTCCGCAGTAATTACCTTGCCTGTGTGCTTTTCTCCCTTAAAATCAAATTCATGCACGGTTCTCATGCTGTGATATGTAAATGATTGCCCTGTTTTTTCCGTGTCCGTCCCCTCTTCGGTGTTATATTCCTCTTCAGTAACATCAAAAGTGCCCTTTGCGTGCCAAACATATAAAAATTGCTCTTTGTCCTCATTATCGTAATATTTCGCCTTATAACCTACCGCGAAATAAACAGCCCGCCCTACGCCGTTATCCAGAACAGCCCCTGTATCCTCATCAATCAACTTTCCCTCCAGCTCCGCCTTGACGTGTAGCGGCAAAACGCTTGAATCAATGCTGGTTTCAACATCACCCTCGGACACCAGCTTTCTCATCTCTTTATTGTCGTAATGAATCGCCTCAACATTAATTTCTTTACTTTTGGAAAGCGAAGCAACAAAAACCAGTTGCTTGGGCACACCTGTTTCAAATCCTTCCTTATCGTCTTTAACGACAGGCGCGTAAACCAAATCCTGTACGCCTGTTTTTAAAAGAAACTTTTGAACTGCCATTATAAAAAACCCCTCTCTTTACTTAAACTTTAACGTATATGAATACTCATTGACCCAGCTCGCATATTCTGAATTAAAATACCCGTTCGACCTGCCCGCTCCTCTGGTTTTGAATCCCGCCGGAAGCAGTATTTCGTTAACTGTTTCACTTGCGTTAAGCGGCAGGCATTCAATTAGATTTTTGGAGTAAAGAAAAAAACTATATTGAAAAGAAACCTTCATAGGGTGGTTATCGTAATAGTCCTCATATTTTGAAGATAAAATCCAATAAGTAAAAAACCTGTCTGCTCTCGGAATCGTGCCTTTTAAAGCTCCCTGCATGTAAACAGGTATATTTATTGAGTTAAATGAATCTATTAAGATTTCAATCGGGTCTTTCAAAATAACATTTCTCCTTTTTCTAACATTTTCTCAATATTCTTTCGAAGATACCTTGCCTTACTCAACGCAGCTAATCGAATAGGACGTATAAACGGTTTGGGTGAGTCGATATTTCCATTTCGATATCTGCCATACTCCAAATATATCGCATTATCAAATCCCTGCTCATTATTTTCTTTATAAAAGCCCACGCTAGCCAAAGCTGCGTATGGTCTTTCATCAATATATAATTCCAAAGAATCCAACATATCACCTTCGTCTTTTCGTGCTATAGCTTCTGCCTCAAGTTGACTATAGACATTTCTGGAAAGTGTTTTAGTAATATTTGCTGATACTCTATTTACATCATCAATGTTAGCTTCCAATTTAAGCATGTTTCTAATCAACTTTGACATATCAACTTGAATACTCGCATGTGAGGGCATAAAAAAAACTCCTTTTTTTTTTACTTGACAAATGCGTATAAAATGCGTATAATGTTATTAGAGGGGAGCATAATGATGAAAAGACGAGATTTAATCAACAAATTCTTAAAAAACGGCTGGTATTTTTTAAGAGAGGGTAGCGACCATACAATTTATACTAACGGAATTGAGCGTGAATCAATATCCAGACAGAATGAAATAAACGAGATACTGGCAAAAAGAATAATTAAAAGGAGAGGATTAAAGTGAGAAAGGTATATCCTGTTGTTTTAACTCCGACAAAAAGCGGTTATGTAGTATCTGTTCCCGACCTTGAAATTGATACTCAGGGCATCGATATAAGCGAAGCGATTTATATGGCGCGTGATGCTATTTCGCTGTGCCTCGTATGCGAGTTAGACGATTTTGGGCGCGAAATTCCAGAACCTTCCGAATTATCGGAAATAAAGTGTCAAGATGGCGATATAGTAACATTGGTGGACGTGGATATTGACGCATACCGCCGTATTCTTGATAACCGCTCTGTAAGAAAAAATCTGACAATCCCAAATTGGATGAATGTTCAAGCAGAAAAACAAGGCATAAACTTTTCGGCAGTTTTGCAAGAAGCATTATCGGGAAAGCTTGCCAATGTTTAAATAGCATCAAGTAACCAACCTAACATTAAATTGAAGCCAAAAATCTCTTTGTTCAATGTTATCCGGCGGGGTGACTATGTCCCAGCTTGAAATAACCGTTTCTCCGTCCTTGGATAGAAGCTCCAATCTGTCACCGTGTGCTATATCGGGGCGGTAGAAGCAAGTAATTTTCGCCCCTCCGCTTTCTGCGAATAAGCCCTTACTTACCTCTTCCCCTCCTACAAAGGTTTTGAAGTTACACATTAAAATCGGCTCTTTTTCAGCGGCGGTATAAACAGGCTTGTTAATCCCAAGCTCGGTGACAAGGCTTCTTTTTAAAAGTCTTGCCGCCGTAGTCATCTCATTGCGCCCATAAGGTCGGAACATAACTATATAACCTCTTCTTTTACGTTAATTTCAAAGCTCATGAATCCGAGGCTTCTTTCCTCTATTCTAAGATTTGCACCATCATCGGCTGTCGAATTGCTCATTAATACATATAGCGTTGAATCCGAACCCCAGATTCTTAATATATTTCCTCTGAAATTCGGTGTGCTTCCGTTATTTTGAACCCATCCGTAAATTCCATTTGCAGGAATCCCCATTTTGGCTGATGTTGCCCCAAATTCTGTTAAAGCTATAGCCAACATTCCGGGGGTGACATTTGATACAGATTCAAAGATTTTTTCCCCCGTTATTAACGTAAAAGCAAGGTTATGATTTCCCCCGCCTCCCGCTGCGCCATGCCCTCCGCTGACATTTATGTAGTAAACATAAAATGGCGAACGCGGAGCGGCATTGTTACCCGAATTACCCGTTCCCGAAAATAAGCTGTCAATATTCCTCACCTCTCCGTTAGAATCAAAAAAATTACCGTTAAAAGGCGACATATGATTAACCATAAAAAAACTCCTAACTTCTTAACTGTCCTACTCTCATTTTGAAATATTCTGACAACTTAGCATTACCGCTGTCTAAATTCCATAAATCAGTAACTCCGCGAACAATCAAGCCTATACTTTTTTCACTGTCAACAACACTTTGAGGAACTCCCGCATCCAGCATAAAACTTTTAACCTCGCTAATCCATATAGCTATAGTCTCATCAGAAAAAGCCGAAGCCCCCAAAGCCAGCCTAACCCGCTCCGTTAAATCCAAAAGCTCACCCCTTAATTGTTAACTGTTAATTGTTAATTGTTAATTAAATCAAGCTCCCGCTGTGCCTTTTTTGATGATAATTACCCCATTCGGGTCAAGCAGTTTACCATCGCATATAAGCTTCGCTTTTGTTTTAACCAAATTGTCGTCATGGTCTACCCACTCTGTAACAGTCATCTCCATATTCGAGTTAATTGCGTAGTCCGTAGGCTTGAAGAATACGGCAACTACCTCGCCGACAACCGCATCATCATAAGGCGCGATAATATCGTCTTCAACCGTCTCTACAAGCTTCCCGCCGAACCTGTATGTTTCCCCGTCCGTAATCCCGAAATTAATCCTTCCGATTGGCTGACCGTTAGCATCCACCATACCGTTGATGTAACCGTCGAATGTCCCCTGCGCCATGACAAATATGCCGTTACGGTATGATTTTTTCATCTTAGCGAAAACTTTTTTCATCCACCCGCTCCAAGCGGTAAATTCAGCGTTGCTCAAAGTTACTATATTTTTCTCAGGCACACGGTTATCCTTGGTGATTCCTTTCATCTGCCCGCTTCCCGAACCGTTGAATATTCCGACTTCAAGAGCATGAACCAGAGCTTCAGTTGCCAGCGGTACAAATTCCGCTTGAAAAGCCGCGTAAGTCACTACGCTGACAAGCAGAGTTTGCGCTATTTTACATTCCAGCCCGTAATACGAAAATACTACGTTTTGGTCAGCCGCAATCTTTTGGTCATCGCTTTTGCCTTCTCCGACCCATTTAGCGACAGGCTTTAAAGTAAGAATCGGAAATTCAACCCCGCCTTGCACGTTTAACCTGCGAACTTTGTTATAGATATTGCCGTAGCTTTTAAGCTCCCGTATAATCTCGTGCATCAGAGTAGTAGGAATAACCGCTCCTACTTCCCCTAAAGTTGTTTTTTGATTTGCCCTAAATTCCGCCGCTAACGGAACACCCCGGCAAACGTAATTCATAAACGCGTTTCGATATTCCGGCGTGTCTAACGGGTCAAGCTCTTTTTTTTCGGTTGCTCCCCCTTTTTCACTGTAACCTGCTCCGCCGTAAACTGAAATAACGTCTAAGCCGCCTTTAGGGTGGCTTCTTTCTTCAAAAGCGTTAAGGTCATAAACTGCCGCCCTAAACTCCGCTAAATCTTTGTCAATTTCGCGAAGCTCCGCCGAAAGCTTTTTACTTTCTGTAACCATCTTCCTAAGCTCCGCCTCGTCCTCAACCGTCTCCGACCTCGTTTCAAGCTCTGCCTTTTGAGCGTCAAGCTTTTTCCTTGCCTCTTCCTTATCGGCAATTATTTTTAATATTTTTTCTTTGTTCATGCTAAACCTCCGTAAATTTTAATTTTCTCCCTAAGTTGTTTAATTTTTGTTTGTTCGCTGTTAACTGTCAATTGCCTTTTTGCGTTCTCCAACGCCCGCAAATCGTTTTCCAACGCTCCGCGTTCCCGCGCCGATATTTCCGTTGCATCATAAGCAGGGTGATTAACCGCGCTTACTTCAAAGACCTTGGCTATGCTGTGGATTTCTCTGAGCGGCAGCTCGGAATCAAGGTTTTTCCAAACCTCGTCCCGTATTAAAAAAGCAAACGACATGCCCGATATATCCCCGCGCTCCACTGCGGAATATAAAGCCGCCGCCTGCGGATTCCCCGGTACATCTAAAATGGTTCTCATGCTGATTCCTTTTTCATCAGCTGTTAAAAGCAAGCTGCTGTTTGAGTTATTCCTCCGCGAGCGCGCAAGCGGGATTCCGCGCGTGTCGTGGTTGACAAAAAGAGGTACATCGGAAAAGTCGCACCCGATAAATGCACCCGGCATAATTATTTCTTCAAAATAATTCCCGACTTTAATGCGTTGAGAACAAACTGCCGGAGTGCCCGTCACAGTGTATTTGTTATCGTTAAGCTCCGAGCGTAATTCAATCGGAAAAGCTCTCGTTATTTTTGCCGTCATTGATAACCCCTCTTTTCAACATTTGATACTGCATTGCGATTTCCGTATTAACATAGTTGAGCGATTGTAACCGAACGTCCCCGCCCTCATACGGCGGCAATCCAAACATTTCAAGCAGCATGTTATTCGTAAGCGCGCCGCGATTCCCCAGAATGTCGGCTATAGCTGTTTTTTGATTGACGGATGCAAACATAAGCTTCGCCGGATAAAAAACGATTTCATTACCGTGGTTGCGCTCTCCCTGCGTTAAAATGGTTTTGCTGAAAGCCTGTCCTAATTTAATAATAATATTTTCAAGCGCGGCTTCGTAAAAAGCTTGATACTGTTCAGCTGTGAAGTCGCCGTTCAAAATTGCGGCGGATACATTGTATTGCCTTAATATTTTACTGTCTAAAAATTCAAGAGTTTCTTTATCAACAAGCTTAATATCCCGCTTTAGCTGTTCAAATTCGCCTTTAATATCAGTGATTAATATTCCGCTCTTACCCAGTCGGATTTGCTCTTCAAACCGCTCCCTTTCGCTCTTTTTCTTTTCCTCGTCAATCATGGTGTTCATTTTCAAAATTCCCGTAACGGTAAGCGCGTATTTCGCCGCCATAGCGACTGAGGAGAATAAGTCATGATTAATCTGTACCGTCTCTTTAATTCCGTCCGTGTTTGGTTGCCCCAGTTCGTTCCCGCCCATTAAATCAGATACGGAATATTCATTTCTGATATGGATAATATCAGAATAAGGAAGCTGCGCTTTGTCTCCGTTTTGAAAATAAAGAGTTATAAATAAATCCTCTGCGCTGTCTCTTGAAAATTCAACCCGTATTGGCATTAAAGGATAAAATGCTAAATATCTCTTGTCATAAAGCCCCGTTGTTGTGTTATAAACCCGCTCATATTTAGGATAAATGAACGCATTATTCGTTAAAAACAGAATCCAAGCAACCCGCTCCAAGAAATCAGAAATAGTCATAAGCTCGTTGGGGCTGTTCTCAAATAGCCGGTTAATGTCATTTCGCGGTGTCACCATTATGCCGTCAGAATCCCGCCGAATCTGTCGCGGCTGAAGTTTTGATATTTCTTTGGTGATTCGCGAAATAGCCTGCCTTACAACATCGGATTTATACAAACTGTCTCCATACCTTGTAAAAATCGGCGCGCGCCCCTCCATAAACCCTGAGCGTACTGCCCCCTTACCCCTGCGCCCGAAAACCCGCTCAATCCAGCCCATATTTTTACCCCTATTTACGTATTCCAAGCTCTGAAAATTCCGTCCTGTATCTCATTAAAATTGCATATGCTATAATGTCAGCGACAGCTCCGTCTATCCGATTTCGCGCCAGCCCTGCGGCTTTTATCGGCATACAATACCCCAAATCGTCAACCTTGACGGAAGTATTTTGATAGCACCATCGGTCAACGGGGTTTTGGTTATTGTTCAAATAACCCGATTTTATATCGGATTCCAAAAGCTTCATAGGGTTCGATAAAGACATCTTGTTTTGGTCAACCCGCTCGCAAGTGTCGCTTTCTTTGAGCCCGGAAAACCAACCGTAATCCTCCATCTTTGAAAGCCATGTCTTAGCGAAGCGATTGTCATAGCCGATTTTAAAAGGCACTATGTTATAATTGGTATAAAGCGAATAAAACCACTCCGCAACCCGCTCTAATAAAACCTCGTTGCCGGGCGAAACATCAACCAATCCCAGCCTTGCCATCTCTTTATAATCAATAATATCGCCCGAATCAATAACCTTGCGCTCTGGTATAAAATACCTGCTCAATATATATTTAGTGCGTTCGCCTTTTTTCATAAAAAGAGCTTTTGCCGCACATAAATCAGTAGTTTCCGCTAAATCAACTCCGCCGATAAACCTGTAACCTCTGAAATCCCCAATATCAAACGCGCCCTCACAGGTATATTCATGCTCTAAAAGCCAAGATTCGGAATTGTTTTGTTTTATATTAAAATCCTTAGTCAAAACAGCAATTCTGTCAGCTTTTGAAACTTTAGATTTATTAAGTTGTTTTTCCAAATAAGAAACCTGTTTCAAAGTCCCCAGAGATGGATTTGATTTTACCCAAGTTTCCGGCGATTGCCAGACTTCCTGTTCGCAATCCTGCGTATAAAGCCAAACTAAAATAGAGTTGTCCTCAATTTCTCCTTGAATTACCTTACGTCCGTAATTAAGCTCCCTGTCCAAATACCCGTCATTTACAATCCCCTCCGTCGTTATGTTAATAAAAATCGGTTGCTCTTTAATTGACTGAGATTGCTCCAAAGCCTTTGCGATAATATTATCTTTCATCTCGCATCTCGTGCGATTCATCTAAAATCGCGTAATCTATGTTGCCGCCCTCTTTGTTTCTGGTTCTGTCCGATAGCTTATAAATCACAGAGCCGTTATTTTTATTGATAATAAAGCTTTGGTTTTTATGTGTTCGCCTGCCTTTAGGGTCAAAAAGCTCCCTCATCTTGTTTATGCCGTTAAAAGCAATTGAGGCTTGCCTATCGTCATTTGATGAGCATACAATTTCTTCGCCACCCGCGCCGCACATTAATTCTGTAAAAGCATCAGCTTCCATAATCGTTGTCTTACCGTTCTTCCGCGCGACCAGTAAAATAACTTTATTAAACCGCCTAAGCCCTGTTTCCTTATTTTTAAACGAATAAATGACTTCGAGTAAAGCCGCCTGCCAAAGCATAAGCTCAATCGGCTTGCCGTAATAAGGGCTTTTAGACTGCCGGCATAGCCTTTGCATAAAAGCAATCCTAAAGTGCGCGTGCCGCGTATCATATAGCCATAATCCGCCGTCCAAATCCGCTTTAAGATTATTAAGGCATTGCATAAGCTCCGTCCCGACCAAAATAACCCCGCTTTTACACTTGCTGTAATACTCTTCAAAATAAGTCATGGCTTAAAATCTTTCATAAACCTATCAAAATCATCTTCCGTTTCCCCGCCCGCCCGCCTAAGTTCCGCGCTTAAAATCTTGACGGCGTTTAAATAAGTTTGCATAAGCTTAACATATTGCTTGCCTGCCTCAGTCTGCATCTGCTTTGCCGGATTTTTAGAATGAACCCGAATAAAAGGCAACTTAATCAACTCACTAATTTTCTCCTCCAGCGCAATAACCTGCGTAATAACTTCACTTAAAACACACATCTGCCCTGAATCAGTTTTTTCAAAAAATCCCCTTATTTTTTCTTCTCGACCGCAAACATCCATTTCAAATATTTTCCTCCCGGAATTTTTTTCTAAAATCTCATTTTTTCTCGTTCGGCACTATTTATGGGCAGCAACAGTCTGTGTCCAGAACGTGACGAGTTAATTGAGGGGGGCTGTTAAGTTAAATTCGGCTGGTACTGGTCGAACCAATCACTGATATAATTTTCCCAAAGTGAAACAAACTCCGTTCGTTCTGAATCCGCGTATAAACGCTTTAAACAGGTTGCTTTATCTTCGTCTATAAAAATCTGTTCAGCTCCTACGCTTTGTGTAATACGCTCCCTTTCGGCAAGTATCGGATAAGTTCCGATGATATAAGCGTTTTGCCATTTGCCGTATCGGGTTTTTATTTGGTCAAGCAAACAATCCCTAAGCGTGAATATATTTGATTTAATTTGGTCGGGCTTGTAATACAAATTTGAGCCTGTGACAGCTTTGTACAAAAAATCTATATCAAGAATTATATCATTCGGAAACTTATTTTGCAGAACCCAAGTAATTTTACCGCTGCACGGCGCGCCGTAAACAAGATAGACTTTCTGCGGCGAATAAAGTCCGAAACGATTATGCACAATATTGTGGCACTTGAAGTGCAGCAGTTCTATGCAATCGGGATTAAGACTGATACTGTAATCATTGAGATTACTTAACTCCAGCGGTATAGTATGATGCCCGATGCAGTCCCGCATCAGGACTATGGGCTTTTTACAATCCCCGCATATTATTTCCCCCGCGCTGTTAACTCTCTCCAACTTCAATTGCCGGACAAGATTAACCCATTCTTTTGAGCGGTAAAACTCATAGAGAGATTTAAACATTTTCTGCTTCCTCCCTCCAGTTATCATCTTCTTCGGCTTTTTTTTCAATTAACTTCACTTTTCGACCGTCAAGCTCCAATTTGTGCGGATTGTTTTTATATTTTTCTCCCATTCGGTTTGTAAGAAAAAAGATTAGCGCGGCGGTATCCGGCGGGATATATTCTTTGACTTCGGTAATTTCCACCGTTTCAAATTCTTTTACTTTCTTCCCCGTCTTTGGGTCATACTCGGTATGTTTTACTTTGATTGGCTTTTCAGTTTTGGCAAACAGACCTGTCGCGCGGCTATAAAGCGCGTCCTCGGCAACAGCGTTTCGTGTGCGTGTATTTTTTTTTAAGAGGGCGGAAAGGGCAGGATGTTTTTTCTTATAATTCTTGAATGTCGTGTAGGAAACTCCTAAGTTTTCAGCCATTTTTACTTGCGTTAATCCTGCTCTTACCCACTCGCCTATTTCTAAGAAGCGCGGCTCTACTTTTTCAAAATAATCACTTTTCATTTTCAAACACCAAAACAAGGCATAAGTTTACTTTACTTATACCTTAACATAAAAATATGAGCTATTACAAGACCAAAACTAATTTTTTTTTAAAATTTTTCAAAAGGCAAGATTGTTTTTTTATAATTGAGTTCTTTAAATCGCCTTTTTATCGTGTTTTCAGAAACATTAAAATGCTCCGCTAACCTTACCAAAGACCACCCCCCGCACCATGCGCGATATGCTTTTTTGATTTGTTCATCTGTCAACTTTCTTTTTCCCATATTCACAACTCCTAAAATAAAAAAAATCGGGTATAGCGGTAAAACGTGCCGTAATTTCAAGAGATTAAAGACAGTGCTTATTTAGCGGCTGTCCTATACTATATATAATGTTTTAATGCTCTCACATTCGACTGTAAGGGTGTTTTATTTTCAGCGGCGGCTCGTCCTTCGGCGGCGTGATTCTGACAAACTTGAATCTGATATAGGTGCTTTTATAATAAGGGCATTTGTAGGTGCTTACATGCTTATAACCCGCCGGAGCTTTGGGCGGGTTTGATTCGGTATAAACTATTTTAGATTGTCGCTTATCTTTTTCTTCCGGCTTAATTAAATTTTTCGATTGATACCACCGTTTGCCTACGTAATTTTCGGGGACGTGGCTGAACAGATATTCAGCAAGCCCGGTAAAATCCTCGCCGTGGTCAACCATTCCGTAATAGTTATGCCGCCGCAAGTTTTCTATATGGTATACTTCGCCGCCCGTCCATTTGCCTATTATATCAGCTTCGGCGGCATTATCTATAATAAGATGATGATGCAAACGCCCCGACCGCCGCCCATAGCCTGTTACGGCGATGATTTTAGCATCGGGATTCGAATGTTTTATACGGCGAATATATAAGTTTCGAGATTTAACGGCTTCCTCAATTGTTAGGGGCAGGCTTTCGGCGTTATATGTAAGCGTGAGGTAATAACTCTTGTGCGTGAAATTTCGGTTGACTGCTCTGGTAAAGCGAGTTTTCGATTGCCGGCGGGTATGCTCGGCTTTTTCTTCCGGCGTTAAATCACGGCGGGTTTTCGGTTTTACTGTTTTCATATTCACAATAGTATCCGAAATTGTAAACTGCTCATATTCAAGCACTGCGCCGGAATAAGTTTTCGTTCTAATAGTCGGCATTTATTTCACCAAATTTCAATTTGAATTTTGTGTAATATTTTTACTCAAAACGCTTGACACGTACTATTATACGTGTTATAATATATATAGGAGGTTGAGAATATGACGATAGCGGAATATAAGCGTTTTGCAAAGAAACGAGGTTGCAAATTTCACCATGAAGGAACAAATCATGAAATATGGCTCAATCCAAAAAACGGCAATATGTTTCCGATAGGCAGACATGATACACAAGAAGTTTCAAAAGATTTATTTCACCGAATGAACAGGCAAGCGGGGATTAAATGAACCCCGCAAAGCCAAAACTAAATATAACGGAGGTTTTTATTATGGCAAAATATGTTTATCCCGCAATATTTGCAAAAGTTGAAAATGGGCTTTATTTTGTTGATTTCCCTGATGTTCCCGCTTGTTTCACGCAGGGCGAGGGAATGGCACAGGCACTTGAAATGGCTGAGGATATTCTTTGTTTGCGTCTTTATGATATGGAGAAAGCGGGTGAGGAAATACCCGAACCGTCAGAACCTAAAGCATTAAGCGTGAAGGATAACGAAACCGTGTCATTTGTGCATTGCGATACTGTTTTCTATAAGCGATATTATGAATCTAAATCCGTCAAGAAAACGCTGACTATTCCGGGTTGGCTCAACGATGCGGCGACCGCAAAAAGCATTAATTTTTCTCAAACCTTGCAAAACGCTTTACTTGAACAACTCAACCTCGCCTAATCTTCCCACACGGAGCGGTTTATTCCGCTCCGTGTTATTTTGACTTGCAATATTCATAATCCTTAATATAATGACAATTGCGCCGCTTCAACCTCCGCTAATCCGTCCTAAGCCTCCTCATCATCATTAATATATAGCTCATGCGTTCCGTTGAGTAAAGCCTTTTCCTCATCAGACATTTCATAGCCGAGTTTTTCCATAAATTCATAAAGCTCAATCAACGGTTCAAGTTCCTCTTTCTCGTCCTCATAACAGTCGGGGGTAACTGTCGAGTATTTTTGTTCTAATAAACAATAAATTGCTCGAAATGATTTTGTTGCAGGATTCATGGTGCTTTCAATTTCAGATTGGACTCTTATTTTTTGGTGAACTATATTCACATTTCTATCGTCAGTTTTGATATTGAAAAGTTCGCCAAATACTTCATTATCAAAATCACAAGTGTTCGAATAAAACAACAAAAAATCCGCCGCTTTGTCGTAGATTAAATAGAATTGCTCTCTTTTAGGTCTGAAACTCTGTGCAAACTGCAACCTCATACGATACGCAAAATTCCATAATTCATCAAATTCATCATTACGGATTATTAATTCATTCTTTTTTGCGAGTTTTTCTGCATCCTCTTTTGTTGATTTCATGTCGTATAAAATTTTGATGTGGTCAGTATCGGTGTAATAAAAATATGATTCTTTGTTTAGGTCTATTTTTGATATGCTGTCAACTGTATCTATGTAATGTACGTATCCGTCAGTTTTGGGGAAATATGTAGCTTTCCGAGTGATTCCCATTTTCTCAAGCTTGGCAATGATTTGGGGCTTGTTTTGTTTCCATTTTTCTTTTTTAATTTGGCTTGCGAAAACGGAATCACAACTCCAATTGAAGTAGCTTGTTCCGATTGATTCACTTAATTCAGCCCGTTTTTTCTCGTCTTTGATTCTATTGAGCTTTGCAAAATCTTCAAAGGTGGCATTCCGCTCGAAAGCCTCCTCAACAGCCTTTTTATCCAAAAATTTAAAAGGCGCAATCCGCTCGTATACAGTTGTTTTTGAGCTCCCTGTTTTTTCTGTTATATCGGAAATTGTGTCACCTAAATCAAGCATCATTTGAAAGCCGCAAGCCTCTTCAAAGTTCGTCAGTGTTTTTCTTTTGTTATTTTCCGACATCATAACGGCGACCTGCTCGTTATCCAACATGAAAGGGACTATAACGCAAGGGGCTGTTTCCACCCCCACAAGTTTAGCGGCGGCTAGGCGGCGATGCCCTATGACGGCGATATAATCGCCGTCATATTTGCGCTTGCTTTCAACCATAAGTGAGTATTTTTCCGGGTATTTAGGGATAATCGTTAAATTCTGCATGATGCCTTGTGTTCTTATGCTCTCAGATAATTCCGTTAGGTCTCCTAAATCCTTACGGGGGTTCAGCGGGTTGCTTGCTATTCGGCTTATTTCAATATTTTGCAGTTTCATAACTTTTCTTCCTTTCACATCAATTCCCAAGGGGCGTGAGTTTCATTTGACACGCACCAATTTAAAAACGAATCCGATTCAACAACCCATTTTTTAATTGCCATGTAATCACTTACATACCTCTGACCGTGCGCGCCTTTATGATTATTGAGGATTTCGATGGCTTTTTCGGTTGCATATACGCCGTATTGACGTTCAAGCTTTTCAGATTCCTCAATAGTCATGTAGACGAAATCGGCGTATTTATGATTTTTTGGGTTATGCTCAGAATAGATTTTTTTAGATTTTGCCATAAAGCATTGACATTCCTTTCGCAATCTGCTATAATGCAGATAAGGTTATGTTTTTTTGAGCTTGTCCGGGTGCTTTCCGGGCAGGCTCATTTGTTTTCGTTTGCCTCAATTTTATCCCAAGCAAACATTCTGTAAGTCGCATCAGACGAACGCTCCTCGCTTTCAATTAGTGTGATTGGAATATTATCCCACATTATCGGCTTTTTTCGCGCATATTTCAAGGGTTTTGCGAACTCCACCCTTATTTTAGTCGGGGAAAACCGATGTGTCACCCTTGCAGTGGTATGTAAATTACCTGCTCTCACACATATAATTCTATAGGTTTTTCCAACCTCAAACATAATCACAGCTTTTCACCTCTTTGCTTTAGCGTTTTTCGCTTCCAGTTCCTTAACTCTATTTTTCAGAATAAGATTCTCCGCTTGTAAAGTTTTGATTTTTGCTACGCAATCAGTAATGATTCGGTCAAGGTTGACCTCTATTTGCATGTCGGGGATTTTTTCAAAATCAATCATTCCTCTTCTCCTTTCTCGCCTTCCAGTGATAGCCTTATATTTTCGATAAATTGAGCTAATAGAAGCGGAATCAGAATTGCAACCAAGGGGATTAGGGCTCGTCCGTCTACATTCGGCAAATTCACGGGGAAAACACGTCCTTTCTTTTTTACGGTATAATTCTCAACCGCCTTACATCAACTCCGTAAAAATCAGCTGCGAACTCATAAAGCTTATTTACGGCATTTTGCTCCACCTCCGGCGGCACAAACTTAGGCACTTTTGTAATCACTTTCGCGCCTTTTGAATATTTCAATTCGCCGTGAATGTAATGCGTTATGATATGAGTTTCGGTTTCCTCAACGTGAACAATTTGCGGTTCGGGCATGTTATTTTGGTTAAGCTCCATTAAAAGCACCGTCCTCTCATTAAAGCTTATTCATTCGGCGGATTGTCCTATTTCTTAACTTTTCACGCTCCTCTCTGGTTCATTCAAGGTCTAAGTAAACCATTACTCTATCCTTGTTTTTAGTCGTCATTTTGTTCACCTGCCTTTCTTCAGATTTTTCTATAAAATTATTGCGTTTTATTTTTTCTTGTGGTATAATATTTTTAGAGGCAGATTAAAGAAAGGCTTGATATTCTTTTGTAAGAGTATTCCGAAGAGATTGCTTTGGAAAAAGAAACTGCATAAAAATAGCCGCTGGGGGGGCGGTTTGATTGAAAAATGAGAGGATTGTTTTAATCATGACTAATAAAAAACGACCATTGAAAGGTCGTAGCGTCAATAAAAAGCTCGAAAACTATACGGTTATCGACCTTGAAACTACCGGGATATATGTTACTGATTTAGAAGTTATCGAAATAGCCGCTTTGCGGGTTCGCGGCGGAAAAGTTTGTGATAAATTTCAAACACTGGTGAACCCCAAAAAGAACATACCTAATAAAATTATTGAGAAAACAGGTATTACTGATGAGATGGTTGCCGGCTCGCCGTTTATTGAAGATGTTTTGACCGGTTTTTTAGAATTTATCGGTGATGATGTGCTTATCGGACACAATCTTTGCGCCTTTGACCTTTGTATATTATACGATTTGTCCGAAAAAATACTAAATCGACCTATCTCTAACAATTATATAGATACATACCATTTGTCAAGGCGATGTTTGCCGGAATTGCAAAACCACCGCCTTGAAACCGTGAGTGTTCACTTAGGCATAGATATAACAGACCACCACAGAGCCGAAGCGGATTGCCATATGGCTAACAAACTTTACGAAACTTTAAAGCCGCTTATGGAGTTTAAATCTTATAACCGCAAGAGTAAGGATAATATTTTAAAAGTAAAAGATGAAAGCGTTGAAAATAACTTTTTCCTTAATAAGCTTTGTATTTCTTACGGTTCATTTAAAGGGATGTCAACTGAGCAGATTAAGGGGATATTTTGCGACATTGGTGCAAGATATGCCGATTATTTTTGTTATTCCGCCGATTTTCTTATTTTAAGCGATGATATGCACAAAAAATATTTACAAGATGATTTTGATGAGATGATTGACAGCGTTAAGAACTGTAAAAATATAAAAATAATCTCTGAATATGACTTCCTCAGATATGCCGATGTCATCAAGATAATCATAAACGATTCCGCCGATATTGACTTTATTTTTGACGTAACTGGCAAGACGTTTTGTTTAACAGGTAATTTTAATTGCTGTGATAAAATCCGATTGTCAAATCGTCTTGTTGAGCTGGGAGCTACTGTAAAGCCCGGTGTAATAAAAGGGCTTAATTATTTGGTTATGGGCGATTTGGGCAGTGATGCTTATAAAGAGGGAACTAAGGGCGGAAAGCATGAAAAAGCAATAAAGTTTAATCATGACGGTGCTAATATTCAAATCATAGGTGAATCGGATTTTGTTAAATTTAAGGAGTTGTCTTTGCTGTGATTACCGAACAAATTACATTTGATGCCATTGATGCTGATACCTATGAAATACTTAAAAAAATTGTAAATGAAGCATGTTTGAAATTGCTCGTTGACAGAAAATACATAGCCGTTGAAGAAAACAAGGATGAGAGCTATTCCGTTTGGATAAAAGAGCCCTTAACTGAAGAAAATTCTTACAGAGTATTCGGAATAATAAAGCGAAAAAAATATAAATACAAGGTGGAGATGACAAGACAGCAATTTGCTCAAATTCCTCCGCCGGATAATGCAGAAGTTAGAAAATCAAAGTTCAAATATAAAGATAATGAAGGTAAGGTCTATGAGGATTATAGATACAATGTTATTTTTCCGCTTGATTCAAACAATGCCGAAGAATACCTTTATGCGCGGTTGTGTTATTCGTTGGACAAATTTGAGCCGTCTGAAAAAATAGGTTGTTGCGGTAAATATGTCGAATGTTCTGATAATACGGCTTGTTTGCATGATAATAATTTCTATGCCCGCTGCTGTTATTACCGAAAAAACCTTGAAGCCGGACTGATTTTTTATGGTAAGAATAAAAATATAAGCTAAAAACCCGCTCCGGCTGATTGCAAAAGCGGGCGGGGTTGATAAAATTTTAAATATGGCATATAATATTATAAAAGGAGTTGAGCTATATGGCAACATCGACATTCTATAAAAATATTGTTATTGATGACGCGGCGGCTGACCGTCTTATTGAAATTTTAAATAAACCTGCTCCGCCTCGCCCTGATATAAGCGGGAATTATAAGATTTTAGACGGAGATGAATTAAAATGCTTTTTGCAACGCCTCTCGGAGAAATCATCAAGGAAGGACAGCTCGAATCAATAATTAAAACCATCGACACCTTTGTTTGCAAAGATAAAGATGTTGAGTTGTTTCTTAAACAAAAGGCTTTTGATTTTGAACGCCGTGATAAGGGGCGTACATACTTAGTTTTCGATGATAACGAAACGCTTTTAGGATACTTTACGCTAACCCTTAACGCATTGCCATTTTCAGAGACTGTTTCAAAGAGCAAGGCGAAGAATATTGACGGATTTTCTAAAGATGTCAGAGCGGTCGGAATAATTCTCATAGGTCAATTCGGGAAAGATTTATTAACAGCTTCCGAAATTAACGGTGATGAACTTTTCAATCTTTGCCTTGATACTGTTTACTCCGCTAAAAATATAATCGGAGGCAGATTTGTAATGTTAGAATGTTTAGAGATTGATAAGGTTGTTTCTTTCTACCGTAAAAATGGGTTTGAGCCTTTGCAATATGATAAAAACGATAAATATTTGCAAATGGTTAGGAGATTATGAGGAGGGAAATACCATATACGATATATACCTACGTAAATCCCGCGCCGACCTTGAAGCGGAGGCGCGCGGCGAGGGTGAAACCTTAACGCGGCATGAAAATACCCTCCGCGATTTGGCAAAAAAACAAAAATTAGCTATCGGCGAAATCTACCGTGAAATCGTATCGGGCGAGAGCATAGCCGCCAGACCGCAAATGCAAAGGCTTCTCACAAAGGTCAGTGAGGGCAAATGTGACGGCGTGATTGTTATGGAGGTCGAGAGGCTTGCGCGCGGTGATACAATCGACCAAGGGCTTGTTGCACAGGCTTTCAGAGACAGCAATACCAAAATTGTAACGCCAACCAAAACATATGACCCCAATAACGAGTTTGATGAGGAATATTTCGAGTTCTCTCTGTTTATGTCACGCCGTGAGTATAAGACGATTAAGCGTAGAATGAACGCCGGGCGGCTCGCCGCCGTTAAAGAGGGCAATTATATCGGGACGTATCCGCCGTATGGCTATAAAAAAATAAGCCCCTCTTCCAAGGTTCATACACTGGAGATTGAGCCGGAGGAGGCTGAAATTGTAAGGCTTATATATGATACCTATTTGAATGACGACAAGGGCTGTTCTCTGATTGCCGCAAAGCTGAATCGGTTGGGAATCAAAACGCAGAGGGGGCAGGCTTGGCAGGCAGAAACCGTAAAAGCCTTGCTTCAAAATCCTGTTTATACCGGGCAGCTGAGGTGGCGTTCAAAAGGGTTGGAGGACGAGCTTTTTCAAGGAATACATGAGCGGATAATATCCAAAGAGGATTTTTATAAGGTGCAGTATAAATTTGAAAATTCACCTCACAATTCCAAGCATAAGCACAGCGCGGAATTAAAGAACTATTACCAAGGCTTATTATTCTGCAATCATTGCGGATGCGCCATGACAAGAAAAATACATCATGCCAAAGATAAGAAAGGCGCGCGGCTACGAAGCTACGAGCATATACATTGCCGAAGCTTTGAGTGCAGGGGAAGCATAGTCAGCAGCCGCATTGAAGCGGTTGACGAACTGGTTATGCTCCACATAAGAAGATGCTATCAAAGCTTAAAAGTTATGGCTCAATCCCCGCAAAAACAATCAAATATTCCTAACACCGAAAAAATAATTAAGGCGGAATTATCCAAGCTTGAAAAGCAACAAAGCAAGCTTTATGATTTGCTTGAACAGGGAATTTATGATAATAACACCTTTCTGGAGCGTTCCAAGCTGATTAAGGATAAAATCTCGGATATAAAAAATCAGCTTAAAATGATTGAGCTATCAAGTATTGAAATTATATCCGATTCTGAAATGCTTGACAGATTGGCTAATGTTATCGAAAATTTCGGCAAACACGAAAACGCACATATCAAAAACCAAATGCTGAAATCCATTATCCGCCGAATTGATTATTTTAAGACAGAAAAGCTAAGTAAATCCGATAATAACTCGGACTTGGAAATATCTGTTTTGTTTTTGATTTAGTATATGTATCATTGAAGGGTTAGTTGGTTGCCATCCTTATCCGTATCCACAGGCGCGTCAAAATAAACATCTCCCGCGGTTTTTTTTAGGGAGCGGAAGTGCATTAGGACTTCATTTTCTATACACCTCGACGCATAAGTCGCAAACTTAGTCTTTTTTTCCGGGCTGTAGGACGATACCGCCTTAATGAGCCCTATTGTGCCTATTGATATAAGGTCGTCCTGCTCGTTTGCGGCGGAGTAGTATTTCTTGATTATATGTGCTACAAGCCGCAGATTGTGCTCGATAAGCTTGTTGCGCGCGCCGGTATCTCCCTGCGCCATTTTGCTGAAACATTCGGCTTCGGCTTCGGCGGAAAGCGGCTTGGGGAATGCGCCGTTGTTTTCAAGGTGCAGTGCGAAAAATAACAGGTTTTGAAGTGCTAAATCTATTAACGAGGTGAACATATTCCCATCTCCTTTTTTGCATATCTTCATTCTATGCGCGGAGCTGAACGTCCTATGTTTAGTTTTTGATTTTATTCCGTAGGGGACGGGCTTGCCCGTCCCGAAAAAACCGCACCATTTCGCTACCCGCACACAAAGCACCATTTCGCTATTGGCGGGACAGGCAAGCCTGTCCCCTACGTAAAACCCTATTGCAAAGGTGGAAATTTTGTAAAATCCACCATATTTTTCTTGACTTTTGTTTAAATACATGTTAATATAATAAAAAACATGATTTGAAAGGGTTTGGTTAGGTTGTTAAATAGAGATGATTATGAAAAAGAATTGCGTGAAATATTAGAGAAAATGGACAATGAGCAATTGGGTAAATTTATGACTGTTTTATCTTTCAGAAATATTCCGTGTTTTAGCGAAGGGTTTATTAAAATAGTTAATAAAGAAAAAATAGGCTATTTAAATTATCTGTTGATTTCTTTAATGATTAATGATGTAATATTTTTTTCTTCTACCCCTAAAGCCCTCGTCTTCGCCCGCGCCCTCGACCTCGCCTTCGCCCGCGACCTCGCCTTCGACTGCGACATCGCCCTCGCCCTCGACCATGCCCACGCCCGCATCCTCGCCCTCGCCCTCGCCCGCGCCCGCGACCTCGACCTCGACCGCGTCCTCTACCTCACCCTCGACTTCACCCTCCCCCTCGACCTCGTTTTAAACGATGCGAAACAAATATTGAACGATGATAATGATTTTGTGAGATATGCCAAAGAGACAAGTGATTGGTATAGTATATTTTCAAATTTCTTAGAAATAATTATTAAACTGAACGGCAACCATTGGGCTGATTTACTCAAAAGAGTTGTTGATAATAATTTTATGATTAGCAAAAATGATGCAGAAGCTATTTTATCTATAACTAAATTTGATGTTCCTATATCCGTCACAAATGCACATTTAGCCGAAGTACTAAAGGGCATTAAAAACTTAGACGAAGCAAGGGTTATTATTCTCGGCGAAAGAGGCGCAGGAAAAACCTGCCTTGCTAATCGCCTAATTGGATTAGAACCATATATGACTAAATCTGATGAAAGCACTATTGAGGTTAACACCAATATTTGGAAAATAAAAAGCGGCGATTCATTTATCAACGCTCATATTTGGGATTTCGGCGGCGATGTTATTTTGCACTCTGCTCATCGTTGCTTTCTTTCGCCCAAATGCGTATACATTATAGTTTATGACGGGCGTTCCGAGCGGCGGAATGACCTTGAATATTGGCTTAACCACGTAAAAGATTACGGCGGTAACGCTCCTGTTTGGATTTTTGTTAACAGGCGGGATAATCATATACTTGATATACCTATTTATGATTTGCAAGCTAACTATAAAGAAATATCCATAAAGTTAGTCGAATTTTCAATTGAAAAAGACAATAAAGGGTATGAAGAGTTTAAATCCGACCTTGAAGAATACATACGCGGCAACCCCATGTGGAATTTTAAAACCCCGAAAAGCTATTATAATATTAAAAACCGTATCAACGAATTATTTGCAGATGGGAAACATTATATATCAAGAGAAATTTTTAACCAAATAGCCCTTGATTACGAAGCGGAGGACAGCGAAAATGCACTCATAAATCTTAACCCTTTGGGGATTTGCCTTTGGTATAAGGATATGGGGGAATTTGATTCTCTCGTTATCAACCCAAGCTGGCTTTCTAAAGGAATTTATAAAGTGATTGCTTTGGGCAAACATACGGTTTCTCTCAACGATTATGAAGCAATTTTTAAGAGTGACAGCAAAGATTATACCGTAGAGCACTTTCAGTATATCTTTAAACTTATGGTCAAATTTGAGCTTGCATATGCTCAAACCGAGACCAAAATTATCATTCCCCACTTGCTTAAAAAGGACAGACCCCCGCCCGAAGAAATGCCGGACTTTGACCCTAACGACAGCCTGCTTATGGAATACAAAGCCGAAAGCCCGCTCCCGCCGAATACGGTCTGCCGATTGATTACAAGGCGGCATAAAGAGATTGAACAAGGCAAAGTCTGGCGAAGCGGCGTTGTTTTAAAATACGGCGAAGATACGATAGCAACTGTTATTGAAAATGACAGGACTATTTCGATTAAAGTTAAAGGTTCGTTGAAAACAAAGTACATAACAGAGCTTCGCAAAGATATGAATGACATATTTAACGGATACAAGTCAGCCACTCCCGACTTATATTACAGGATTATTCTCCCCGATGAGCTCAAAACTAACCTTTCAGCACACCAAAAGCAAGGGATAAACCAATATCAAAAAAACGCAAGCTACGAACCGATAATGCTGAAAGAAAAGAAAATAGTTAACTACATAGAAAAAAAGCGCGAATATTATGATGATGATTTAGACAGAGATATTCCGCTTAATTTAACCGCAAATCTATTTAATATTAACATTAAACTGTTCGGGCTTTTTTAATTGATTTTGTAATCTTTTGTAGGGGCGAACGCCTCGTTCGCCCGAAAGGATAGGCAAAAGAATAAATAACGTAATGATTCGGGCGACTTTCCGCCGCCTTAACTCCCTCCGTCACCTGCGGGTGACACCTCCCTCTTTGAGGGAGGTGCCGCCCGCAGGCGGCGGAGGGAGTATTCGGGCGACCGAGGCGGTCGCCCCTACGAAAAAATTGTGCAATATTTCAGTGACTGGATAGATACAAAATTTTTAAAAAAAGGTTTAATTTTCATTTCCAAAACATGGGTTTCAACGGTATAATGCCGAATAAAAATGTAATACTATGTTGGTAAATCGTATTATTTGCGGTTTATAAAAGCGGGTTTGCGAAAAGCTCGCCGCCGGAAAAAGCCTAAAGCGGCACGGCGGCGCGTGAATGACAGATAACAAGATTCGCAGACAGATATTATTAATCCGCCGTAAGCAACACAAGGTATTCATCGACATTTATATTTATTTTAAAGGATTAATAAACGACAAAATACTGCGGGAAAGGGAATCTTATGCGAAAGAAATTTATTCCGGCATTCGCCGTGTTATCGGCGGCGGCTATGCTTTCCGCATGCGGACGAGCCGGCGCCGGCAACAGCGGCACAGGCACAACGGTAACGACAAGAGCAGAGACCAGTCATACGACGACTCATCATAATACGACCCGCCATGAAACGGGTGATATAGACGGCGACGGCTTGATTGAAGAAGTCGTAACTCACGCCGGCAACATTGTAGGTGACGTAGTGGATGGCGTTGAAACTATGGTAGAGGACGTTGTTCCCGGAAGCAGATAACCGATTAGCCAATAGCAAAAAGCGGTCTCTGATGAGACCGCTTTAATTTTTTCCACCTGTGCAATATATACCGTTTACAAAACAGTAATTTTCAACCCCTCCATTACAGCAAGATTTTTCAAACCCAGCTCATCATCGTAGCAAGCCGTAAGGCTTTTATTTACAATAATTTCTGCATTGGGCAGAGCGGAGCGCGCTATAACGGCGTTTGCCAGAACGCAAATATTGGTAATCAGCCCGCAAAGCTCTATTATATCGTAATCTTGCCCCAAAAGCCAATTCCCGAAATCAAGACTGCCGTAAGAGTGTTTTTGAAAAACCCGAACCGCCTCGCCCAGATATTTCCCGATTCCCCCGAATAAATCCGCCCCGGCTTTGTCTAATGTAAACGCAATGTCATTTTTTTCATGAAGGCAGGAAATGATACGCTCCTCAATCCCCTTCTCCAAATCAGAACCCACACAGCCCTTAACGAACATATCTTGAAAATCCACAATCAAAAATAATTTTTTCATACGCGCCCCTTCAATAATAAATGTTAACTAAATTTCACCCCATCTGCTTCATCAAAGCCGATGCCAAATAAAGCGAGCCTGCTATAACAACCATTCCGTGAGCACCCGCCAAGTCAATTGCCTTTGGCACTGCCTTTCGCAACGGGCAGGCTTCCGCGCTTACGAACAGTTCCGCTAAGGTAGGCGCGAACACCGTTTGAGGAGCAAAGCCGTCAACACATACCGCAAAATCAATATAGCGCGATATATAGCCGATGGCAGTTTTCCAATCCTTATCGTTTGATATGCCGCAAATCATTATTTTGGGAGCTTTGGGTATTTCCCGTATAAAATCAGCAAGAGCTCTCATCCCGCCCGGATTATGCGCGCCGTCTATCATAATAAACGGCTCATCCGCGCGCAGGATTTGGCAGCGCGAAAGGGGCTTAGCAGTTTTAATCCCCTCGTAAGCATGGATAAAGGACAGCTTCGGAAATCCGATTTTTCTCAAAATGCGAATTGTCTCAATAGCCGTCATGGCATTTTCTATCTGGTGCTTACCAAGCATAGACGTAACATAAAGAGCATTTTTATAGATAAACCGATTGCCCTCGCAGTCGCATTTTTCCACCGTAAGCCGCTCCGTGTTCGGTATGATAAGCAGTGAATTCTTAGCGTTTGCGGCGGCGCGCACAACTGAAACCGCCTCTTTGCTTTGATTCGGAGATAATACAACAGGTCGCCCCGGCTTTATAATTCCCGCTTTTTGGAACGCTATGGCTTCAAGGCTGTTACCTAAAACTGCCGTATGGTCGTAGGATATTGAGGTAATTACAGAAACGAGTGTGGTGTTGATAATATTCGTGCAGTCAAGAAGCCCGCCAACGCCTGTTTCAAGCACAACAGCCTCGCAATTCTTCGCGGCAAAGTAAACCAAGGCAATCGCGGTCGTAATCTCAAATTGAGAACAACCATCGGTAACACCCTCTAAAAGCGGGGCGATTTGAGAAACGATTTCACATAGCTCCATATCGGATATGTTAACACCGTTGATTCTTATACGCTCGTTATAAGCCCTAATATAGGGCGAGGTGAATTCGCCTGTCTTGTAGCCCGCTAAAGCAAGGGCGTTTGCAACCATTCGGGCAGTCGAGCCTTTGCCGTTAGTCCCCGCGACATGCACGAGCTTTAAACGCTCCTGCGGGTTACTGAGAGCACTCATAACCCTTTTAAAGCGGTAAAGATTTTTCACAGGCTCTCCCGATTTTGAGAAGCCGTCTATATATTTCATTACATCATAAATATTCATAAGACCTCATTCAGTAAGATGTTATAAAACAACCATAAGCAACCTTAAAGAAATCAAAATAAGGACAACGCCGAAAGTAAAGGATAATAGAATATTCAAATCCTTAACAGGCTTTGCAATCGGCTCTGTTTGGCTTTCGCTGATTTTATTCATGATAAGCCCGCTGAATCCCATAGCCAATAAGCAAAAACCAAGCGAGACAGTAATAGAATAAAGTATGATAGCCGCTGCGATAAGTGCCGGCAATATTATCGGTAATATCGCGATAAATCCCATAACTTCATAACCTTCCGTATATCAATATGCCGAAAATTAAAACGAAAATAATTGTAACAACCGCTGTAACATATAACCCGCATAAAAAATGAATGACGGAAGAGAGCCAATAGGCAGTTTTATCCTTGATTAACCACTCCCGCCCGAAGATACGGAAGTTTTGCGGCTCTAAGCTTTTACTTTCTTTCATTCCCTTACGCCCCGCCTTAAAAGCAGACACCGACAATACCAAAACAACAACCAATAAAACTAAAAATAAAGCTGATATTATATAACTCATACTGCCCCTGCTCACTTCAGTTAACAATTAACTAAATTGCTTATAATGTTACGCCAAGGGCGTAACACCGAAATTGTTAATTGTTAACTGTTAATTGTTAATTAGATTATTCCTCAATCCTCAACCCCCGCGTATAACGCGCGATTGCCGCTACGTCCTTATCCCCTCTGCCCGAAAGGGTTACGACCATGATTTGCTTTTTACTCATCAAGGGAGCGGCTTTGAGCGCGAAGCTGACGGCGTGCGCGCTTTCAATGGCGGGGATAATGCCCTCCGTCCGCGCCAAATATTCAAACGCTTCAACCGCCTCCGCATCTGTCACGGGTACATATTCGGCGCGCCCCAAATCTGAAAGATGTGCGTGTTCGGGACCTATGCCGGGGTAATCAAGCCCTGCCGAAATAGAATAAACGGGCGCAATCTGCCCGTATTCATCTTGGCAGAAATATGATTTCATGCCGTGGAAAATGCCGACCGAGCCGTTGGCTATCGTTGCGGCATTTTTAGGGTTGTCAACGCCCAGCCCCGCCGCTTCACAGCCGACAAGCCGCACATTTTCATCATCTATAAAATCATAAAACGCCCCCATAGCATTACTCCCCCCGCCAACGCAAGCCGCGACCACATCGGGGGTCCTGCCCTCAGCCGCCCTAAGCTGCTCCCTAATTTCTTCACCAATTATTTTATGAAAATCACGAACTATCACGGGAAACGGGTGAGGACCCATAACGGAGCCTAACACATAATGCGTATCCGCAATGCGCGAAACCCATTCGCGCATGGTTTCGTTTACCGCATCTTTGAGCGTTTGCGTGCCACTTGTCACGGCATGAACCTCCGCGCCCAGAAGCTTCATTCTGTAGACGTTCAAAGCCTGCCGCTCGGTATCTTCACGACCCATGAAAATCTCGCACTTCATGTCCATCAAAGCGGCGGCTGTAGCCGTAGCAACGCCATGTTGCCCTGCGCCCGTTTCGGCGATTACCCTTGTTTTGCCCATCTTTTTGGCAAGCAGGGTTTGTCCTAAAACATTGTTAATTTTATGCGAGCCCGTATGGTTTAAATCCTCGCGCTTTAAATATATTTTCGCGCCGCCCAAATCCTTTGTCATCTTTTCGGCGTAATATAAAATTGACGGTCTGCCCGCGTAATTTTTAAGCAGGTAATCCAGCTCACTTTTAAAGCCCGCATCGTCCTTAAAATGCAGATACGCCTTTTCAAGCTCATTCACCGCCGCCATCAGCGTTTCGGGTATATACTGCCCCCCGTAATTTCCGAATCTTCCTTTTTTATTTGTCATTTTTTAGATTTCCTTTCTGCCGCTATTGCTTTTTAACACATTGATATTATATCACAAAAGCCGAGCAAATGTCAACCGCAAAACCCAAATAAAGCGGGAGAATCAATTCCCCCGCTTTATTTTATTTTATAGCTTGCTTATAAATCCCCAAAAGTGTTGCTTATAAACTGATTTTCGGGTGTTATTTTCTTTTGCGCCTAAGCACCCTATACCGATTTTTACCTCTCGTCAGCTTCATTCCGTTGTTTGAAGGCATAATATCCGGCAGGCGGGTGAACATCAGCGCGCTTGTTCCGAATATTCCCGCGAACGCATCTGCAACCCCGAGCGGTTCGCCTGAGGATATATCGGCAATGTGCGAACGCCATACCACCAACGCGAACGGTGAGAACGATGCGCTTATAAACTCTATGCACCAAACTTCCGTTGCCTCATCTTGGAATACCGCACTGGGCAGAATTTCGATTTTACCCGTGAGCAGCGCATCCCCCTCCGAGTCGTTTTCGATTACGTGAACCACGGATATGAAATCCCTGTACCGTATCAATTGGTCGGGTATGGGCATCTTGATTGTTACGTTATAGCCCGGGTTAGGGCTTGTTTGCTCAAATGTCCCCGCTTTGTAAACTTTTATATCGAAGGACCAGATAATGAAATCCGTTAGGTCTCCGTAAGCTCTCATGGCGCGCCTTACCGATTCGGTCGCGCCCAAATCGCTGGTGATGTATACATCTACATCCTCATCAAACGCCGCAGGGCTTGCCGTTGCCGTAATAAGCTCCGTGCGGGAAACGCCCGGAGGTGCTACCCCCCTGATGTTTAACGCATGGTCAATTGCCTGCGAGCCGCCGATATTCGGCATAGAAGTTACGGGGACAGAGTAGTTACCCGTAATCCGCTCGCCGTTCACCGTCCTGTATGCCGCGACCATGTAGGTGTATTGGCTTCCGTTTCTGAGACCGAGGTGCGAATAGGTCACCGCGGATAAAATGGTCAGCGGTTCAAATTCCCTTTTCTCATCGTTATAGAGGTATAAGACATATCCTTCCGCGCCCGTAACCGCTGCCCACGAAAGCGCAACCTGCCTGTCGCTTGCCGTTGCCGTGAAATTCGTAGGGGCGGCAAGACCAATTAGGATTCTAATCGGAGTGGTCCATTCGCTGTAATATTTAACACCCGAAATGTATTTATACGACCGAATGCGGTATTCCCAAGTTTCGGCATCCCGAAGCCCTGTATGCTCATACGACCTTGTCGCCGCGCCCGCATCGTAGAAGTTGGGCTGCATATCCCGCCCTGTTATGATATTTCTGGCTTCAATCTCGAACCCGTCAACGTCTTGACCGTTATATCCGCGACCGTCCCGCTCTGCGGCAGTCGGGCGAATCCACTGCCAAGCAAGAGTAGCCTTGCCCGCCGCGGCGGTAACCTTCAAGTCCGTAGGAGGCTTAATGACAATACCCGTATTCGCCGAGCCTCTGACAATCGAACGCTCGGTAAACACCCGCACCCCGTTAACCGTTCGGTAAGCCATAACGGCGTATTCCCATACATCGTGGCTTGCCAAACGCTCGTGCGTCCATGTATGCGTGGTGGCGTGTGCGGTTGTTGTGCTGTTTTGCATGGTAAGAAGCGTCCAAGCTCCGTTATTCACCCTGCCGTAAATGGCGTAACCTTGATGAGGCTGTGCGCCCGCCGGGTAGGTAATCCCGCTCCAAGTAAGGACATTCTGCCCCTCCCTGTTAACCACGGCAAAATCATTCGGCGCGGGTACATTTGAGCCTACGATTACATCGCGGGGCTGGCTTACGGGGCTGAAGATACGATTATTCTGGTCTCTTTGCGCATCCCGCGAGTCCCATAAGTTCGGGGGATTGCGGAATAAATTAAAGAGTGCTACAGTGCCGTCCTCGGGGGGAGGCGTGGCGGGGTTTGCGTAGCGCATGTCGGGGCTCCAAGGGTCATAAGGTTCTTTGTCATACTTGGCGTTTCTGTAAGCCTGTATCCAAACCCTGTAGGTGTCGTTATTGTAAAACTTAAACTGCCCCACTTGGCTTAGGAAATCCCGAGGGATTGTGACCTCGATAATCGCCCCGTCGGCGGTATTGGCGGGGATTGGGTGGTTCAGCATAAACCTGCGCCCTTGGTTGAAATCATTTGTTGTAGCGGGGTTGGAAACAGGACCGAATTCCGAAGCCCTGCCATCGTTGCCGTTACGGACTTTTTCAATGTAAATATAATACCCGTTCGGCGCGAAATCCATCATGCGCCTGTTTTCCCACCTTAAAATGATTTCACCGTCATTTGTTGCGGGCAGCTGTAAGAACGGTATGAATACTTCCGCGCTGTAGTTGGCATCGGCGTAAAACGGAACGCCGTGCTGAGTGTTCCCGCCGGAAGTAAACACAGGTATTACGCAGTAGCGGTAGAGATTCCCGTTTTCAAATCTGGGGGTTACCAAATTTCGGTCAATATAGGTGAAGCTGTTATCGGGGTTTCTCACAACCTCATCATTGCTTAAAACATTAAGCAGTTGATATGACGTTACTCTAGGCGGATTCGCCTGCGCGTCATTTAAAATCGGGGCTAGGGTGTTATGCGTACCGCGATTCTGAGGGATAAGCGCGTTGAACGCAGCCCCCGCAACGGAATTGGCAAGGGCAAACGGGTCAGCGTTCCACTTGCCTGCCGCAGTGGCGGTTGTGCGGTCAGTTCTGTATACTAAAAACCGAAGATTTGTATTGTTGTGATATGTGGGGTCATAATCGGGCAAATCCCAGTCAAGGCGGATAAAGTCACCCTCCTGCCTTGCGTTGAGGCTTACGAAGTGCGGCTCGGTCGCCCTTCTGCCAAGCACTCCTCTCTGAGGACCTGCAAGCCAACCTGCTCCCGGGAGCGGGGGCACTGTCGGAAGTGAAGCTTCCGATACGTTGTTAATGCTTAATTCTGCCCAGTTGGTTCTTGCGTTTAAAGCATTGTTATTAATGTTATATTCGGAGTGGAATAAATTTGAATACGGTTCAATCTCATATTCATAATGGAAGCCGTAGCCCAAAGCGGGGGGATTATCAGTAAAGCTATAGCGACCGTTGACCATGTCATTTCGCGAAACCGCGCCTACATATCTCATGGAATTTGCCACTCTGTTATTGGGGTTGCTGGGGGTCATTCTGTGGCGGCGAATCAGATACCCGTCCGGCACTTGATTGCCGTAAGTATCTCGTATATTTTCATTATCCTGCCAAGATACCGTTACTTGATGAGACTTTTCAGTCGCTTCAAGAGGAAGCCGCTCGTGGGGGGCGTAATCTATAGTTATATTCGGGACTGTGAGGGTAGCGGGGGTAAACCCTATATTATCCGTGCTGATATTGTTGCTTGTAGCCGTAAGCGGATTATTAGCGGCTTCTACCGGGTTAGTAGCCCCCCCTGTGGTCGTTCCCGCGTTTATAGTCCGTGTCGGGTTAGGGTTGGTAACAGACAATGTAACAACAGGTGTACACCCCGTGCAGGTCGGAGGAGTAACAGGAAAGGTAGCGGGAGGGAGTGAGGGCGGTGTAGGTTCGTTAGGGAGAATGACCCCCGTTACTTGTTGCGTACTGGTTGCCTGCGGTAACTGTGGTTGAGGGTCTGCATCGCAAGTACCTGCATGAGCGTAGGTATGCGTCCAAGTGTAATCATATGCCGCTGTCAGCGTATAGGTCGGAACGGTATACGTGGTTTCCAAGTTAAAATCATACCTTCCGCCGCCCGTTAAGCCCGGAAAGTTATGAGATTGAATTCCGCTTGCAGTTGTTGAGAAAGCATGACTGGCGGTATGGTCACGCCAACCGTTTCCTTGATAGGAAACAGTAAAGCCTACCAGCCTGACATTTGAGGCGGCTGTCGTCGGTGCATTGGAGGCGGCTCTGACTTGAACAGTGCCGTTCCCCCCTGTCATAAGAGCTATGCTGTCAAAGGTAGGCAACGGAACGCTTTCCAGAAGATATTCGTCACGCCTTACATAACGATTTGCACCGATAACCTTAAAATATGTAAAACCATTGGCTTGAATAATATCGCTGTTATCAATGTTAGGGTTTGCCGCCGCAACACTCACCCCAATCTTAGGCAACCCCCAAGAATCCGGCAAAATCCCCGGCAGAATCCCAACGGTGAAAGCCGCCGCTAAGGTCATCGAGAGCAACCTGCCGAAAAGCGGCTTTCTAACGTATACAATGTCGTCCTTTTGCCGCTTTCTTGCATTAAATTCGTAAGCCCTCTCCTCGCGACCGAAAAAATTCCCCTCTTTATCGCAAAAAGCAATATCAAGCCTGCAAATCAATGCAAACCAAGCCTTAACGAAAAATGCCGCAATCAAGCAGGGGAGCAGGAGCAGTTTATGCTTTTCTGCGTAATCCGAAATGCCTCTGAGGGCTTGCTTGCGCTTGTTAAAATCAACCATTGTATAAACCTCCGTGTTTAAATTATCAATTAAATCTATAACTCATAACATTATATCACAACTTAAAGGATTTGTCCAGTAAAAATACATGTAAAAATGCACAAAATTCAAGGCTGTTTTACTATTTTTTTTATCAATGGTAATAATAGGAACACTAAACCGACAGCGCAAAGAGCCGTTCCGATAAAATACAGGTCATCCGCGACGACAACGGAGACGCCTTGTGTTAATACCCTAAAAATCCCGTTAACGTCCGAAAACCAGCCGGAGGATAAGGCAAGGGTTGCCGAGCTTACCGCTAAGCCCGCCGCCAAAAAAGAAGCACCGCACCATTTAAGCCCCGATGAAAAGTCGGCGCGCGCAATAAAAATCAGCACGGCGGAGGCTAGCGCGCATAGTGAGAATATTGCGGTAAAAACGGGGGAGATGAAGCTCTTTAGGAAAGGCGGCAAAATCCCGCCCGATTCGGGGGTTGTCATATCCGAAATGACGGATAAAGTCTGCTCCACCTGTGATATTTCATCTAAAACCATATTGATTTCCGCTTCCGATAAATCAATGCCCGCAACCGCTCCGATAACGTCCAAGCTTTCGATGAATACCTGCTTCAGCTCATCGGGCTCGGGAATTTCCGGGGGCGCGCCTGTTACAAGGTAAGCCGCCAGCCCTGCAAGGCGTTCCGTTAAAAGCCCGTTAAGCTCGGAGGATTCCAGCGCATCGCGTATTTCATCCCGGGTAAGCTCCAAGCCGCTTGCGGAGGACGCGCTGTAAATACCGTCCAAAATAGTAGCCTCGGGAGGGAGCTCCAACGATTTCGCGCCCGGGATAAAGTCGGGCAAATCAGCCGCCTTTAAGCTTAATAAATCAACCGATTCAACCATCTGCTCAATACCGCGCTCGTCAAGAAGCTTGCCGCCCGCGTATGAGCCGGCGGCAAGGAGCAGGCAGGCAACTAAAACAAGCGACAGCGCGAAGCAGAAGCTCCAGCTTATAAAGCCCGCCAAAACAGCCGCCGCAGACTGTATAGCTCCCTTTTCATATTCCACCTTAATGCCTCCTCGTTATATATCTGCAAAATAAGGCTTTCTTTCCTTAAAATAACAAATTCTCTTAAAGCCCGCCGCTAAAGCAAGCTCCGCTCCCTCTTTTATGCCTTTGCTTAAATCCGCAGTATTGTGAGCATCCGAGCCGAGCGTAACGATTTCGCCACCTGCTTCGCGGAACATTTTAATATAGCTTAAATCGGGGAAAGTTTTGCCGTATTTCTGGCGCAAGCCGCTTGTGTTTATCTCGATTCCCAGCCCCTTTTGTGCAAGAAGCTTAAAGCAATCCCGTATAACACCCTCATACTCGGACATGTCGGGCTTTAAGCCCCATTCTCCCTCAATATAACGCAGGGTATAGGTAAGATGACCCAGCGCATCGAATTTCCCCCAGCGGCACAGCTTATAAAGCTCACCGAAATACTCGCGCAAAGCCGTTTGCACATCCACCTTGCCGTAATCCATAAAGGCGAAATCCTCAGACACGTAGTCTTTCTTATCGGGAATCTGGTGCATAGAGGCAATTACGAAATCAAGCCGCTTATCGGAGGCGATTGATTCGGCAAGCCCCTCGTCAAATGTCGCCTGTCCCAATTCAATGCCGCATAGGACAGTGATTTTCCCCTCGTTACGGTTCTTTGCCAGCGTATTGTCGCGCATTGAGCGTTCAAAGGGTATACTGTAATCGTAGATGTCAAACTTGTAATCGCCCGGCGAAGCACCGTAATGAGCGGAGGAGAAAAATCGGTTTGCCTCGCAATGGTCCGTTAACGCAATTACGTCAAGACCGATTTTGAGCGCGGCTTGAACAGCCTCCTCCGCAGTCATCAGCCCGTCCGGCGAATTTACGGTATGAGTATGGCAATCTGTAAAGAGCATAAATACGAGCATACTCCTTTCACTATATTTGCACCGAGTAGTTGGGGGCTTCCTTGGTGATGTAAATATCGTGCGGGTGAGATTCTTTGAGCCCCGCATTGGTAATCCTCATAAATTTAGCCTTAGAATGAAGCTCGCTTATATTCGCGCAACCGCAATACCCCATGCCGGAGCATAAGCCGCCCACCAGCTGAAATACGGTATCGGAGAGCGAACCCTTATAAGGAACTCTGCCCTCTACCCCCTCGGGGACGAGTTTCTTTGAATCCTCTTGGAAATACCTGTCACTTGAATTATTCCCCCCGCTTGTCATTGCGGCTAAGGAGCCCATTCCACGGTAAACCTTAAATCTTCTGCCTTGATAAATTTCGCTCTCCCCCGGGGATTCCTCGCAACCCGCCAAAAGCGAGCCCAGCATGACGACATTCGCGCCCGCCGCCAAAGCCTTTACAATATCGCCCGAATATTTTATGCCGCCGTCTGCTATAACAGGTATATCTTTCTTAGAGGCAACGCAGGCGACATCGTAAACCGCCGTAATCTGCGGAACGCCGATTCCTGCGACAACGCGTGTTGTGCAAATCGAGCCCGGTCCAATCCCGACCTTTAGGCAGTCCGCCCCCGCTTCAATCAAAGCCGCGGCGGCTTCGGCGGTCGCTATATTTCCGGCAACGATGGGGAGCTTGGGGAACGCGCCTTTAAGTTCCGATACTGCGTTTATAATGTTTATGTTATGCCCGTGCGCCGAATCTAAGACGAGAAAATCAACCTGAGCTTTTGCCAAGGCTTCGGCGCGCTTCATCATAGACGAGCTTACACCGACTGCCGCCCCGCAAAGAAGCCGCCCCCCTTTATCGCGCGCGGAATTGGGGTACATCACTGCTTTTTCTATATCCTTAATGGTAATAAGCCCCTTTAATATTCCGTTCGAGTCTACAATGGGGAGTTTTTCTATTTTATGCTCCATTAATATCTTTTGAGCGGCTTTAAGGTCTGTGCCGACCGGGGCTACGATAAGGTCGTCTTTAGTCATTACTTCGTTTATCGGAATGTCAAAATCCTCCAAAAACCTTAGGTCACGATTGGTAAGGATTCCCTTCAGCTTGCCGTCACCGTCTACAATCGGCACGCCGGAGATTCTGTATTTACCCATAAGGTCGTTTGCTTCCTTGACAAGTCTGTCCGCCGTAAGAGAAAAGGGGTTGACTATAACGCCGTTTTCCGAACGCTTTACCTTATCGACCTCATCCGCTTGCTTTTCAATCGTCATATTCTTATGTATGATTCCGACCCCACCCTCCCGGGCTATGGCAATTGCCATTTTGGTTTCCGTAACGGTATCCATAGCGGCGGTTACAATGGGGGTATTGAGCATAATGTCCCCCGCCAGACGGGTGGAGACATTTACCATGTCGGGCGTGCAAGAGGATTCGGCGGGGACAAGCAGTACATCGTCAAATGTAAACCCCTCTTTGATAAACTTTGCTCCGAAGCTTGCTTCAAGCATATAAAAAACCTCCTTAATCCTTAGTCCTTATTCCTTCTTATTATAGTTTACTACTTATAACCCTTTCAAGTCAAGCTTATTTTGTTAATTGTATTGACGAATATTTTTAATAATTTTGGGCAAATATATGCAAAATGACGAATATAATAAATTTTAAAAAATTCCTGTTGATTTTTGTTTTTTATTATGGTATAATATCATATGTATACGGCGTACAGTGCCGTAGCGAAACAAAAGAAAGAAAAAGAGAAAAAAGAGGAACGAAAGGAAGTAAAGCTTTATGAAACACGTAAAAACCATAAATGAGGCTAACCTAAAGGAAACAGCCGAAACGGGAGGCTGCGGCAAGTGTCAGGCTTCATGCCAGTCCGCCTGTAAAACGTCCTGCACTGTTGCGAATCAAAAATGCGAAAGCAAGGTTCAAGAGAACCAAAAGCTTAAATCTCCGGCTTAAGGCTTGTTACATGCGTTTCGCAGGGGCGGCAGGTTGCCGCCCCTATTGGGTTTTTATTTAACGGGTTTTGTAGGGGACGCGGGTTGCGTTCCCTGCAAGCGTATAAGGGGGGGCTTTTCTTATGATACACAAATATAAGCTTTGCGGCTATAATATCGTTTTGGATATAAACAGCGGTGCCGTTCACGTTGTGGACGAACTGGTTTATGATATGCTGGACAATATTTCACCGCCGTTTGAAGCAAGCTGCTCGGAAAGGGTGGCTAATAAGCTTTCGCGTTTTTACGATAAAGAGGAAATCATTACCTGTTATGAAGAAATAAGAAAGCTTCACGAATCGGGGACATTGTTTTCCGAGGACGATTACGAGAAATTCACCGAGCAATCAGCCGATGCTCCGCTAAAGGCGATGTGCTTGATTGTGGAGCAGGATTGCAACCTAAGGTGCGAGTATTGCTTCGCCGAGGCGGGCAAATACGGCTTTGACGAATGTGCCGCGATGGACTTTAAGGTCGGTAAAAAAGCAATTGATTTCCTGATTAAAAATTCCAAAGAGCGAAAAAATCTTGAAATAGACTTTTTCGGCGGCGAGCCGCTTATGAACTTCGAGGTTGTCAAAAAGATTACGGAATACGCGCGCTCAAAGGGCAAAAGAGCAGGGAAAATTATCCGCTTTACCCTAACAACCAACGGAATTTTGCTTGACGATGAAAAAATCAACTTCATCAATAAGGAAATGTCCAACGTAGTCTTATCGTTGGACGGGCGAAAGGAAACCAATGACCGTGTCCGCAAGAGGCTGGACGGCACGGGCTGTTACGATAAGGCAATCAGCGAGTTTAAAACTCTGGCGGACAGGAGAGGGCATGAAAACTACTACATCAGAGGTACGTTTACAAAGTATAACCTTGATTTCACCTCCGATGTTTATCACCTTTACGAGCAGGGCTTCGACCAGATTTCAATCGAGCCCGTAATCGGGAAGCCGGATATGCCGTGCGCTGTGAGCGACAGGGATTTGCCGCGTATCTTTTCGGAGTATGAGATTTTAGCCAAAAGAATACTTGCCGACAAAAAGCGGGGCAAGGGCTTTAACTTTTTCCATTTCATGCTTGACTTAGACCAAGGACCGTGCGCCATTAAGCGTCTGCGCGGCTGCGGGGCGGGAAGCGAATACGTAGCCGTAACGCCGGACGGAGGCATCTACCCTTGCCATCAATTTGCGGGTTTCCCCGAATATAAAATGGGGAGCGTTCTGGACGGCGAGATGGATAAGGCATTGAAAAAAACCTTTGCAGGCAGTCACATTTACTCGAAATCGGACTGCGTTGACTGCTGGGCAAAATTCTATTGCAGCGGGGGCTGTAACGCCAACAACTATATCTTTAACGGCGATATTCGTATGCCGCACAGGTTTTCCTGCTTGATTCAAAAAAAGCGGCTTGAATGTGCCATCATGATGAAGGCGGCACTTGCCGATGAGGTCTGACCATGGGAGTTACAATAAAGAAATTCAATAAAAGAAAAAAAAGAATAACTTATAAAGTAATCCCGGAGGAGCAAGACAAAATTGAGCTGTTGAAAACCGAAATAGAACAGCTGAAGCGCGAAAATTATGAATTTTATCAAAATCCTTTCGGCGAAGAGTTGCCGCCCAAAGAGCCTTTTAAGGTTGATGTTAAAACACCCGTATTCCTTTTAGGCGCGGCTCTCTTTGCCGCCGGGGTTTTCAAGCTCTTCTCGCTGTTTGAATTTGAGAAAAGCTTATACATCGGAAACAGAATCATCCCCCAGCAGTTGTCGGCAATCCCTTTTATTGCGGGATTTTTTATGCTTTATTTTGTTAAAGAAAAAAGCGCGGCAATCACGGTTATGATTTTCGGTGCGGCGGTCGCGGCGGGGGTTTTCATGATAAGCGGAAGCCCTCACTTTACGGGAGCGACTGTTTTCGGATGGTTCTTTATTTTGACCTCAATCATTTCAGGCGCGGCAGTTTGCGGCGTTATGCTCCGTATGTCTAAATCAATTGACGATTAAAAACGCCGGCGAGGTAAAGAACGCCGGCGTTTTAAGCTATAATTTCAACATCATCAAATAAGCACCTAAACTTAGGGGGAATTACCTTGTTTTTATGACACTTGCCGAAAAACCATGTTTTATATTCAACATCGTTTTTTATAGCATCAAAGAATGTGTGCATATAGCTGATTTGGCGCGGCTCAAAATCCAAAAATTCCTTAACGCTCGCAGGGGGCTCGTGGGTTATGATGTAATCAATCTCGCTTTTATGTTCTTTTAAGTTTTGGACTGCGCTTTTGATTTCCTCGGGTTCGGGAAGCTCGGCTTCATACCAAGTATTTGAGTTTCTGCGAATCTCAATTTCTTTAGTTTGCCCGCCGCCGAAAGCGAAAAAGGTTTTCCCCTGAAGCTCGTATATCCCGCCTCTTTTAAGGTGCAAAAGCTTGCCGGAAATCACGTTTACCTTACCGCCGCAAAAATCGTCCTCGTGATAATTTGAGAGCAGGTCATAATTTTCGTGGCATCCCTCTACAAAGAGAGTGTAAAATTTTTTACGCCCGATTTTTTTCAGTATACGGTTTTCTTTCAGCGTATTATCCCATAAAAACCCAAAATCGCCGCATACGATTAATATATCATTTTTTTTCAGCTTCTTAATATTCTTATGCTTAAAACGGCTCAAATCGCCGTGAATATCCCCTGTTACACAAATCAATTCTTACCCTCCTCTCCTGCAATAAGCATTTTTAAAAATTCCCTTCCGCTATTCGGTACAGTTCTTATTTTAACTTTTAGGCGTTCCTCAACCTCGGCAATTGTATAGCCGTCTAAAAACAGGGAGCAATCCTTTTTGAGCATGGCTTCCGAAATCAGAAGCTCTGTTCCCAAGTCTTGACCCTCTAAGCGCGCTATCATATCCTGCGCCGTTAACAGCCCCGCGACCGTAACCGTTTCACCAAAAAAATGATTCGTTACTTTAAAGACCCTGCACTTTATGTTTTTCCGCTTTCGGGTAACCATGCTCGTCAGCTTGGTGATGAAATCTCCCGCCGCCATGCCTGTTACCACCGATATGTTACGTTTAACCGATTTGTCGATTACGGTTTTTTTAAGCTCGTCCTTAAACTCATCCATCAAGGAGCGCGCCATGCCGACCCCGTTATCAAACTGGCAGTAATCCTCATAGAACCGACCCTTGGGAAAAGGCAGGTTTGCTTTAAGGTAAAGCTCATCGGCGGCAAAGACAAGCCTTGTTCCGTATTCAGATAAAAACAATTTTTGAAACCGCTCTATTGTTTTTAACGCGCTTTTCGCGCTATGCTCATCAAATCCCGTAAGCTCATAAAGGTCGTTTCTGTGCTTCGTCAGCCCAACGGGGACTACGGCTATGCTCTGTACAGCAGGATACATCCCGCCCAAATCCGTCAGCGTCCGAACCAGTTCATCGCCATCGTTAAGACCGGGGCAGAGCACAATTTGGCAGTTCATTTTGATTTCCGAATTAAAGAGGCGGTTTAAGTAGTTCAGCTTTTCACCTGCGAAGCGGTTGTTCATCATCCTGCATCTAAGCGCGGGATTTGTCGTATGCACGGAGATGTTTATACTTAGGCGCATTTTAATCATTCGGTCTATATCCGAACTGTCAAGACCGTTTAAGGTTACATAGTTGCCTTGTAAAAACGAAAGCCGTGCATCATCATCTTTAAAATAGATTGTTTCGCGCATCCCCGCAGGGTTTTGGTCGATAAAGCAAAAAACACAGTTATTATTACAGCTTTGCTTTTCGTCAAGCAAAAACGAGTCAAATATAAGCCCTAAATCCTCGTATTCGGATTTTTTTACAACCGCAAGGATTTCTTCTTCGCCACGGATAAGCGATAAGCAGGCTTCCTCCTCGGAGGAATAAAACATATAATCCAAAACATCGGAAATCGCCTGCCCGTTTATTGAAACGAGAATATCGCCTGCCCTAACACCCGCAGAATCAGCGGGTGAAGCTTCCTGCAGAGCCTTTATTTTAACAGCCATAAAAATCTCTTTCAGCATAAAAAATCGCATAGGACAAAGCGAAAAACTTTGTCCTATCTATGCTCCTTAACGGCTCAATTTTGCCGGCTTGCGTGGATTTTTGCTGTCCGCCAAGGAGTATAAAACATTTAGTCGCCAACACTTATTACTTCAACGCCCTTATAGAACCCGCAATTCTTGCATACCTTATGAGAAGCCGCAAGCTCCCCGCAGTTTGAGCACCGCGTAAACGAAGGCGTTTCCAGCTTCCAAACAGATGAACGCCGCTTATCCCGCCTTGACTTAGACACCTTATTCTTAGGCACTGCCATATTGTTAACCTCCTTTGCCGATTAACAGCCTTTACCTTTAGAAGCTGTTAACTTCACTATATAAAATACAAGTTATATTATACCATACGGCAGGCTTGTTGTCAATAGGTTAAACAAATTTATTTGGGGTTCTGATATAAAAGCAAAAGCGAGCATAAGCTCGCCTTTAATAAAAAATATTTTAGAGAGAGGAGGGTTTTTTTATTTGTTATGTTTAAAGTATACACTATTTTCAGATGAATTGCAAGTAATTAATTATATATGTTTTATTGTAATAATTATAGGCTTCCTCTGGTTGAGAGTGCCGTGCCTCCGGCGCGCCGTTCAACGTCTAAGTGCGGAAAAGGCTTCCGCCCCCATTAAAGCGAAAGCCCTGTATTAATAAACTAAACCAACTCAATAATCGCCATCTCCGCAGCATCCCCGCGGCGCGGACCGATTTTTATAATCCTTGTATATCCGCCGTTGCGCTCGCTATAGCGGGGGGCTATATCGTCAAACAGCTTCTTAACAACATCCTCTTTTGTAACATAAGCAAGAACCTGCCGCCGCGAGTGCAGGTTGTTCGTTTTGGCTGTGGTGACCATTTTTTCAGCCATAGAGCGTACTTCCTTAGCCCTTGTAACAGTGGTTTCTATTTTACCGTTCTCCAAAAGATATGTTACCATAGCGCGGAGCATTGCCCGCCTGTGGTCTGTGGCTCTTCCCAATTTTCTTGTTCCCGGCACTTATAATCACTCCTTTTTTTCAGTTAACCGTTCATACTCGTTCAAACTAAAATGCGGTTGGATATTTAGTTCAAAATGAGTATTACGTTTCTTCCTCAGAGCTCAAATCAAACCCCAAAGACTGAAGTTTTTCCTTTACCTCATCGAAAGATTTTTTACCCAAGTTTCTAACCTTCATCATTTCCTCTTCCGATTTATTGATTAAATCGTCAACAGTATTTATACCGGCTCGCTTTAAGCAATTAAATGAACGCACCGATAAGTCAAGCTCCTCAATGGTCATCTCAAGGATTTTTTCTTTACCCTTATCGTCCTTTTCAACCATTATTTCAGTGATTGCGGATTCATCGGAAAGCTCAACGAAGAGCTTCAGATGCTCAATGAGGAGGTTGGCTGCCTGCGATACAGCTTCCTTAGCGGAGACGACTCCATCCGTCCACACTTCAAGAATAAGCTTATCATAATCCGTAACCTGACCAAGCCGCGTATCCTCGACTTGATAGTTCACCTTTAATACGGGCGTATAAATTGAGTCCACGGCTATGGTATCAATACTGAAATTAAAAATCTGCTTGTTCTTTTCAGCGGCAACGTAGCCCCGCCCTTTATCTATGGTAATTTCCATATAAAGCTTGGCATCCTTGCCTAAGGTTGCTATGTGCATTTCCGGAACTAAAATTTCAACCTCTGAGTCGGTTTTTATATCTCCGGCGGTAATATCACATTCGCCCTCAGCATCAATGCAGATTGTCTTAGGTCCCTCGCCGTAAAGCTTTGCGGTAAGTCCCTTGATGTTAAGGATAATTTCGGTAACATCTTCCTTAACGCCCGGAATGGTAGACAATTCATGGTGGATACCGTCAATCTTCACAGACGTAACAGCCACGCCCGGAAGTGATGAGAGAAGAACTCTTCTTAAGCTGTTGCCCAAAGTATGCCCGTAACCGCGCTCCAACGGAGAAACGGAAAACCTGCCGTATGTCCCGTTGGATTTAAGCTCAACGGTATCAATTTCCGGCTTTTCAATTCTTTCAAGCATATATTCATTCCCTTTCCGGCATATCCAAGTATATTATTTAGAGTACAACTCAACGATAAGGTGAGGCTGACACTCATAGTCTAAATCGGTAATCAAGGGCGCGCGGGTAATTGAAGCGGAAAAGCCCTCTCTGTTAAGGTCAAGCCATCCCGGAACCAATCTTCCCTTAGTCTGCTCCGCCACATCTTTAAATTTAGCACTCTGCTTGCTCTTATCCCTTAACGCAATTGTATCCCCCGCTTTAACGCGGTAAGAGGGTATATCCACCTTCGCGCCGTTAACGAGGAAATGCCCGTGAGTGGCAAGCTGGCGTGATTCACGTCTGGTTAAAGCAAGCCCCATTCTGAAAACAACATTGTCAAGTCTGGATTCTAAAATGGTAACAAGGTTATCGCCCGTCTTGCCTTCCATTTTTCCGGCAAGCTCAAAATAACGAAAAAACGGCTTTTCAAGAACTCCGTATATAAACTTCAGCTTCTGCTTTTCCTTTAGCTGAAGCCCGTATTCCGAAACCTTTTTTCTGGAATTAGCCCCCGGATTCCTGTTGGAAGACTTCGCCGCGCCCATTACCATCGGTGATATATCCAAGGTTCTGCATTTCTTTAAAATAGGCTCTCTGTTTACTGCCATTGTAAATTTCATTCCTTTCTGTGAGATTCGGACTACACGCGTCTTCTCTTAGGAGGACGGCAACCGTTATGCGGTATAGGCGTAACGTCTTTAATCATCTTCACTTCAAGACCTACGGTCTGCAAAGCTCTAATCGCCGCCTCGCGCCCCGAGCCCGGTCCTTTTACATATACCTCAACTGATTTAAGCCCGTGCTCCATAGCGGCTTTAGCGGCTGTTTCAGCGGCTGTTTGCGCTGCGAAGGGCGTTGATTTTTTTGAGCCGCGAAAGCCCAATCCGCCCGAGGAAGCCCACGAAATGGCGTTACCCTGCGTATCTGTTACGGTAACAATCGTGTTATTGAAAGTAGACTGTATATGAACCGCGCCGCTCTCGATGTTTTTGCGCTCACGGCGTCTTCTTACAGCTGTCTTTTTCCCTTTAACCTGAGCCATTTTAATATTTCATTCCTTTCATTGATAATACGGCAGGCGTGACAATGTTTAACGCGGAAAAGGCTGTCATTACACCGCCGCCCCCGTAAAGCTTAAGCCGCCGTTTATAAATTATTTCTTCTTGTTAGCAATCGTTTTTGCGGGACCCTTGCGGGTTCTGGCGTTGGTTTTTGTCCGCTGTCCTCTTACCGGTAGTCCTTTTCTGTGGCGGATACCCCTATAACAACCAATGTCAACCAGCCTTTTAATATTAAGGTCAACATTCCTCTTTAAATCGCCCTCAACCATTACATTGTGGTCAATGTACTCACGAAGCTTGGCAACATCGCTTTCATTTAAATCCTTAACTCTCGCATTCGGATTCAAGCCTGTGTTCAAAATAATGGTTTCCGCAGTTTTGCGACCTATCCCGTAAATATAAGTTAAGCCAATCTCAATTCTTTTATTTTTAGGCAGGTCAACGCCGGCAATACGTGCCATAAATACACCTCCATTTGTTCGTTAACAATTGAATTAAATCAATTCATGCTTTTAACCGTAACTTTTGCTTATCCTTGTCTTTGTTTATGCTTAGGATTTTCGCAGATTACCATAACTCTGCCCTTTCTTCTGATAATCTTGCATTTTTCACACATCGGCTTAACCGAAGGTCTAACCTTCATAACAAATCCTCCTTAAATAATTAACCATCAACCGTTAACTGTTTGTTAACTGTTAATTATTTCGCTCTCCATGTAATTCTGCCCTTAGTTAAATCGTAAGGCGACATTTCAACGGTTACTTTATCGCCCGGAACTATCCTTATATAATTCATCCGAAGTTTGCCCGAAACATGGGTCAATATTTTATGTCCGTTAGCCAGCTCAACTTGAAAGGTCGCGTTAGGCAGAGCTTCTTTAACAATACCTTCAATTTCTATTACATCTTCCTTAGGCAAGCATATACCCCCCTCTTTGATAATTGACAATTAACAGTTAACAATTAACAATTATTTCATTGATAACTGCGGCTTAATCGGTGTAATCCTCTTGGTAGACGGGAGGGTTACAGCCGAGCTATAAATGTTCTTAAAGCTTTATTAGTAAGATTGACTGTATCTAAAAAAGTATTGGTAACTTTTAGGTGTTTTATTCTCTTTTTTTTAGGACTGTCTAATTTTCGCAGTTTCCCATCGGCGATATAAGCAAAATCTCCTTCAACCGCCGTTACAACCATAAACAATCCCTTATCCCGACCCGCGCCGGATTTAACAACCGTCCCGACCCTAACCTCCACAAAGACACCTCATATACTCCTTAACGAGTAAAATTTATATAGTCGGCTTGGTAAGGATGACAGGACCGTTAGGGCTAATCACAACGGTATGCTCAAAATGCGCCGAAAGAGAACCCGATTTTGTAACAACGGTGAAGCCATCCTTTAAAGTCACAACTTCGCTTCCCTTTATATTCACCATCGGTTCTATAGCCAATGTCATACCGTTTGCAAGCCTCGGTCCCATACCCGGCTTACCGTAATTCGGAACTTCCGGGTCTTCGTGCAGCTCACGCCCCACGCCGTGACCGATATATTCCTTTACCACATAATAGCCGTTCTTAGCGCAGTGGTTTTCTATAGCGTAGCTAATATCGCCGACCCTGTTCCCCGCTAAAGTCTTACTGATAGCGGCGTAAAGGCAATCCTCGGCAGCCTTAATCAAGCGCGCAGCTTCCTCAGAAATTTTTCCGACAGGGAAAGTGTAAGCCGTATCGCCGTGAAAGCCGTCAATATACGCGCCTACGTCAATACTTACTATGTCGCCCTCTTTAAGCTTTGTCTTGGTTGACGGTATACCGTGAATCACCACATCGTTGACCGAAATACACGCCGAGCCGCGAAAACCCTCGTACCCCAGAAAGGAAGGCTTCGCGCCGCGCCGGACTATATAGTCGTGGATAATCCTGCTAAGCTCAAATGTCGTCATGCCCGGCTTTAGCGACCGTCCCCCGAGATGGAGAGCGTTTGCGGCAATAATGCTAGCCCTTTGCATCTTCTCCAGCTCGGATTTGGATTTAATCTTAATCATAATTTATGACCATTCTTTTAAGCGTTAATGGCATCTAACACTAGTTTTTTAGTGTCGCCAACATCCTCCTGTCCCGTAACCTTGTGAAGCTTTCCTTTATTTTCATAAAACTCAATAAGAGGAGAGGTTAGCTCATGGTAGGTTTTCAGCCTTTCAATAACGGTTTCGGGAGCATCGTCCTTACGAAGAACTGCCGCGCCGCCGCATTTATCGCAAACGCCGTCTTTTTTGGTAGGCTTGTATTCAACATGGTAAGAAGCTCCGCATCCCTCGCAAACCCTGCGACCCGAAAGCCTTTGCCGAATTTTTTCATCGGGGACTTCAATGTTAATCACTCTGTCAATTGTAATTCCCATTTCTTCCAACGCCTTCGCTTGAGCGACATTGCGGGGGAATCCGTCCAAAATATACCCGTCCTTACAATCAGCACCCGCAATCCTGTCCTTTAATACGCCTATAACAATTTCATCCGGCACAAGCCCGCCCGCTTCCATAATGCTCTTTGCTTTCAGACCGCTTTCCGTGCCGTTTTTAACCGCCTCGCGCAATATATTGCCGGTAGAAATCTGCGGTATGCCCAAGCTTTCGCTGATAAATTCAGCGTGAGTTCCTTTGCCCGAACCGGGAGCTCCCAATAAAATCAAATTCATAACCCTTACCACACTTTCATCATTATTACCATGCACTATGGTCCTGTTATTTTGAGCTTCCTTAAAGCTTATTCCAAGAAGCCCTTATGGTGGCGCATCATCATTTGAGATTCAAGCGTTCTGACCGTTTCAAGCACAACGCTTACGATAATCAAAATCGATGTACCGCCCATTGCGATATTGAGCTCGGGGAACGCCGCATTTGTAAGAATCGGGAAAATAGCAATTACACCTAAAAAGACCGCGCCCACTAAAGTAATCTTTGAAAGAACCTTTCTTATAAAATCACTGGTAGGCTTTCCGGGACGTATTCCCGGAATCGCGCCGTTATTCTGCCTTAGGTTATTTGCCATTTCAATCGGGTTGTACTGCATTGAAACGTAAAAATAGTTAAACGCGATAATTAAAAGGAAATAAAGTACTCCGTACCATGGGCTTTGGTAGCTGAAAAAGTTCAAAAACCCAATATAAAAGTTCTGCCAAAAAGTAAATTCCACGCCCTCCATGGGAACAGGCGGCGGCGCGAACATTGCAATGGTAGACGGCAACGCCATAATCGCCATAGCAAAGATAATGGGCATAACGCCGCTCATCGCAATTTTAATCGGAATATGCGTGCTTTGACCGCCATACTGCTTTCTTCCGACAACTCTTTTGGCATACTGTATGGGAATCCGTCTCTCCGATTCGTTCATAAACACGATAAAGCCTATCATCAAAACAAATATAATAAGCACAAGAGGAACAATAAACGCATATTGCGCCGGATTAACCATAGCAAGCGAAATCATTGAGAAAATAGCGTCCGGACCGCGTGCAACTATACCCGCAAAAAGTATAACAGAGATGCCGTTTCCAATTCCTTTTTGATTCGCGGTGTTGCCGAGCCACACGACAAGCATAGCACCCGCCGTAAAAGAAGCAACGATAACTGCACCCGCAAACCAACCTGCTAGTCCGTGCGCCGCAGGCGTATACAAAACCGCACCCGAACCGCGCTGGGTTACATAATAAGCGTAAGACATGACAAGAGAAATTCCCAACGCCACAAAAGCGGTGATTTTTTGAATTTTCTTCCTGCCCTCTTCGCCCTCTTTTTGCATATTCTCCAAAACAGGCAGGGCGTAGGTGAGAAGCTGCATGATAATGGAGGCATTGATATAAGGCTGAATAGACAGCGCGAACAGCGAACCTTGAGAAAGCGCGCCGCCCGAAAGAGTATCAAAGTAATCCATAATCGTGCCGCCCGCACCCTCAAACATAGAGGCGACAATATCGGGGTCAAGGAACGGAACGGTAATATAGCACCCGATTCTGAAGATTAAAATAATCATCATCGTGTAGATAAGCTTTTTTCGCAGTTCCGGCACCTTCCATGCGTTTTTAAGCGTTGTAAACACCCTTAAATCACCTCGGCTTTCCCGCCGGCTTTCTCAATTTTTTCTTTTGCAGTCCCCGAAAAAGCGGCGGCTTTAACGGTAAGATTTTTGGTAATATCGCCTTTGCCGAGAATTTTAACTCCGTCGTAAACCTTTTTTATAATCCCGGAAGCTATTAAAAGCTCCGTGTCAACAACCGTACCCTCATTAAAAATCTCAAGCGAGGAAACATTGACAACGGCATAAACGGTAGCGAATACGCTGTTATTAAAGCCCCTCTTGGGAATTCTTCTTTTAAGAGGCATCTGCCCGCCCTCAAAACCTACACGGACACCGCCGCCCGAGCGCGCGTTTTGACCCTTATGACCCTTTCCCGCAGTCTTGCCCCAACCCGAGCCATGACCTCTGCCGACTCTTTTTACACACTTTTTTGAACCGGCGGCAGGGGATAATTCATGAATTTTCATCTGGCTTCCATCCTTTCCCGTAAACAATTAACAATTAACAGTCAACATTTAACAAAAGCAGTTAATTGTTAACCTGTACAAGATGTGAAATCTTAGCGATTTTCCCTCTTGTCGCCGCATTGTCCGGCTGCTGGGCGGTCATACCGACTCTCCTGAGACCGAGGGAATACGCCGTCAGCACCTGCGGCTTTTTGCAGCCGGCAAGACTTTTTACAAGCTTAATTTTAAGCATAATTTACCGCTCCCCCTAACCTAATATTTCTTTTACGGACTTACCTCTGGTTTGCGCCACTTCCTTAGCACTTCGGCATCTGGATAAGCCGTCCATGGTAGCGCGTACAACATTACAGGCATTGTTGGAGCGTAAGGACTTCGTCCTTATATCCTTAATCCCCGCAGTTTCGACAACCGCCCTCACAGGACCGCCCGCAATAACTCCCGTACCCGGAGCGGCAGGCTTCATCAAAACTCTGCCCGCGCCGAATTTACCGATAATTTCATGGGGAATGGTAGAGCCCCTAAGCGATATTTTAATTAAATTTTTCTTAGCATCGTCTATGCCCTTGCGAATCGCATCGGGAACTTCTCCCGATTTACCTAAGCCGAAGCCTACAATTCCGTTGCCGTCACCCACAACCACCAAAGCGGCAAACTTGAAAATACGACCGCCCTTAACAGTCTTAGCTACCCTGTTAACGGCGACAACCTTTTCGGTCAATTCAAGTCCGGCGGGGTCTATTTTTGAGTTTACTTTAGCCATAATTCCGTATTCCTTTCTCAACTAGAAGTTTAATCCGCCTTTTCTTGCGCCTTCGGCAAGCTCTGCAACACGCCCGTGGTAAAGGTATCCGGCGCGGTCAAAAATGACATCCTTAACGCCCTTCGCCAAAGCTGCTTCGGCAAGCTTTGAGCCGACCTTAAACGCGCCCTCTTTGTTTCCGCCGCTGCCCTCGAAACCCTTATCAAGGGACGAAGCCGCCGCTATGGTAACACCTGCGGTATCATCTATAATCTGAGCATAGATATGCTTAGACGAGCGGAACACGTTTAAACGCGGACAAGCCGCCGTTCCGCTTATTTTAGCGCGTACACGCTTTTGTCTTTTAGCTCTGGCGGTTCTCCTGTCAAACTGCTTTATCATTCAAACACAACTCCTTATTAAACGGAAAATAGTAGCCTGCCAATTATAATCAAATCCTCACCGGCTGTCCCATTCCCCTATATGCAGGATTTATACTAGTTGCCAACCGTATATTAAATCGGCAATTATTTCTTCTTGCCCGCCTTGCCTTCCTTGCGAACAATACGTTCGCCCGCATAGCGTATACCCTTGCCCTTATACGGTTCGGGAGGTCTCTTTTCGCGAACCTCTGCCGCAAACTGACCGACCTTTTGCTTATCAATCCCGTTAATTACGATTTTATTCGGCGATGGTACATCAATGGTAATCCCATCAACCTCCAGCATCTTAACCTGATGAGAAAAGCCTAAATTCATCACCAAGCTTTTGCCCTGCTTTGCAACGCGGTAACCAACGCCCTCAACTTCAAGCGTTTTGGAGTAGCCGTTCGTAACGCCCTCAACCATATTGCCAATCAGCGTTCTGGTAAGACCGTGCAAGGCTCTGTGTTCTTTATTGTCGCTCGGGCGTTCAACGGTAATTACGTTGTCCGATAAGCTTATCCCCAGAGCGGAATTAAACGTATTTGAAAGCGTACCCTTAGGACCTTTTACGGTAACAACGCTTCCATCGATTTTAACGTCAACTCCCGCCGGAACGCCAATCGGTTTTCTGCCTATACGTGACATATTGCGTTCCTCCTTTTTACCACACAAACGCGAGGACTTCTCCGCCCACGCCCTGCGCTCTCGCTTTTTTATCGGTCATAACACCCTTGGACGTTGAAATAATGGCAACGCCAAGCCCTTTCATTACCTTGGGCATATCCTCACAGCTTGAATAAATACGCAAGCCCGGCTTTGAAACACGGCGCAAGCCCGTTATAACCTTTGATTTATTTTCGCCGTATTTAAGGGTGATTCTTATAATCCCCTGCTTGCCGTCGTCAATAATCTGGTAGCTCCTCAAATATCCCTCGTCAACAAGGATTTGAGTAATCGCTTTTTTCATATTAGAAGCGGGAACGTCAACCGTAGAGTGCTTCGCGGAATTCGCGTTGCGTATCCGGGTTAACAAATCCGCTATCGCATCTGTAATCTGCATACACTGCAACCTCCTCTTTTTGTGGCTGGAAAATAATACCTGCCGTCAGCAGTACTGCTAACTAACTTAACTACTATTTCCCGATAACTAAATTACCAGCTTGCTTTCTTTACCCCCGGAATATGCCCATCGTGAGCAAGCTCCCTAAAGCAGATACGGCAAATGGCGAATTTTCTGAGATAAGCGTGCGGTCTGCCGCAGATTTTACATCTGTTATAAGCTCTTGTGGAAAATTTAGGAGTTCTTTGCTGTTTAAGCTTCATCGCTTTTTTAGCCATTTTCAGTTCATTCCTTTCCGAATTATCTGCCCGCGCCCGCGCTTGCGAAAGGCGCACCCATAAGCTCAAGCAAAAGCTTGGCTTCTTCATCCGTATTGGCGGTGGTGATGATGTTTATATCCATACCCCTTACCTTGTCGATTTTATCATAAACAATTTCGGGGAAAATAAGCTGCTCTTTAATACCCGTGGAATAGTTTCCTCTGCCATCAAAGGAGTTGGGGCTAATCCCCCTAAAGTCACGAACCCTCGGAAACGCTACGTTAAAAAGCCTGTCTAAAAACTCGTACATTCTCTCGCTTCTGAGTGTCACCTTAACGCCAATCGGCATACCCTCGCGGAGCTTAAAGTTAGCGACCGATTTCTTAGCGCGGCAGATAACCGGCTTTTGCCCGGTAATCAAAGCCAAATCGTTCATAATAGCCTCAATCATCTTCGCGTTATCCTTAGCCTCTCCGGCTCCGACATTTACGACTACCTTTTCAATTTTAGGGATTTGCATAACGCTTTTATATCCGAATTGCTTCATTAAAGCGGGAGACGCGGTATTCGTGTAAAGTTCCTTTAAATTTGACGCCATAACAGTTTCTCCCTCCTTAATATTCTTTTTGGCAGTCAGTGTGCTTGCAAACTCTGGATTTTTCGCCGTTTGCTTCTATTTTGTGAGCGAGCCTTGTCGGTTTTCCGCATTTAGGACATACAGCCATAACCTTACAAGCGTACAAAGGAGCCTCTACCTTTACAATTCCGCCTGCTTGACCCATTCTCTGCGGTTTAAGGTGCTTTTTAGCGATATTAATATTCTCAACGATTACTTTGCTCTCCTTCGTTGATACCTCTAAAACCTTACCTTTTTTACCCTTATCCTTACCGGACAGGACAATCACCGTATCTCCTGTTTTTACGTGTAATTTATTCTTCATTTCCCCGCTCCTTCCCTAAAGCACTTCGGGAGCGAGGGACAAGATTTTAAGGTAATCTTTCTCCCTTAACTCACGAGCGACGGGACCGAATATACGAGTCCCTCTCGGATTTTTATCTTCTTTTATAATAACGGCAGCATTCTCGTCAAAACGAATATACGTCCCGTCTTCGCGGCGAAGCCCCTTAGCCGAGCGCACAATTACCGCCTTTACCACATCGCCCTTTTTCACAGCACCGCCGGGTGCCGCTTTCTTTACCGAGGCTACTATGACATCGCCGATATTGGCGTATCTCCTGCGAGTGCCGCCAAGAACCCTGATACACATGATTTCCTTAGCCCCTGTATTATCGGCGACTTTTAAATAAGTCTGCATCTGTACCACAGCGCAAATCCCCTCTCTTTCAATTAACAATTAACAAATAACAAATAACAATCAGAGCATTGTTTTTTGCGCGCTGTCAATTTTCAATTGGATTTATTTCGCTTTTTCGATAATCTTAACTAATCTCCACCGCTTATCCTTGGATAGCGGACGGGTTTCCATTATTTCAACCCTGTCTCCGATGCCGCAGGTGTTGTTTTCATCGTGCGCTTTGAGCCTAATTGTTCTTTTGATAATCTTCTTATAAAGCGGATGCGCCACGCTGTCAACTATAGCAACAACAATCGTTTTGTCCATTTTATTTGAAACAACCTTACCCACTCTGGTTTTCCTAAGGTTTCTTACCGATGCTTTTTCAGACATTTTTCGAGTTCCTCCCTTTCTACTGATTAAGTGCGCGTTCGCGCATAATTGTCTTAACTCGGGCGATGTCTTTTTTTACCACTTTTATACGTGTAGGATTTTCAAGCTGATTAACCGCATGTTGAAAACGAAGCGCGAAAAGCTCTTTTTTCAAATCGATTAACTTATTGTCAAGCTCCAACGCTGACATATCCCTGACTTCGGCAGCTTTCATAATATTAACCACCCTTTCTTACATGCTGCGGCGTTTCAAGCAATGTCCCGAAACCCGCGTTTTGTAAAGCAAAGCTTTTCAGATTTACGCTTTCGCTCCTTGCTCCGCCCGTGTAACAAACTTACACTTTACGGGGAGCTTGTGCATTGCAAGGCGCATAGCCTCGCGTGCGGTTTCCTCGGGTACGCCGGATATTTCAAACATAACTCTGCCCGGCTTTACAACCGCAACCCAATACTCGGGCGAACCTTTACCCGAACCCATTCGTGTTTCGGCGGGTTTTTCCGTTACCGGCTTGTCGGGGAAAATTTTAATCCAAACTTGACCGCCTCTTTTTATATAACGGGTCATCGCGATACGGGCTGCTTCAATTTGGTTTGACGTAATCCAAGAAGGTTCAAGAGCCTGCAATCCGAATTCGCCGTTTGAAACGGTATTGCCTCTGGTAGCCTGCCCTCTCATCCTGCCCCTGTGAACGCGCCTGTATTTCACTCTTTTAGGAAGTAGCATTAGACGAACCTCCTCCTCTTCCGGCGTTATTATTTGAAGAGCCTGTTCTTCCGCCGTCTCTGTTGTTAAAGCCTCCGCCGCCTCTGCCGCCGCCGTAATTGTTGCGCGGTCTGTCGCCGCCGCCCCTGTTCCTGTTATCGGGGCGTTTTTTTCTTTCCGGCTTTTCAGTGCCTGCCGCGGATAATGCCGCGCGCGCCTTAGCCGCGTCAACATCGCCTTTGAGAACCTCGCCTTTATAAATCCAAACCTTAACGCCTAAGCGTCCGTAGGTCGTGTGGGCTTCCGCAGTGCCGTAATCTATGTCCGCGCGAATCGTCTGAAGAGGAATTGTTCCCTCATTATAGCTCTCGGAGCGTGCAATTTCAGCACCGCCCAAGCGACCCGAAACTCTGGTTTTAATACCCTTTGCGCCCAATTTCATCGCTCTGCCGATTGCTTGCTTCATCGCGCGTCTGAAAGAAGCTCTGTTTTCAAGCTGAGCGGCAATGCTTTCGGCTACAATTTGCGCGCTTAAATCGGGTGATTTTACCTCAACGATGTTGATTAACACCGTCTTACTTATCATCTTCTCGACCTTCAAACGCACCTTTTCAACATTCTCGCCGCCGCGACCGATAACGATACCGGGCTTCGCGCAATGAATATGAACTCTAACCTTATCGGCAAACCTCTCAATTTCTATACGGGGAATCCCCGCCGCATAAAGCTCTTTTTTAATAAGCTCGCGGATGTTGTAATCTTCAACCAAGGTGTCTCCGAAGGTCGCCTTATTAGCAAACCAACGCGAATCCCAATCTTTAATAATTCCAACCCGTAAGCCGTGCGGATTAACCTTTTGTCCCATTAAAAATAACCACCCTTTCCTGCAAGTCCGCGCCGTATTTGTTCCACGCCCCGCCTGCACTTGATTGCGTTACAATTTTTCACTGACAACAAGCGTAACATTAGAAGTTCTCTTGTTGATGCGGAAAGCTCTGCCGTGCGCCCTTGGCATAATCCTTTTCATAATCGGTCCGGGGCTGACAAAACATTCCGAAACATAAAGGAAATCCCTGTCCATTCCGTGATTATGCTCCGCGTTTGCCACGGCTGAGTTTAAAAGCTTTAATAAATGCTCGCAGGCGGCTTTAGGCGTATGCTTTAAAATCGCCGTTGCGTTTTCAATATCCTTACCTCTGATAAGGTCAAGAACAATCTGAACCTTTCTTGGCGCAATCCGAGTATTTTTCAAATATGCTCTGGCTTCCATTTATTTCATTCCTTTCGGAGTTAACATTAGTCAATGCTAACCGTTAACTGTACTGCCTACCTGCCTTTTGCCGTGTTGGAGGTTTTTGACCCCGCGTGACCCTTGTAGGTCCTCGTCGGAGCAAATTCGCCGAATTTGTGACCTACCATATCCTCGGTAACATAAACGGGAACATGCTTTCTGCCATCATGAACGGCGACCGTATGCCCGACAAAATCCGGGAATATGGTAGAAGCCCTGCTCCATGTTTTAAGAACTTTCTTTTCGCCCGCTTCATTCATGGCGATAATTCTTTTTAAAAGAGCCTCCTGTATAAAAGGTCCTTTCTTTACGCTTCTGCTCATAATTACCCTCCTGTTAATTGAGGCTTAAGTCTTGAAAGCTGAAATCTGAGTTTTATAAAAGCCCTAGCCTCCAGCTCCCCGCTCTTGCTCCCACGCACGCTATTTCGCGTTTCTTCTCTTAACAATAAATTTATCGGACTTGTTTTTCTTGTCTCTCGTCTTATAACCCAACGCGGGCTTACCCCAAGGAGTAACAGGACCCGGGCGTCCAATCGGAGATTTACCCTCTCCTCCGCCGTGAGGGTGGTCGCAAGGGTTCATAACCGAGCCGCGAACCGTCGGGCGGATTCCCATATGGCGCGTTCTTCCCGCCTTGCCTACGTTGATATTCTCATGGTCAATATTAGAAACCTGCCCTACAGTAGCCATACAGCCGGATTCAATCTTCCTCATCTCTCCCGAGGGAAGCCTAACCAGCGCGTATGCGCCCTCTTTACCCATAAGCTGCGCCATATTTCCCGCCGACCTTACAAGCTGCGCTCCCTTGCCGGGGTGAAGCTCTACATTGTGGATAAAAGTACCAACGGGAATGTCGCTCATTTTAAGTGCGTTGCCCGGCTTTATATCCGAGCCTGCGCCGGAGCTTATCACATCGCCGACAGATAAGCCGTTAGGAGCTATAATATATCGTTTCTCGCCGTCCTCATATTGAACCAATGCGATAAACGCGCTTCTGTTCGGGTCGTATTCAAGGGTTAACACCGTAGCGTTCATGCCGTGCTTATTTCTCTTGAAATCAATTACCCTGTATTTTCTTCTGTTTCCTCCGCCCCTGTGGCGAACCGTGATTCTTCCGTAGCTGTTTCTGCCGGCTTTCTTTTTAAGGGGCTTCAGCAAGCTTTTTTCCGGCTCAACCTTGGAAAGAACGCTGTAATCGGTAACAGTCATCTGACGCCTTGAAGGGGTCGTTGGCTTATATGATTTAACAGCCATTATAATACCTCCTCGAATTAGTAGAACATACTCATTAACGAGATTAGGCGGCGGGAGTTATATCTAAAACCAAAACCCTCAAACCTAAATCCTCAAACCTCGTTTACATCATTCCGTCAAAGAATTCTATTGTCTTAGAACCATCGGCAAGCGTAACTATCGCTTTTTTCCAGCTCGGCGTAACGCCCTCATACTTGCCCATTCTCTTCCTGCGCCCTCTGACGTGCATTGTGTTTACTCGGGCGACATCAACATTGAAAAGCTCCTCCACTGCTTTGGCTATTTCAATTTTGCCCGCCGATTTAGCTACTCTGAAAGTGTACTTATTGTCCGCCAGCAGCCCCATGCTTTTCTCCGTAACGATGGGCTTTACAATAATATCCTGAGCGACCATTACGCGTACACCTCCTCAATTTTGGAAAGAGCGTCTTTAACTACAATAAATTTGTCATAGTTGAGAATATCATATACATTAAGGGTATTCGGCAGAGCCGTCTTAACCCCCGGAATATTTGAAGCACTCTTAATCACATGGCAGTCCGCCGCCGGCATAACAATCAGTGCTTTAGAGCCCGAAGCCTTTATATCGTTCAGCATTGTTATAATGGTTTTCGTTTTAAACTCATTCATCTTAATGCTGTCCAAAACAATCATATTATTGTCAAGCACCTTCGTGGACAAAGCCGATTTCATGGCGATTCTCTTAACCTTTTTGTTTACGGAAAACCGATAGCTTCTGGGTTTAGGACCTAAAGCAACTCCGCCGTGTGTCCATTGGGGAGCTCTGGTCGAGCCTTGACGGGCGCGCCCCGTACCCTTCTGCCTCCAAGGTTTTCTTCCGCCGCCGCGCACTTCCGTGCGTGTAAGCGTAGATTGCGTTCCCTGCCTTTGATTTGCCAGATAGCTGACTACCATCGTGTGCATGGCGGTTTTATTCGGCGTTACGCCGAAAACGAGAGCAGAAAGCTCGTAGTCGGAAACCTCTTTACCCGTCATATCTAAAACTTTTACGCTAGGCATTATCGCTTCCTCCTTCTATGCTTTTTTTCTCTTTTTAACAGCGTCACAAACGGTAACGATTCCGTTGCTCGGACCGGGTACAGCCCCTCTGATTGCTATAAGGTTATTTTCCGCGTCAACCTTGACAACTTCAAGATTTTGAACCGTAACCTTCTCAAAGCCCATATGCCCCGGCATCCCCTTGCCCTTATATATGCGCGACGGCGAGGAGCAAGCTCCCATAGAACCGGCGTGCCTGTGAGTAGGACCGGAGCCGTGCGTTTCCTTGATTCTGCTGAATCCGTGCCTTTTAATCGTGCCTTGATAGCCCTTACCCTTGGAAATCCCGCTTACATCAACCATGTCGCCCGGCTCAAAGGTATCTGCTTTCAGAATTGAACCGACCTCAATCGTGTCCGAATTTTCAAGCTTAAATTCTTTTAAAACTTTCTTAACAGCCGCATCCGCTTTGGCAAAATGCCCTTTTCTGGGTTTGTTGGCGAGTTTGTCCCTCATATCCCCAAATCCCATCTGGACTGCGCTGTAACCATCGTTTTCAACGGTTTTTTTCTGTACTATAACGCAAGGTCCGGCTTCAACGACCGTCAAAGGAATCACCTTGCCTGTAGCTTCATCAAAAATCTGTGTCATACCGACTTTCTTCCCGATGAGAGCCTTTGTCATAACTGACCATCCTTCCCTTACCAATTAACAATTAACAGTTAACAATTAACAATTGCTTCTTAATTAATAGCTAATTTTGGTTATTGGTTGCCCTTTCTTATTTTTAAAAAAGCAACATGACCTTCATGCGGAAACCTCGGAAATGGTAAACTTGTTTACTTAATTTCCATTACAATGTCAACGCCCGCCGGCAGTTCAAGACCCTGTAAGGCTTCCGTGGTTTTAGCCGTAGGACGCATAACGTCTATCAGCCTTTTGTGCGTTCTCATTTCAAACTGCTCGCGGCTGTCCTTATATTTATGCACCGCGCGGAGAATGGTTATAACCTCTTTCTCCGTGGGAAGCGGTATAGGACCCGAAATCTTCGCGCCGCTGCGTTTAGCCGCGTCAACAATTTTTGTCGTTGCCGCATCTACAACCGCATGGTCGTAACCTTTAACCTTGATTCTAAGCTTCTCATTGACTGCCGCCACTTATAATCGCCTCCTGTGTAATCCTTGACGGATAATTTGGGTGTTTAAGGCTTGGAATGTGAGAACTGTGAATGAATTGCTCTAAGCCGCTCAACCGTATCCCCGCACTTCAACGCCGCCGTGTGTATCGTATTTCGCAGTCACGCAAATGCTATTATAACACATCTAAAACACAATTGCAATAGGTTTTTTGATTTTTTCAAGCAAATCCGCGTAGAAAAATCAAAGAGAACACCTGTTAAATTTGTGCAACTTTAACAAAAAACTACAATTTGCTGCGTTTTTTGTTACTTTCCCACTCCCGAAGCTCCTTAACCTCATCATACATTTCAACATAGCTGTTATACCGCCGCCTTGGGATTTCGCCTCCGTCAACCGCTTCCCTTACGGCACATTCCTGCTCCTTTGTGTGAGAGCAGCCTTGAAATCGGCATTTCCCCAAACAGCTTTCAAACTCCCTAAAGCAGGCTTCAAGCTGTTCTTTATTTATCGTACCGTATTTTTTTATATCAAAGGTTGAAAAGCCCGGCGTATCGGCTATATAGCCGCCGCTTTTAAGCTTATACAGTTCTACGCTCCTTGTCGTATGCCTGCCCCTGCCCAGTTTTTTGCTGACCTCGCCCGTTTCAACCGCAAACCTGCCGTCAATAAAATTGAGCAATGTTGATTTGCCGACGCCCGTATTACCCGTGAACGCGCTTATGCCGCCCGCGAGCCTTTCCGAAAGACTTTTTACCGTTTCGGGCTCATCGTAGCTTATTTCAAAGACCTCCGCCCCGGAATCTTTATAAATATCCTTGATTTCATCATTAATCAGCAAATCGCTCTTCGTCACGGCAATCATGCTGATTATATCCTTAAATTCCGCTACGGCGATAAACTTGTCAAGCAAAGCGTAATTAGGATAAGGCTCGCAGGTCGAAACAACGAATACCAGCCTGTCAAGGTTAGCCAAGGGCGGGCGCACGATGCTGTTTTTACGCTCGTATATTTCAGCGATAACACCCGTTAAGCCGCTAATCTCCTCCACCCTAACCCTGTCGCCCGCGCAGGGGGATATATTCATTTTTCTGAAAATTCCCCTTGCCTTACATTCTAAAACGCCCAAAGGGGTCTCAACGAAGTAAAGACCCCCGATGGATTTAGTAATTAAACCGTCCGTATAGTTCATGTTTAATACCCGTTGAACAGATTGTTCCACCACTCTTCATCGGTCGTTGTTTCCGTGGGCGGGTAGGTAAACGGGTCGTATGGGTAGTATGGGTCGTAGGGAGGGATATAGGGGGTTGTAACCGTAGTTGTTGCGCCGCTGAAAACGGAGCGGAAAGCTTCCCGGTCGGTGCTGTTTGCGGTCACACTCGGGGGCGCAACGGTAAAGTCAACCGTATAGTCGCCTATCTGCGCGCTGTTGCCCGTGTCATCGTTCACCGCTTCAAGGATGATTCTCTGGATTCCGTTGCCGTTCACCGATATATTAACGGTAGAGGCGTATGCAAGGTTATCTATATTAGAAGTACCTACTATCACGCCGTTGAAATAGCAGTTAAACGTCCCTCTCCCCGTAGCGTTATTCGGAAGGCTGAAACTTATGACGGCATCCTGCGCGGGGACATCGCCCGTGCTTACCGAAAGGACAATGAGAGAGCCTTTTCTAACTACGTTAACCTCGCCGTCCTCCTTATGCGACGGCAAGCTTTGTTCCAGAATCGTCCCCTCGGGAGCAAGGTCGCTTACTTGAACCTCCTGTATCGTCAGCCCGTCCCCAATGCTTGCTCTGGCGTTTGTAATCGTTTTGCCGACAAGGCTCGGGACGACTACATTCGCCTCCTCATCGCCCCTGCTCACAAACAGCGTAACCTCTGTGCCGTAAGGAATTTCCGCGCCCTGAGGCGGGTCCGACCTGATTACAATGTCATTCACCACACTGTCGCTGAATTCCATAATAATTCTGACATTGAAGCCCTCGCCTCTGAGAGCCGCCGTTGCACCCGTTGAATCAACGCCGACATTTCTGGGAACAGTCGCCATCCGCGTCCCCCTGCTTACGACCGCCCTGACAATCCCCCGCCCGTCAACGTAATCCTCCCCCGCCTCGGGGCTGTGAGAAATAATCGCGCCCTCGGGTTTGTCAACGGAAAACACCTGTTCTTCAATTCTTAACTCAAAATTTCTCGTATAATAAGATTTAGCCTCTTGAAAATTCAAGCCCACCAGATTAGGCATCTGCAAGGTAGGCGGCAACTCCGGCGTTATCACGCTCCGTATTACGTAAGCGATAAAGCCGACGACAAGGATAATAACCACCGCCGCAATAGCGGTAAGAACCACAACGAAATAAGAAGATTTGGAAACGGTTTCATCTCCGTAATCGTCATATTCATCGTAATCATAATCGGCGTAATCGTCATACTCATAAGACGCTCGGCTGTTTACCCTCGCCGGAACAGCTTTTTGCTTTTTCATCTCAACGCTTCGCTCCGTAGCTCTTGCGGGCAAGTTGCCTTTAGGCGCGTTTGCCTCATAAGCGGCGGCTGCCCTCGATACCGCACTGGTACTATAATACTGCGTTTTATCGGAAATATAAGTATATTCAAAAACAATGCTGGGATTTTTTTTAAATTCGTCAATATCCTTTATCATCTCAGAAGCCGACTGATACCGCTTAGAGGGCTCTTTTTGCATGGTTCTGATAATAATTTCTTCAAGCCCCTCCGGGATTGAATCGTTAATGGAGCGCGGCGGCTCAGCTTCCTCCTGCATGTGCATAAGCGCGACTGCAACGGGGTTATCGCCGTCAAACGGCTTAACGCCCGTAAGCATTTCATACAGCATAGCACCTATTGAGTAGATGTCGCTTTTCTCATCGGTAATGTCGCCCCGCGCCTGCTCGGGACTGATATAGTGAACAGAGCCTATCGCCTTATCGGAAATTGTCCTGCCCTCCTCGCGGGCGAAGCGGGCAATTCCAAAGTCCATGACCTTGATAGTCCCATCGGGGAACAGCATTATATTTTGCGGCTTAACATCGCGGTGAACAATCCCCCTGTCGTGCGCGTGCTGAAGAGCGCGGAGGATTTGCACTATAAAATGAACGCTGTCCTTCCATTTAAGCACTCCCTGCTGTTCCATAAATTCCTTTAAAGTAATTCCGTCAATATGCTCCATAACGATAAACTGAATTTTCTCGGTAAAGCCCACATCGAAAATTTTAACAATATTAGGATGCGATAAAACGGCAATCGCCTTAGATTCATTCCTAAATCGGCGGATAAACTCTTCGTTATCCATAAACTCGTTCTTCAGAATCTTAACGGCAACCGTTTTGCCCTCTAAAATATCCGTAGCCTTATATACGTCCGCCATGCCGCCGACCCCTATAAGTTCGGTGATTTCATAACGACCGTCCAGCTTCTTCCCGATATTCTTATCCATAACAAACCCCTCTTTTTTAATTAACAATTAACAGTTAACAATTAACAATTGATGTGTCGGCTTCGCCGACGGATTGTAGTAGTTTAGCAATGTTACGCCACGGGCGTAACTCCTTAATTGTTAATTGTTAATTGTTAACTGTTAATTGCTAATGACTGCTACTGTTATATTGTCCTTGCCGCCGTCGTCTAAGGCAAGCTTAATCAGCTTGGCGGACAGCTCTTCTGCGGACGTGCTTTTCGCGGCGCGTAAAATTGCGTTCTCATCGCAATGATTGGTAAGACCGTCCGAGCAAAGCATAATCACGGAATCATCGTCAACGTCAACCGCGAAGTAGTCGGGTGTCAAGCTCGGCGTTACCCCTATCGCTTTGGTGATATAATTCCGCCGGGGGTGGTCCTTGATTTCTTCCTTGCTGATTTCGCCGTTTTCATACATCTGCATAACAACCGAATGGTCCTTGGTGATTTGTGCAATCCCGTTACCGATTAAGTATACTCTTGAATCCCCCACGCTTATGACATGAAGCCGATTTCCGCGGCGCAAAGCCGCAACGCAGGTCGTTCCCATGCCCTTTTTATTCATATTGGAAGCCGCCATATCGAATATAACGGCATTCGCCGTCATCGCAGATGAAATCAGCAGACTTCTAACAGACTCCGCATTACAGTCCGAGCGGTAAACCTTCGTTACCCTGTCGTAAATAATCCCGATTGCCTTTTCGCTTGCTTCGCTTCCCGCGTTTTCTCCGCCCATTCCATCGCAAACTACCGCGAAAACGGCGTCCTCTCCCAAAACGACGGTACGAACCCTGTCTTGATTTTCATCTCTGATTAAGCCGATATTTGTATCGGAATAGACCTTCAAAAGCTTCACCTCCGCTCAGAATCCGTTTACATATCATTCAACGGTTTCTTATATAATTGTCCCCTAAGCTGTCCGCACGCGGCATTTATATCCGCGCCCAGAGTACGGCGGATTGTAACATTCAGCCCGCCCCTTGAAAGCATGGATAAAAAATCCTCGCAATCCTTTTTCGTAGCCTTAAAGCCCTGCTCCTTAGCTTGGTTAACAGGGATAAGGTTAACATGGCAATTTATGCCGGACAGCAGCCGAAGCAGTCCGTCCGCATCCTCTTCCGAATTATTTTCGCCTGCAATCACCGCATATTCAAAGGAGATTCGTCTGCCCGTCTTTTCGGCATAGTATTTGCATGACTTCATCAGCTCGGATATGTTATATTTTTTATTAACGGGCATCAGTCGGTTTCGTTTTTCATCGTTATAAGCGTGGAGTGATACGGAAAGGGTGAGCCCTAACCGAAGCTCTGCAAGCTTATATATCTCGGGAACAAGCCCGCAGGTCGAGAGCGATACTCGCCGAAGGCTCATATTCTTACCCGTTTCAAAGGAGAGTAATTTTAAAAAATCAATCGTGTTGTCGAAATTATCCAAAGGCTCTCCGATTCCCATCAGGACAACGCTGTTAACGACCGCGCCGCTTTCCCTCTGCGTTTCATAGATTTGAGAAAGCATCTCCGAAGGCGCAAGGTTGCGGACAAAGCCGCTCTCACCCGAAGCGCAGAAACGGCAACCCATTCTGCAGCCAACCTGCGTGGATATGCAAAGGCTGTTTCCGTGCTTGTAGTCCATCAGCACGGTTTCAATATAATTGCCGTCCATAAGCCTATATAAATATTTTACCGTATTTTCTGTACTACTTTCAAGCTTTCTTGCAATTTTTATGTCATTTATATAAAAAGCATCATTCAATTTTGTGCGTAATGACAATGGAATGTTGCTCATTTCGGCAAAATCTACCACTTTCTTGTCGTGAAGCCACTCATAAACCTGTTTTGAGCGATATTTTTTTACCTCAAATTGTAAAAGTTGAGCGGTTAATTTGTCAAGAGAGTATGAAGCGATGTCTTTCTTAACCACTTTGTAACCGTTCCTTTACCGTTTTTTAACCAATGCCAATTGAGTTCCTTTTAATACCAAAATGGTTATAACAGAATTTAAGCCGCCCTTTATCAAATTAAAGGGTACAAAAACGGGCATAATCATTTGGCTGACGACCGCGCGCGGCACGCCCATATAAGCGGGAGTGATTAAAATATTGCACAAAACCATTGCCGCCGTGGCAATTAAAGTACCGATTGCAAGTCCGATAACCGCACTCTTCATGCTTTTGCTTTCCTTATATACAAGGCTCGCGGAGCAAGCAATAGAGCAGGTTGAAAGCATATTCATAAACGCGCCCACAGGTCCCGTATCGCTGACCGTCACCATCTCCAAAAGCGAAACAACCGCGGACATGCAAAAAGCCGCCGCGGGACCGTAGATAAAGCCCCCTATAATAATCACAACATCCTTAGGGTCATATTTTAAAAACGGTGCCGCCGGCATGAGCGGTATCCGTATAAAAAACATCAATATGTAAGCAAAAGCACAAAGCAACCCCATTACCGCCAGCTTCTTAGCATCAACCTTCAAAGAAAATACACCCCTTAAAACAATGTACAATTAACAATTAACAGTTAGCAATGAATATATCGGCTTCGCCAACGGATTAAAATGTTACGCCAAGGGCGTAACACCTTAATTGTTCATTGTTCATTGTTAACTGTTAATTGTATATTGGCTTACTCTTCGTCTTCTTCCCAATCGTCAAAATCGACATCGAATTCCAAAAATTCTTCGCAGTTCGGGCAATCCATTGAGCCTTCGTCCAGCATATCCTCGTTCAGATAAATCGTATCCTTGCAGGAGGGGCAGGTTACTTCGTAAAGGTCATCTTCAAAAAAGTCATATTCATCGTCCTCGTCGTCGTCATAATAGTCCTCGTCGTAAAAGTCACTTTCAAGCTCTCCCAAATCCCTGTCCATAATATCGACAACTTCGATGATTTCGTCAATTTGCTCTTGCAAATCCTCTATTATCAGAGCCGTATCTTCCAGAATATCAGCCATAAGGGTGATAATTCTGCCCTCCTTTGTCGTTTCGTCAATCGACAAGCCGTCAATAAGTCCTTTCAAATAAGCCGCCTTTTTACCCAAGTCCACAGTAAGTCCTCCCCTTTTTTACAATTGACAATTGAGAATTGACAATTGATAATTACGCTTCGTTGTTCATTTATTATGCCGTAATTACAAAATTTTATGCCCGCTCCAGATATTCGCCTGTTCTCGTGTCCACCCTAATCGTATCGCCTTCGTTTATAAACAGCGGTACTTTTACCTCGGCATTGGTTTCAAGCGTGGCGGGTTTGACAACATTTGTCGCCGTATCGCCCTTAACGCCGGGCTCGGTGTGGATAATTTTGAGCGCGACCGTATTGGGCGGCTCAACCGCGAAAACCTTGCCCTTATATGAGTGAACTTTGCAGACCATCTGCTCCTTTACAAATCTGAAGCTGTCGCCAAGCTCGCTTTTGCTTATCGGAACCTGCTCGTAGGTTTCATTATCCATAAAATAGTAAAGGTCGCCGTCGGCATAGGTGTATTCCATATCCTTCCGCTCAATAAAAGCCGTAGGAAACTTCGCCGAGGGGTTATAGCTTTTTTCAATAACCGAGCCCGTTATTACATTCTTGACCTTAGTGCGAACAAAAGCCGCGCCCTTACCCGGCTTAACATGCTGAAATTCAACAACCTGCCATACTCCGCCGTCTTCCTCAAAGGTTACGCCGTTCCTAAAATCGCCTGCGGTTATCATTTTAACATTCCTCCTGTCAATCATTGGAAAATAGCGGTCAGAGCATACGGAACTGTTACGAATCCAAACCGCTTAAATCCTATTTTAACATATTATAATACTCATTTCAAGTATTTTTTGTAAATTTGTACGGTAATTTAATTGTAAACAAACTTAGCAACAATTAAATTAACAAGACAAATTAGCTTATCCTTGACATCTTGCTGAAAATCTGTTATAATAAGACTAATAAAGGGGGAACGAATTTATGAATGAACTTGAATACAAATTCACTTACGACCTACTATTCAAAATGATTTTTACCAAGCATGTTAAATTGCTGAAAAGTCTTGTAGCGACATTGCTTAATATTCCTCTCGACAGCATTGAGCAGTTTGAAATCCGCAATGCCGAAATCCCGCCGGAGACACTCGGCGATAAGTTTTGTCGGCTCGACATAAACATGGTGGTGAACGGTCAACGCGTTGACCTTGAAGTCCAAGTCGATAACGCGGGCGATTTCCCGGAGCGAAGCCTGTATTATTGGGCGCGGGAATATTCCACTGCTTTGCAAACAGGCGATAGTTACTCGGATTTGCCGAAGGCGATTGTAATAAGCATTGTAAGCTTCACGATGTTTAAAGATTATGACGGCTTTCACTCGGAGTTTCATGCTCTCGAAGTAAGCAGACACACTCAATTGACGGATAAGTTTTGTCTGCATTATTTTGAACTGCCGAAGTTGCCTGTTGAAAACCTATCAAAAACCGATAGGCTTAGTCTATGGCTTGCGTTATTCAAAGCGAAAACCGAAGAAGATTTGAAAAAAATTGAGGAAATGGAGGTAGAAGAAATGCAAGAGGCAATTAGTGCATACAAAACAGTAACAGTTACGTCCGAATTTAAGGAAGCTACAAGGTTAAGAGAACTGGCAAGACTTAATGAAGCCTCGGCTTTGGCTCATGCAAGGCGTGAGGGGATGCGTGAGGGTAGGCAAGAGGGGATGCGTGAGGGGATAAATGAGAGAAACGCTCAACTTGCCAAAAACTTACTTGCCGATGGGGATTCAATAGAGAAAGTTGCGCGTATGACAGGTTTAACTCGAAAAGAGATTGACAACCTCATCTTATATTTGGTATAATAAAACAGCGGCATAAATTAAGGAGGTGAGCGGCAATTGAATGTTCATATATCAATTGTTATTTTATGGTTAATATACAGCATCATGACCATTTCGGCGACTAAAAATGTAATAAACCGAGATTATCAAAAGGAACGCTTTGAGGATACTATTGAAAATACGCAAAAGCTGCCGTCCCAGATGGCTACGGGAGTTTGGAACGGTGCTTTATCTGCCGCAATTTTACTTGCGATAATACTTATATTTTACTTAATTGCAACCGCCGTTATCATAAACAACACCATATTTACCCTCATTGTGGCTATATTAATTGCAGACTGCATAGCCGGAGTCGCCGTTTCTGTTTATATGGTAAACGGCATCATGGACGGAAATGAAAAGGTTATGGATTTCATACACAAGCTTCAAAAGCTTAAACTCGCCATCTATTTTTTAAACCTGTTTCACACAATTTATTTCGGAATCTATATCTTTACGGGAATATCGTTGTTTGCTTAGGGGTTGCTTGCGGGAGATAGTTGCCAAAGCGCGCTCAAAGTCGCGCTTTTTTGCATGGATTTGATAACTTTCTAACAACCAAAAGACATTCATCGGATAAATAAAGTGAAATCCGAAAATTTCAAAATTATCCGATGAACGCCCTTGTTACATTGTTAGCATTTCAGCATACAGAGCCCTAAACCGCCCTTGTCACCTTACCCGACCTCATGCATCGGGTGCAAGCGTAAATTCTCATAGGAGTACCGTTTACGATTGCTCTGACGCGCTGTACGTTAGGCTTCCAAGTCCTGTTGGAACGGCGATGCGAGTGGGAAACCCTGATTCCGAAGGAAACGCCTTTATCACAGATACTGCATTTTGCCATGCCGCAGCACCTCCTTTACCGCTAATTTTAAGTCAACATTATAATTTTATCACAGTCTTATAAGGATTGCAAGCTTTTTTTTGAAAAAAATAAAATATTTAATAAATCTATTGTAATTTTATGTTGAATATAGTATAATATAATTTGGTATTTATGAAAGGCAGATATATGTAATATGCACAATAACGATATTTTCAGCACGCTGGTAAGAATCATTGTACTCTGCACGGCTTTCCCCGTGCACGAATCCGCGCACGCCCTCGCCGCTCATTGGCTGGGCGATAATACGGCTAAGGAACAAGGCAGAATCACGCTTAATCCGTTTAAGCACTTTGATTTATTCGGAACAATGATGATGTTGGTTGCCGGGGTCGGCTGGGCTAAGCCTGTACCGATTAATCCCGCAAATTTTAAAGAGCCTAAAAAAGGCATGGCGTTATCCTCCTTTGCAGGACCGCTGTCTAACTTAATTTTAGCTTATCTTTCGATTGTTTTGGGGAAAATCACTTTTTTTAGCGGGGCATGGTTTTCTAATGCCTATTTGCTTTATTTTTTCAGCTACAGTGCCCTGCTTAACGTCTATCTTGCCGTATTTAACCTTATGCCGATTCCGCCGCTTGACGGCTCGCGGATTATAACGCTGATTCTGCCCGAAAAAACTTATTTTAAAATCATGGTTTATGAGCGGTTTATTATGTTTGCTTTGCTGATTGCCGTATTTATGGGGCTTCTTCGCGGACCTTTAAATTATCTCAGCGGCTTGGTTATGAATGCAATGTATTTCCTTTCCGGCTGGGTGGATGTTATCCGGCTTGGGTGGATGTTATGATGAGAGCTATTTGGGGAGTATAAGTGTGGAACAATTATCATTTAAGCTTGAAGCGGCGAATTTTGAAGGTCCGCTTGACCTTTTACTTCATTTAATATCCAAGCATAAGCTTAATATATACGATATACCCATCATGCTTCTTGTAGAGCAGTATCTTGCTTATATTGAAAGCATGGCGTTGAGGAATATGGAGATTGCGGGAGAATTTCTGGAGATGGCGGCGCGGCTGATTTATATAAAAACCGTTTCTCTCCTCCCCTCCTACAAGGAAGCGGAGGAACTGAAAAAAGAGCTTGAAGGCAGGCTTATCGAATATTCGCTCTGCAAAAAAGCCGCGGAAATCATGAAGGGCAGATATAATGCCGATGTCATAACCGTAAGAAACCCCATTGCTATAGAGATTGACAACACCTACTCCCTACAGCACGAAGTTGAGCTTCTTTTGGCGGCTTACGCGGTAATCAACGCTAATACGCCGGACAAGCCCCTAAAGTCGGAGATGTTTACCGAGCTTGTATCAAAAGCCTTTGTATCCGTTAACTCAAAGATTATACGGCTTTTGCGAATCCTTTATAAAAGCGGCGAGTGTTATATCAATGATTTATTCGGGGACTTAAAGGAACGCTCCGACAGGGTTGCCATGTTTTTAGCTGTTCTGGAGCTTACCAAATCGGGCAGAACCGTCTTAAACGAAGAAAATACCATGATTAGCTTTAATAAAAACTATACTAAGCAAACACAAACGGGAGTAATATATGAAAATCAAGCAGGTTTCTATCATTGAGGCTATTTTATTCGCAAGCGGTGAGCCTGTGGAATCGGAGCGGCTGGCGCAAGCCTCGGGAATTGAGACAAGCGCGCTTAAAAATATTATAGAACTGCTTCGCGACAGATACGAGCAGACTGACAGCGCGCTTACTGTTCTGAAGCTTGGCGGGGCTTATCAGCTTTCGGTCGGGGGCGAATATATTGACTATATAAAGGCGGCTATGGAAACAAGAAAAGCCGTTCCGCTTTCAAACGCGGCGTTTGAGGTTTTGACCATTATCGCGTATAACCAGCCTGTCACCAAGGGCTTTATTGAGCATGTGAGGGGGGTTGACAGCGGCAGTGTTGTTAATTCTCTGGTTGAAAAAAACTTATTGGAAGAAGCAGGACGGCTTGACGTGCCGGGCAGACCGATTACATATAAAACCACTCCCGCGTTCCTGCGGTGCTTTCAGCTTTCAAGCTTAGACGACCTGCCCGCGCCGCCCGGTAAGGACGGTCAAGTCAGCTTTGACGAACTGAGCAATTCGGATGACAAGGAGGGTTAGCTGTGACGGCTTTGATGATTATTCTTTGCTTTATAACGCTTTTTATCGTTATGCTTAATTTCAGCCTGCGAATTAAGGTTCGCTATTACGATGAGGTCTTTGACTTTAAAATTAAATATATGTTCTTTAAGCTGTACCCGCTCAGAGAGAGGGTAAAAAAGGAAAAAAAAAGAAAACGCCGTTTTGATGCAGGGGCAGGCAAAGACAAAGCCGCCCCCCGCCCAAAAAGCAAGCGCGGCGGAGCAGACAAGGCTTTAAGCCGTGAGAAGCAAAGCAAAAGCAGTAACAAGGACGCTTCGCGCACTAAAGGACTGACAGAAACAATCGAATACATTAAAGGAATCGCAGATAAGCTCGGGGAGGTTTGGGAAGACCCTCAAATCAAAAAAATAACGCGCCTTACCCTCAAATCCGTAATGCTTGACCAAATGAAGCTTGAATTCCACGTATGCGGCAATGACGCGTATGAAGCCGCCATGAACTACGGAACGGTCAGCGCGCTGACATACAACTCCCTGTCGGCGGCGAGATTGTTATTCCCGATTTCGGTGAAGTCAATTAACATAGTATGCGACTTTGACGGCAAGGCAAGCCGCTTGAACGGTAAGTTTGACATAAAAATGCGTTTACCCAAGCTTCTGAAAGCCGGATTCCTTACACTGATTTGGTTTTTCAAAAATAAGCATATACTCCTTAACAGATAAATTATTATAATAAAGGATGGTTTAAAATGGAAACAAAAGTAAAGGATTTAGTGCAGTCGGCAATATCCAAGGTTCGGGAATTATCCGATGCCGATACTATAATCGGCAAGCCGATTAAGGTTGATGATTCCATAACGATTATCCCCGTGTCAAAGGTGTCTTACGGGTTTGCGGCGGGAGGCTCGGATTTGCCCTCCAAATCAAACAATGAGCTTTTCGGGGGAGGAAGCGGAGCGGGCGTTACAATCCAGCCTATTGCTTTTTTGGTTATCGGCAACGGCGATGTTCAGCTTATGCAAATCAGCTCCGATTCCTCGGCGGCAGGAGCTATCGTTAATCTTGTGCCCGATTTGATTAGCAAGGTGCAGTCTCTTTTCACCAAAAAGAAGGACGACCCAAAATCTGAAATCCCCAACCCGCTGGGCGATACCAGTGATTTTGATTTTTGAACAGTTTTCCCCTGCTCTAATATTTTCGGCACATGCTCCATATACTTTAAATGAGGAATGAGAGGTTTAACTCTAAAACCTTGTTAAACGTATAAGGAGGTCTTGTATGAAGAAAATTTTTAGTTTAAGCACGGCGTTTGTTTTATTTTTTACAGCCTGCGGGCTTCATGCGGCGGCTGATGATGACATTTCCGCAAAAGCATATGTTTTGATTGAAGCCGGAACGGGTACTGTGATTGAGGCGGGCAATGAGCATATGAAGCTTCCTATGGCTAGCATTACAAAGATTATGTCCGCCCTGCTGACATTAGAGAGCGGGGATTTGGATTTAGAATTTGAGGTAGACTCCGTGGCGGTTATGGAGGAAGGCTCATCCATGGGGCTTTTGCCCGGTGATATTGTAACCAAGCGCGCGCTTTGCTACGGTATGCTGCTGCCGTCCGGCAATGATGCGGCTAACGCGTCAGCCGTAAGCGTTGCGGGCGATTACGCGCGGTTCGCAAGGTTGATGAACGCCCGCGCCGCCCAAATCGGAATGAGGCGCACAAATTTTGTAACCTCTTCGGGACTGCACGCCGCAGAACATTATTCAACCGCCTACGATATGGCACTGCTTACCCGCGAAGCACTTAAAAATGAAGCCTTTAAAGAGATTTGCTCCGCTAAGTCGGCTAAGCTTTCTTTCGGCAATCCTCCTTATGAAAGATGGCTTACCAACACCAATCGTCTGCTCTCGTCATTGGACGGCTGTATCGGCGTAAAAACAGGCTTCACCGATGAGGCGGGAAGATGCCTTGTTTCTGCGGTTTACAAGGACGGCGTAACGCTTATCTGCGTTACCTTAAACGCGCCCGACGATTGGAACGACCATGCCAAGCTTTACCAAAAAGGGTTTTCATCGGTTTTGGCAAAGGAAATTCCGCTCAACCCCGAGGGGCTTTCCGTCAATGTTGTGGGCGGGGACGCTGACTTCGTTTCGCTCACGCTGGGGCATACGCCGAGGGTCACGGTTATAAACGGGCAAACGCCCGAGGTTACGGCAAGCCTTATCACGCCGCGCTTTATATACGCGCCCGTCACAAAAGGAGATATTGTAGGGACAATGAGGTTTTACAGCGGCGGCAATATGATTGACGAGGTAACCGTTATCGCCGAGGGAGAAAGCGAAGCCGTGATTATACCGCCAAAAAGAAATTTATACGAGCTTATAATTGACTTTGTAAAGGATTTAATATGGAAAAGATAAGACTGCAAAAAATAATCGCCGAAAGCGGGCTCTGCTCGCGCAGAAAGGCAGAGGAATATATAAGACTGGGGAAGGTCAAGGTAAACGGCAGACCCGTAAAGCTTGGTGACGGTGCTTATTTCAAGGACATTATAACCGTTGACGGCGAGAGGGTTTACCGCGAAAAGAAACGCAAGCTGAGCTATATCATGATGAATAAGCCGCGCGGCTATGTCACCTCCATGTCGGACGAATTGGGCAGAAAGTGCGTGACGGAGCTTTTAAAGGGCGTGAGCGGCAGGGTTTACCCGGTCGGGCGGCTTGATAAAAACTCCGAGGGGCTTTTGCTGTTCACAAATGACGGTGCTTTCGCGCACGATATTATGCACCCGGGCAGGATGGTTTCAAAAACCTATCGGGTTACGGTACGCCCTAATATTACGGACGAACAGCTTATATCGCTTTCCGAGGGGGTTGAAATTGACGGCAGGAAAACGCTTCCCGCCAATGTGAACGTGCTGAACCACGAAGCGGGCAGGGTCGTATTGCAAATCGTGATTAAAGAGGGGCGCAACCGACAGGTACGCAAGATGTGCGAAGCGGTTGGGCTGGAGGTCGCGCGATTGAGGCGCACGGCAATAGGTCCGCTGAAGCTGGGTATGTTAAAGCCGGGCGAGCATCGGGAGCTTACCGCCGAGGAATTAAGAGCAATCAGAACTGCTATAAGCAAGGGGCAATAAAAGCCCGTTGTAAAATTTTGCAAAAAAACCCTTTACAAATTGATTCTTTTATGGTATAATGCTAATTATGCAATGATTACCGCCTACTTGGATTGCGGAATAAGCCCTTTAAGGGAAACACCCTGCCGCTTTCTATGTTTGCGGAGAAAAAGTAAAAGAGGTGAAACTATGCTGCTGAAAGAGCAAAAAACAGCCGTGATTGAAGCTAACAGGCTTTCGGAAAACGACACGGGTTCTCCCGAGGTTCAAATTGCTATTCTTACAAGAAGAATCAACGACCTTACGGAGCATCTTAAAACCCACAAAAAAGACCATCATTCACGCCGCGGTCTGCTCAAAATGGTTGGTCACAGGAGAAATCTCCTTAACTACCTGATGAAAAAAGACATAAACCGATACCGCGCAACAATCGAAAAGCTGGGAATTAGGAAATAGTGAACAATTAACAATGAACAATAAACAATTAACAATTAACAATTAAATTGTTAATTAGCTAATTGCAATTGTTCATTGTTAATTGTTAATTGTTCATTGTAAAAATAGGAGGCAGTTTAATGTTTGAGAAGCATAGAATTTTTAAGACTGATTTCGCGGGGCGGGAGCTTACGGTTGAAACGGGGAAAGCCTGTGAATTATCTAACGGCTCTTGCTGGGTAACATACGGGGATACAGTTGTTATGGCTAATACCACGGCAAGTGCTAAACCCAGAGAGGGGATTGATTATTTTCCCCTATCGGTTGATTATGAGGAAAGGCTTTATTCCGTGGGCAGAATCCCGGGCTCGTTTATGAAAAGGGAGGGCAAGCCCTCCGATAAAGCTATTTTAACGTCACGCGTGGTTGACAGACCGATGCGCCCCCTTTTCCCCGATGATATGCGTAACGATGTTTCTGTTGTGATGACGGTGATGTCGGTTGATTTAGACCATTCGCCCGAAATTTGCGGCATGGTAGCCGCTTCGATTGCGGTTTCGATTTCCGATATTCCTTGGAACGGTCCGATTGGAGGAATCAGCGTTGGGCTGGTTGACGGCGAGGTTGTCCTCAATCCGACTTTAGCGCAAAGGGGCAGGTCTGACTTAGAGCTGACGTTGGCTTCAACTAAAGAAAAAATCGTAATGATTGAAGCGGGCGCGAATCAAGTTGACGAGGAATCCATGATGCGGGCTATTTTAGCGGGACATGAGGAAAATGTAAAAATAGTTAAATTCATAGAAAATATACAAAGCGAAATAGGCAAGGAAAAGTTCAGCTTTGAATCACAAACGGTTGACAGCGACTTGTTCAACGCCATTTGCGAAATGGCGCAGGACAAAATTAAGCTTGCCTTGGATACCGATGATAAAAACATCCGCGAGGAAAGGTTAAACCCGATTAAGGACGAAATCCACGCGCGATTCGATGAAGAATATGCCGACAAGGCAGCTATGCTTGACGAATGTATATACAAGCTGCAAAAGAAAATTGTCCGCGAATGGCTTTATGAGGGCAAGCGTGTTGACGGCAGGGGTCTTGACGAAATTCGCCCGCTTCACTCAGAAGTCGGATTACTGCCGCGCGTTCACGGTTCGGGGCTGTTTACAAGAGGGCAGACGCAGGTTCTTACCGTCGCAACATTAGGTCCCGTAAGCGATTCCCAAAGAATTGACGGCTTAGATGAGGAAGAGTCCAAACGCTATATGCACCATTATAATTTCCCCTCCTATTCTGTCGGCGAAACGCGCCCGTCAAGAGGACCGGGACGGCGTGAAATCGGTCACGGCGCGTTGGCGGAGAGGGCTTTAGTCCCCGTCATACCCACGATTGAAGAATTCCCTTATGCCTACAGGCTGGTATCGGAAATTCTTTCATCTAACGGCTCTACATCGCAAGGGGCGATTTGCGGCTCAACTTTAGCGTTAATGGATGCGGGCGTTCCGATTAAAGCCCCCGTTGCCGGTATTTCCTGCGGGCTTATCACCAAAGAGGACGGAAGCTTTACAACCATGGTAGACATTCAAGGCTTAGAGGATTTCTTCGGTGATATGGACTTTAAGGTAGGCGGCACCCATAAGGGAATAACCGCTATTCAAGTTGATATAAAAATAGACGGCTTAACGCCGGAAGTTATAAAGGAAGCCTTGGAAAAAACCCGCAAAGCGCGGATTCACATCTTAGATGAGGTTATGCTCAAAGCAATCCCCACGCACAGAGCTACCGTTGGCAAATACGCGCCGAAGATGCTTCAAACCAAAGTGCCTGTTGATAAAATCCGCGATATTATCGGTCAGGGCGGCAAGGTTATCCAAAAGATTTCAGCCGACTGCGAAGTTAAAATTGACGTTAACGATGAGGGCGGCGTATTTATCTCGGGGCTTGATCTTGAAAAAGCCAACAAGGCTTTGCAAATTATTCATACTATCGTAAACGACCCCGAAGTTGGGGCTATTTACAGGGGCAAGGTCGTCAGAATTATGAATTTCGGCGCGTTTGTCGAGATTGCCCCCGGTAAAGACGGGCTTGTTCATATATCCAAGCTTGACAAGCAAAGGGTTGAAAAGGTCGAGGACGTTGTCGCCTTAGGCGATGAAATTGTGGTCAAGGTAACAGAAATTGACAGTCAAGGGCGAATCAACCTTTCCCGAAAGGATGCTCTTACCGCGCTTGAAGCGAAGAAAAACGGTTGAGTGAGGGTTTAGGTTTTAGGAGTTAGGAATGAGGATGTTTCTCATTCCTAACTCTGTTATTCTTCAAATTGAAAATGGGGTATTTTTTGATGAACAATCTAATATATAAACTGGAGCGCAAATTCGGCAGGTATTCTATAAGAAACCTCATGCTTTATATCATAATCGGGATGGGAATTGTATTTGCATTTGATTTTATGTCCCCTTTAATATTCAGAGGGATTTCTCACCCTCCGTCTATCATAAGATTTATTCAGTTTGACAGGGATTTGTTTTTGGCAGGTCAATTCTGGCGGATTATCAGCTTCGTTTTTGAGCCGATAAGCAACTCCATTTTTTGGATTATCATTTCAATGTATTTTTACTGGATGATAGGGACAACGCTTGAAAATAACTGGGGAAGCTTTAGATTTAACCTTTTTTACCTTTTAGGAATCATAGGCGCAATCATCAGCGGCTTTATAACGGGATACGCTACCAATGAATTTTTAAATACATCACTGTTTTTAGCCTTTGCAATCCTATTCCCCGAAATGCGGATTATGCTGTTTTTTATAATACCGATTAAGGTAAAATATTTAGGCTATATTTCCGGCGGGTTTTTGCTCTTAATCTTTTTATTTTCTTCCTTTACCGTAAAAATAGCTATTTTAGCGGCGTTTATAAACTTAGGGATTTTCTTCGGCGACAAGCTCGCAGACCTGTTTAAGCTTAAAACCAAATACAGAAAAACGCAAAGGAATTTTAAAATACACATGACACAGAGCCGTTATGAGGATGAGGAATAGTGAACAGTTGTACCTGTCCTTTCGGGCGACCGAGGCGGTCGCCCCTACAGAAACAATTGTTAACTGTTCATTCTCTTAACCTGCCGAATATCCTGCCCTACAAAGAAGAAATATTGATATTCACCGAATAATCTTGATATAATTCTGTCGTTATATCTGCTTTGCAGCTGCTCCTTTGTTAGGTTTGTGCTTATAATTGTCGGCAGCCCTCTGTTTATGCGCGTGTTAATGAGATTATAGATTTTTGATTCGTGAAAATCCGTTAGAAATTCCGAGCCGAAGTCATCGATTATGAGAAGGTCTGCTTCAATAAGTGTCCGCATTGTATCCTCGCCGGGCTCTGCCCTGCCGAAATGTTCCTTTTCGATTGCGCTGAGGTAGTTTTGCAAAGAGCCGTAAGCGGCGCAATAGCCTTTCTCGGCGGCTGTCTTGGCGATTGACAGGGAGAGATGGGTTTTCCCAAGCCCCGTTTTCCCGTAAAAAAGCAGGTTATCGGAATGGCGGCTGAAATCATCGGCATACGCTGTGCAGTAGTCGTATATATCGCTCATGACAGAATAGCAATCACCGCCGTTCGCCGTTTTTACACCCTTGTAATAATCAAGTGAAAAATGCTCAAAATCATGCTTAGGCATGTTGGCGGCTTCGTTAAGCCTTTGAACCGAAAGCTTTTTTAAAGCCATTTCAAAGCATACGCAACGCCGCCCCTCAAAAAAACCGCTGTCCGCGCACTTATTGCAGGTATAAGGCGGGCTAAGCCAGTCGGAGGGGAAGCCGTTTTTTTTGAGCAAGCCGTCTATCATCGCCTGCGCTTGCAGGTTTTGCTGTTTTATGCGGTTAAATTCAGCATCGCCCTTTTTATTTATAACAAGCTTGACAAGCTCTGAATTGGTCTGTGCAATTCGGAGCTCTATTTCTCTGATTTCGGGGATTTTAAAATATGCCTCCCCGCGCCTGCGTTCATGCGCGTCTTCCGCTAAAAGACGACGCTTTTTTATTTCATTTTCAGCGGCGGCGCAGATATTCATAAGCCTTAGACCTCCTTAGAGCCGTTCGTTAAGCGAGCTATATCACACTCCGCTTTCAACTGCTCCTTTTCGCTTGCTCTTATATTTAGGGATATTATTCACGGAATGTTCAACAATTTTGTCAAGGTCATATGAGTGTTCCGTAACCGTGTTGCGTTGCTTTGCGGTGCTCTTTTTATTGCTTGATGCAAATTCTCGGTCGGCTTGCTCAATCTGCTCCGTTGTCTTATACCCGTTATCATACCAGCCGATGAGGATTTTGTTCATATAGTTAAACGAAAGCTTGCCGGTAGCCGCAACGGTCTTTTCATATGCAAGCACGATAAGCTCAATGTCAATCCGCTTATCCGACCAAACCTCGGCAAAATCTTTCTCCTTTGAGGTCAGCACACGGTTAATTTCCAGCCGCGATTTTATTTTACCTGTTAAAGTGCCGCTCTGCTGCATTCGTATGATTTCCTCTTGGGCTTTTTCATGCGAATTGATTCCTCTTTCATGCCATGCCCTAGCAATCCCCTCAACCCTTGACATGCTAGCCTTGCCGGACGATTCGCAGTAAGCTATAATCATAAGCAATATATCGGCGGGCAAGCCGTAATAATCGGTGAGCCAGATAAGCGAGCGGTGCTCCGTATGGTTTAAAACTCTTGCGAATATATCCTCCGCCGACTTAAATAAAAATTTAAGCTCCTCCGATTCATTAATCCTCTCGGCAATCTCCTTAGGGGTAAGCGATTTTACAACCCTCTCCCTCTGCCGCGCCTCCGAAACCCCCTCGTCCTCAATTGCAGATGTTATACTTTGGGTATTATTATTATCATTTATTACATCAAAAGCCGTTGCCAACTCACCATTAACCGCCACTCTATCACTGTTCACTGTTAACTGTTCACGGTTCACTAAACAAACCGCTCCAACCTGCTCCAAATAAGAAAGGGCATTTTCCACATCTTCGGTTTTAACCCCAATTCCCAAGGCGGCGGCTATTTGAGCGGGCTCATATGTAAAATCATGCTGGTGACGAAAAATATACAGCATAACCTTAACCCATTTCGGGTCGGCAAGCTTAATGCAATCGTCAACTATGTAGTCCGGCACAGGAAATGTCCTGCCCTCAAATTCACGTTGTATTTTATACATTTGGTTATAAAACCCCTTTAGTTGACAATATGTTATTACCGTTAACCGCTACAGCGGCTTTCAGCGCGTGGGCGGCGGCTTTGAAAAGGGCTTCCGCGATGTGGTGGCTGTTTTTGCCGTATTCGGCTTTCAAATGCAGGGTTAATCCCGCGTTAAACGCGAAAGCGCGGAAAAATTCCTCGGTAAGGCAGGAATCAAAGCCGCCGATTTTTTCTTCGGGGAACTCGGCATTAAACACTAAATAAGGGCGGTTGCTGATGTCAACGCTTGCAAACCCCAACGCTTCGTCCATCGGTATAAACGCCGCCCCGTAACGGTTAATCCCTTTACAGTCGCTAAGCGCGCCTTTGAAAGCCGCTCCTAACGCAATCCCCGTATCCTCAACGGTGTGATGCCCGTCAACCTCAATATCGCCCTCAACGCTCAGGTGTAGCTCAAACCCTCCGTGAAGCGCGAATGAATTCAGCATATGGTCAAAAAATCCGATTCCCGTTGAAATTTTGTTATCGCCCGTTCGGTCGAAGTTAATCATCACGCTTATTTTAGTTTCCTTAGTTTCACGTTCAAGTTTAAAAATTCTGCTCATGGTTTATAATTCCTTTCAAAGCCTCAATTAAAGTATCCATCTCCCCATCAGTCCCTATGGTAATTCTGAGGTAATCCGAAATCCGCGGCTTATTCCAGTGGCGGACGTATATTTTACGCGCTTTGAGCGCGTTAAAAATTTCACCCGCGTTTTTAACGTCATGTCTCGCGAATATAAAATTCGCTTTCGAATCGGGGAAAGAAAATCCCAGCTCTGCAAGCCTGCGCTTTGTGTTTTCGCGCGTGTTTATTATTTTTTCCAGTGTGTTTTTAAAATAAACATCGCACTTAACCGATGCCGCCCCGCAAAGCTGTGAAATATGATTCATGGTATAAGAGTTAACCGAAAACTTAACATCGTTCAAAAACTTAATCAAACGCTTGTTACCAACAGCGAAGCCAATCCTCATCCCTGCCATAGAGCGGGATTTTGAAAAGGTTTGAACGATTATAAGGTTATCGTATTTTTCAATCAAGGGCAGGCAGCTTACCCCGCCGAAATCAACATAAGCTTCATCAACGATGACTACTGCCCCCGGGTTCGCGGCGGCAATTTCCTCAACTAATTCAAGCGGCTCATAAACCCCCGTCGGGGCGTTGGGGTTAGGGAAAATAATGCCGCCGTTTTCGATTTTATAATCAGCGGGATTCATTCTGAAATTCTCGTCAAGGGGGAGCGTTTTAAACGGCACTTTGTAAATATCCGCCCAAACCTCATAAAAAGAATAGGTAATATCGGGGAACAAAACGGGCTTGCTTGAATTAAAAAAAGTCATAAACAGCATTGAAATCACATCATCCGAGCCGACACCGATAAAAATTTGCGAAGCATCAACCCCATACCTTTTTGCAAGTGCTTCGGTAAGTGCGGTTGAATTTGTATCGGGGTACAGCCTTGCCGAATCGCGGTTATAATCCATTAAAACCTCCGCAACAAGCTCAGGTGGCGGGTAGGGGTTTTCATTCGTATTAAGCTTTATGACCCCCTGCCCGTTAGGTTGTTCGCCCGGCGTATAGGGGTTCGCTTTTCGGACATTGCCCTCCCATAAAAATTCCATAACCTAACCCCCTCAATCTTTAACCCTCAAACCTCGCCCGAAGCGCGTTTGCATGAGCCGTAAACCCTTCGCGCTCGGCAATCAGCACAATATCGTCCTTAGCCTCCCGCAAAGCCTGCTCCGAATAATAGATATACTGCGAACGCTTCGTGAAGCTGTTTACCGAAAGCGGGGAGAAAAACCGCGCTGTCCCGGCAGTGGGGAGGACATGATTAGGTCCTGCATAATAATCCCCCAAGGGCTCGGGCGAATAACGCCCAAGGAAGATTGAGCCCGCGTTTTCAACCATGCCAAGCCTTTCCATCGGGTTTTCAATCATAAGCTCCAGATGCTCGGGGGCAAGAATATTAGAAAGCTCAAAAGCGCGTTCAAGCGTTTTCGTCACGATTACAGCACCTACCCGTTCAAGAGCTTTCTGCGCGATTTCCTTTCGCGGCAATAGATTCAGCTGCCTTTCAAGCTCTGCTGTTGTTTCATCGGCAATCCGCTCGCTTGTCGTAATCAATATAGAGGAGGATAGAGTATCATGCTCGGCTTGCGAAAGCAGGTCAGCCGCCAAAAAGCGCGGTGAGGCGGAATCGTCCGCTATGATAAGGATTTCGCTCGGTCCTGCGACCATATCTATGTCAACAACGCCGTACAGGAGCTTCTTCGCCGTTGCAACGTAGATGTTGCCCGGTCCGACAATTTTATCTACCTTAGGAACACTTTGCGTGCCGTAAGCCAAAGCCGCCGCCGCCTGCGCGCCGCCCATCAAAAACACCCTGTCAACCCCGCAGATTGCGGCGGCAGTCAGAACGTCCTTGTTAGCACCCCCATCTTTTTGCGGCGGAGTTACCATAATGACCTCTTTAACGCCCGCAATTTTCGCAGGGATTGTGCACATTAAAACCGATGATATATACGGCGCAGTCCCCCCCGGAATATACAGCCCGACACGCTCCAGCCCCCTTGCGGTTTGACCTAAAATAACCCCGTTTTCATTAAAAGAGGTAAAGCCTTGTTCAAGCTGTTTTTCATGAAATTTGGTAATGTTTCCCATGGCATTAAGGAGCGCGTTTGTTAAGCTTTCGTCCGCTTGGGTTAACGCTTCTTGAATCACGTCAAGCGGTACTTCGTAATAATTGGGCGAAACCCCGTCAAACTTCAAGGTATAATCCGAAACGGCTTTATCGCCGTTTAAGCGAACGTCTTCAATGATTGAAAGAACCGTTTGAGTTACCTGCTTATCTGTTTCACCGCTCCTTTTTTGAAGCTCCTCAAGAAAAATATTTTCGGCAGAGCCATCGGCAATTATTTTATTTATTATTTTCATTCTGAAAACCACACTTTCGTTTTATATGTCAATGTTATAAAACAATTATACCATAATTTTTCATTATTGTCTATAAGTATTATATTAAAAATAATTGGTTTTTAAAATATTACAATTCAGTACTTTTATTGACAGAACCGCCAAAATCAGCTATAATGTTTGTAAGGGGTTAACACGCTTTTTTGTCCGCTATAACCGAATAAAAAATTCCCCCGATTCGTATATAAGAAATGAAAGCAGGTAGAGCAATGATTTATCCCGAAATTAACTCGGTTTTTCATGTGAAAATAATGATTTGCTTTATTCTTGACAGGATTTCTAAGCCCGTTTCAGAGGAACAGCTTTATGAAATAGTTCATTTAAGCGAGGTGATTAACTATTTTTACTATGCCGAAGCCCTTGAAGAGCTTATCCAAAACGGTTCTGCGTCAAGGGTCGATGGAAATATTATCCTAAACGAAAAAGGCAGATTGGGTTCTGAATATTTTAATTCTTATATCCCCGAATATTTTCATAACAGGCTGTTAAAATCAGCCTACTCGTTGTTTTCAAGGGTCGCCCGCGAGAGTGAAACGGATATTAGCGTAAACAAAGTGCCAAACGGCTTTGAGGTTAACTGCGCGATAAAAGATGTCTCATACGATTTAATGCGGGTTTCGCTTTATGCTCCCGATATTGAGCAGGCGAATCTTATAAAAAATAAAATTCTTAAAAATCCCGCTGTGTTTTACCGCAACGTGATTGAGTACGCGCTTGAAAATGAAGAAAATAAAGAAAACTTTTGATAAATTTCATTAAATTACTATTGATTTATCCGGCGAGGTATGCTATAATATATATGGACAGTAAAAAAGAGATTAAAAATTTCTGCCTTGTCCGATTAAGTGTGATTTTATAATCCAACACATTTGTAAAGGGATTCATACTCTTTTGGTGGATTGCAGACCTCCCGCCGCATTTTGATGTGCGGAGTAACGGACGCAGGGAGCGCGAAGCCCGAAGGATGTTGCCCACCTGCCTAAGTGCGGGTTTTTATGCTTCACACGGCGGCAAGGCGGTTATTATTTTAAAAGTTATAGCGCGGCGTTTTTTTAAAACACCGCGCTGTTTTTTGCCGTAAGAGCATATTTATACCATATGTTAAATACGTGGTCGCATAGGGAAATTATTTCTGACCATAGGCGTGAGTGCAGTCATCTCCGCCAGCTATTGCATTGTTCCTAACACTTAACTCATCTCACTGATATAAAGATTAATTCGGTTTTCAATTGTATCAATAGCTTGCTCGGAAGTTTTCTGCCCGGATAAATACGCGCCGATTTCTTCGCCTATTATGGTTTCGACAATAAAATCATACCTGTATATGTGATTTACGGAGCTTATGAATTTCATAAATTTAGCATTATCCTCATCGGTATTATTTCCTACTGGAATATCATACGATGTACCCTCTGCTATATCCAAGGGAATTGACACGTAGTACTCTTTCCCTCCTGAATTTGAAGGATTTCTCTTTGCCTCCTCCAGCATATAATCAATATGCGAAAGCTTTACCGGTATTCCTAAATCGTAAGCATCGGGCTTTCGGTCCAGTATAAATTTTATAAATTCAAACGCACCCTCCTTTTCCTTTGCATCCTTCATAACGGAAAAATTCACATCTGCGAAGAATGATGAGCCTTCCCCGCGCTCGTTAGAGCTATTTAGTTGAGGCAAGCCTATAAAGGTGATTTCCTCTCCTGCGTAAGCCTTTTCCCACAGCCTTACATCGCGCGGACTATGCAATAGGTTGTAACACATAATCGGGTCGCCCTCACTCATACCAAGCTGAATTGAATTAAAATCTAACTGCATATCATAATTTGACGGAAAGCGTTTTGCTACTTGAAACAGCTTCAAAAGCTCAGCGCGGTTAAGCGCGATACCACCCGTTTGGGAATCTGTAAACATATGAGCAATCATTTTTTTTATAAATTCTTCTTCAGTAAATCCGCCTATAATATATTTAGCTGTTGGTTTTGTTGCTATATATTCAGAGAAATCGTCCAAACTCCAACCATTTAATTCTCCGACCTCCGCAGATTTGGCATATGCGGTATGAACAATAAACATAGGAAAAACCTCGTATAGCTTGCCGCCTCGCTCAGCGGCAGTAAAGGTGCTTTGAAGATAATCCTCTTTGTTGAAATTCGGGTCAGATTCCATAAATTCGTAAATGTCGGCAAGCAAGCCTTTATTCACATAGCTTTGAATCGGCAATAATGAGTTATAATTAACTATAATATCGGGTATATTGCCCGCAATAATCTCAGTGCTAAGCTTTGCAACATCATTATTAAAATTGTAGGTTCCCCTCGGGAGCTCTTCGACAAAGGCTTTTACCTCAACTGTATATTCATTATTTTTAGCATTAAATTCGTCAACATATTTTTTTAACAACGGGTCATAATATATTGCTGTTATTTTGATTGTTTTTCCCTCGGAATCATCAAACGCATCAATATCCGAATTAGGAAAAACGGGACTTTTTGAGCATGAAGCCAATAATATAATGTATAAAGCTATAAAAAAGGCTACCTTATAAAAAACAACCTGCACCTCCTCACCCCCGCTCCGCCAGATAAAGCCCCACCCTGCTTTGGATTACAGCGGCGGTTTCCTCGACTGATTTTTGACCTGCGAAGTAGTATTGGGATTCTTCTTGAAGAATTTCAAATATTCCTTGATTTCCGTTGTTAGCAGAGTTATCAACGGAATAAATAAGCTCAAAAACTTTTTGGGCTTCCCGAGCAGTCAATGCCGCGTCAAATGTCACCGTTGCGCCTTCAACCTGCATTGAAACCGTACCTTCCTTATTTGTAACAATTTCCGCTTGTTTTTCCAAAGCTGAAATTTTAATAGGGAATCCGGCTATAGTTCCGCTGTTGTTGGCGTTAAAGCCCTCTGTATACTGATAATCGGTAATGATATATTTCACATATTCCCAAGCCGCTTCTTTAAGCTCGGATTGGGAGGAAATCGCAATTTTATGATTAAATTGAGCTAAAGACCCTCCCACGCCCTTCTTAGTCGGAAACCCAATGTAGATACTTGGTTCTTCAAAATAAAGAGTTTCATGAGTTTTTATATTGAGCCCCGAAAAATTGAATAAAACATCATCCATTAACATAACCCGATTTTCCTTAAAATCGGATATGCTTGCTTTTCCGGCTTCAGACGGAAAATAACGGTCGGCAGTTTTCATCAATTCAACAAATTCCGGGCTGTCAAAATAACATTGCCCTGTTTCAAAATCAATAAAAGAATTCAGAGAGGTTAATACTGATTTGGATAAAAAGTCACTCTTTGTCATATGAAAAGAAGAACCGCTTATAGGGAGCGTGCCAACTGCTTTTTTTTCTAAAAGAGTGTTAAACCTGTCCCAAGTCAAGCCGCGGGTTTCTCCAACCTCCGAGGCTTTGCCTGCAACTGTTGAGATGATAAACGAATCGGAAATAGTATAAAGCTTTCCGTTGGTTTCAAGCATTTTTAACATATTCGGCAGATAATCTGCCCTTTGCATATCGGGGTCGGCATCAATATACTCGTATAAATCAACAAAAAGCCCTTTTGACACATAGCTTTCAATCGGTATATTATCCATAATTATAATATCCGCTGATTTTCCTGCAGTTAAGTCAAGGTTGAAAGAGGTTATTGCTTCGGATTGATTATCACGTCCGTTTTCTTCCATGTAGGCTTTTACTTGTATTTCATATTCACCGGATTGCTTGTTGAATTCAACAACCGTGCGTCTGACCATGCTGTCGTAATTCATAACTGCCAATGATATTATTTTCTTGTCGCTTCCAATCAACTCATCTGATTTAGTTAGTTTGATTAGCCTAATTTTATCATTTGCAGACGGTGGAATACTTCCCGTGGACTCAAGCCGATATATAACATCTCCTAAAAAAATTATATTCCCGTGAGTGCTGAACCCTGATTCTAAAATCCCTTGCTCCGCCCAACTAACAAGCTCCGTGCGGGATTTGTTTTCAGCAGAATGACCATAAAGCTTTGAAGATGTACTTTCAAGTATTTCAAATATCTCATTCCCGCTTATGTAATAGCTGTCAAAATCATTGCCGGAGGCTTCAAATTCACGTACCTCGCCAAATCCTTTTTGGGTTACGTCTATTTCCGAAAAAAATAAATGTTCGCTGTTAAGGAATGATGATTTTTTGCGGGCGGCAATGCTTCCGTTTGGCAATTTAAGTATAGAAGCTACATCTTTTAAATCAAAAACAGGCTCTCCGTTTTCATCAAGAATTGCAACAACTCCCTCGTCTGTGCAAATATAAAAGTTATCATCATCTCCGACAATCAAGTCTTGAACATTCGATAAGTCAATTTGATTGTCGCCTATTTCAATAGTTTTTATATGATTATATGACTTATCAAAGCAATCTAAATAACTGCCTTTATAATTCGTAATCATATTTTCACTAAATTCAAAATCATTGGATAAGAACCAATGGTTTCCGCTTGAATCGATAGTAGCTTTATAAGGATACCAACGGCTATCCGAATGAGGGTAGTTAAACACCCCTTCATCTATAATTTCACCTTCTGAATCAAAACTCACAGCTTTAATTTCGGTTGCCGAATCCTCATTTAAAGTAACCCCTAAGAGAATAAGCTTGTCTTCATAATATGCTAATTCATGCACTATGCTCATGTTGATTTCTGAAATATATTCGGTTGAGTATTGCGCTTTTGCTCCCAATAAAAAACTGCTTTCTGTGCTGTCATCCGTTGTTTGATTTTTGCAAGATGATAATAAGCCAGTTATTGCAATTATTATAAAAATAAAGATTGATTTTTTCATAAAGGTGACTCCATTCGTTCGAAATAAACAGACCTAAGCAATCCAAATGTTTATTATATGGATTGCTTTAAGGTCGTTTAGTTTTAAATTAGTGTCGTGTTCCATGTACAACCCAGCTACTGGTTTCGCTCACCGGAGCGTTGCAAGTACCACAGCGATAATTTACAACTTTTGAATAACTGGTACATGACGGACCGCAAGAAGCTACCCTTATACTGGTAGTTTCAGACACCGCGCTAAGAACTCCATCACAAAGAACGCCGGGGGGACGATAGTGTGCCGCACTAGATGATACAGCCATCGACACTGCAAGTGCGCCTGCAGCAACACTGCTCACGATTTTTTTAGATAATTTTGAATTCCTCATTTTAATACTCCTTAATAAAAATAAATATATTTTTATTTTAAACATCATGCCTATGACCACTCGGCAAATATGTTAAAATAAGGGGAAGTTTTTCCCTCTGCTATAATCATACACCATTCGACAACCCTTTGTCAATAAAAAGGGCTACTTTGTATCAAAACGGGGCTACTTTGTAAAAATTCTCCTAATAAGTGGAAAGGAACTACAAAGTAGCCCCGTTTTGATACAAAGTAGCCCCATTATTTCCTAAAATTACCATTTGGGGTTTTGTTTTTATCTCCTATATTTTGACATTTTGTGTTAATTTTAAGCACTATTAATAATTATATAAACTAATTTTAATTATAGTTGTAACCATTTTGTAACATTTGAAAGGTGGATGATTTGTAAAAAATTAGGGGGTGCTTTGTTAAAATATCCACGTAATATTTTGTTTCGCAAGAGGACTAATCTTAAAATCAAACCTATATAAGCCAAAAGCCTCGAAACACATCCGTATTTCAAGGCTTTTTTTAATTATAAACTTTGCACTGCAACCCCACTTAATTAAACCAACTCACCCCATAAGCTCAACCACTTCCAAACTCACATAAAAATCAGCCCCCGTTTGAACCGTAACGGAATTGGTTTTGACTTTTCTGCCGTTTACTAAAACATAGTTTTTACTTACGGGCATTTCTATTACCGTATTGCCTTTCCTTGCAATCAATACAGGGTTATTTGAGTTGACTTCTTCGCTCACCTCGGTTCTCGCGCCTTTGGCTTGAAATGCTTTTGCGGCGTTGACGAAAATTTGAGCGGTTAGCGCGTCAAGGTCTGTTCCCCAAGCATTTGCTGTGGCTTTTGCAACATCGGTATTATTGATTAAGCCTACGATTCTTTCATTTTGGGGGAGGTAGGTGTATAAGGTAATGTCTTCGCCTGTGTGCCCGCCCGTTGTCCAGCCGATGCCGGCGCGCTTGGAAATGATTGGACCGATTGCGTAATTCATAGAGCTTAAGTCCGCTTCTTTGATTGCTTCAATTTCCTCATCGGTTAAATCGGTTACTCCGAGGTATTGCCCTACAACTTCTTTTATATTGGTGCGCTCTTTATTAAACAGCGCGGCTACTCCTTCGGGGGTTAAGGTTGCTTTTGAAAGAGGGGCTATGAACTTTGTGACGGGGTCGCTTGAATAGGATGAATCTGTTGAAGTGTTCCCTATTGTAATTCCGCCCGTTCCGTGGTCGGTAAGTATGATAAGCATGGTATCCTGCCTTGCTTTTGCGTAACTTAGGGCTACTCTTACGGCGTTATCAAACGCTAAAACGTCTGATATACAACCGATAGGGTCGTTTGCGTGGTTTGCCCAGTCTACCTTTGAGCCCTCCACCATAAGGAAGAAGCCGTTATCATTTTGCGAAAGAAGTTCGATTGACTTTTTTGTCATTTCCGCCAAACTTGGCTGGGTGCTGTTTGTTTTCATTCTCCTGTCAAAATCGTAAGCCATCGCATCTTCGGCGAACATGCCCCAGAGTTTGCCGTCTGTAACGGCGTTCATTTCGTCCTTTGTTGTTACGTAATTGTAATTCATTGCGCGGAGCTCTTTGATTAAATCCTCGCCGTCTTCTCTGTAGGGGGGTGTTAAGTACATCGAACCGCCGCCGAGAACAACGTCCATATCTTGATAAACCTGCTGTTCGCCGATGATTGCATATTTAGAGCGGTCGGGGTAATGGGAGGAAAATCCGGCGGGTGTTGCGTGCTGAATATTAGAGGTTGCCACTATGCCGGTTGACTTGCCGAGAGACTTAGCGGCTTCAAGGGTTGTTGCCAAGGGTCTGTTTTCCTTATCGGGGGTTACGCTTATATGCTTGTCATGCGTTTTGTGCCCCGTTGCCATTGCCGAAGCGGCGGGTGCTGAATCGGTGATTGCGCCGGGGTTGCCGTCCGCATCCTCCCAATAGGTCCTTACTTTGCCGGAAACGAGCTCATCAAGCGCAAGAGCTACGCTTTGGTCTGCTTTGTTCGTTTCGGGGTTGTAAGCTTTATACCATCTCGATAAAGCAACCGCGCTGTCGGACATGCCGTCTGAAACCATAACGATGACGTTTTTTATGCCCGATTCTGTGTTAATGTCGTCTACTCCGAGTGAAAAAACGCTTGCGGCTTGTGTCATTACGACCGCGAACGCGGTCAGCAGGGCGGGTATTCTTCTTTTCATTTTAATAGTCCTCCAAAATTATAATTTTAATTTGCCGTAAAAAATATACTATTTAACGGAATGAAGCCGTTAAATAGTATAATAACATACAAATGTAAAATTCGGCGACATGCTTAGGTAAAATCTGTGTAAAATTTTTCCGCCTACGCAATAGGGTTTGTAGGGGACAGGCTTGCCTGTCCCGCCAATAGCGGAAACGATGCGGTTTTTTTTTCGGGACGGGCAAGCCCGTCCCCTACAGAGACCGATTGCACAGGCGGCAATTTTGTTTGACGCAGGACTATAGCCGTTCGGCTGTAATATTGACTAACTCATTTCCGACAGATAAATACCGCACCTGCTCTGTATAATTCTTGCAACCTCCTCGGCGGTTTTTTCGCCGTTAAAATAATAATCGGCTTCTTCCCTGACGATTTCAAATACGCCCTCATATTTGAAGCTTGTTTCCTTTTCAACGGAATGAATTAAGGACATCAGCTTATCCATGTCCGCTTCCGTGGGCTTTTTTAACGTAAAGGTTTCAATGCCGTCAAAGGATATGGAATGGTTGCCAAAAGAATCCATAACGGCTTCAAAAGTTTGCTCGATTGCGTCCTTTTTAATCGGTATGCCGGCTAAAGAACCGGGGTTGCTCTGCCCCATTTCGTCCGATATAGCCGAATACTGGAAGTCCGTCAGCAAAAATTTAATGAATTGAAACGCACCGTCTTTATTTTCCGACCTGTCCGATATACCGAATTTATACTGAAATTCAAATAAAGAGCCGCTTTTGCCGTCATTTGAAGGGAAGCCTTTATAGGTGATTTCCTCTCCGAAATAAATGCTTTCATATTGCGTAATAAAAGAGTCAATGACGTAAATTTGATTGCCAATCATAAGTCTTTCGCCGGAGGCGAAGTCACTCGGGCTCAGAAAGTTTCGCTCGGCATCGCCCGCATATTTTTCTGCCGACTTAAGCATATTTAAAAACAGGGGCGTTTCAAAATTGCAGGTCGCCGTTTGGACGTTGACAAATTCATCAAAGGAACAACGAAGCATGATTTTCAGATAGTCCTCTTTGCTCAAATCCATATGTGCCGTAGAGATTGCAATGGCATCGGGGTTGGAGTTCACATACTCGTCAAACTCCTCCCAAGTCCAGCCCATATCGCTCCCGACCTCCGAGGTTTTGCCGATAAGGGTGTTCACGGAAAACGAAGGTGCGACAGTATACAGTTTCCCATCGGTTTCAAGAGCTTTGAAAACATTCGGCAGATAATCCTCCCTGTTCAAATCGGGCTCGCTTTCAATAAACGGGTAAATATCCGCAAAAACACCTTTTTCAGTCAAGCTGTCCTCCGGCATAAAGGAGGGATAGACCATGATAATATCGGGAGCATTGCCGGAAGTAAGGTCAAGGTTAAACGCCGCGATGGCGTTATCCACCCCGCCGGGGTCGTCACCTAACAGATATTCTTTCGTTTCAATCTGATAATCCGGGTTCAATTTATTAAAATCGTATACGGATTTTTTGACCTCATCGGGAAGGTGCAGAGTTCCCATAGTCAGAACAATCTTACCCGTATCCGGCAGAGTATCGGTCGCGTATGTTTTAATTAGGTTTAAGCTGCCGTTTGAATGCCGCGCTCCCTGCTCAAATTCAAGGGTGAATACATTCTCGCCCGATATAACGGTATGCTTGACAATTTCAGAGCTTTCAAACCTGCCGTCGGGCTTCGCAACAATTTCCGAAGCACCGCTTTCAAGGCTGATTCCCGTAACCGTGTCCTTATCGCAGCGGAGAACGTCATAACCGCCGGAGCCGTTGGTGAAATAGGTATCCCATTGGTTTCTTATTTCATAGTCCTCAACATCGGTTTTGCCGCCGAAGCCCTTTTGAGAGAGCTCGATTATTCTGAAAGCGGCGTTTACATCGGCGTTAATGTCAAAGCCGCCGCCGCTGTTATTCGCATCGGTCTGAAAAGCGGCAACCTGCCCGCGGGGGAGCTTTACGAGGGCTTTAGTCGTAAACTCGTCCGCTTCGCTTATGTCAAGGATTAAGTCGCCGTTTGAGTCGAAAACCAATGCGGAATTTGATACGCCTCCGGCTTGGTAGGCTTCAAAGGATATGTAAAAGTGCCCCTCATCATCTATAACAAAACAAACATTGCCGCCCATCTGGCTGTTATTATCAAAGCCGTTTAGGGGGATGCTTTTAGTGAAAGTTCCCTCTCTGTCATAGCTGTCAAGGGCAAAGCTTGTGTTGGTAATCGCGTATGTTGCCGCGTTAAATTGGGTTTTCACATTCAAGAACCAGATGTTGCCATCGCTCGAAACAGCGGCGGCGTTAGGATATGTATATTCATTAGACTGCGTAGCCTCTTCACTGTTTGCATAAACGTCCTCTATGATGACCGTTTCATCTTTCAGGTTGCCTTCCAAATCAAAATAAGCCGCCTTGACGGATTGCTTATATGTATCATATGTTTCGCCCTGCTCGTTCGTATCAGAGGAGGAAACGGTTGAGCTTCCGACCAAGACCAGTTCATCGTTTGACTGCGTAAAGCTCCATATATTATCCAGCATGATACCTTGGGCAGTTGTTTCCGATATATAATATTTTTCACCATCGGCATTTTGAGTGCCGTTACCCCTGTCTCCCTCTATGCTCCTGTTACAAGCCGCCAACGAAAAGAGCGCGAGCGACAGCAACGCGCAGATGTATTCTTTCATCAAATCTTACCTCCAAAATTTTTATACAGCATTTACAAGCCGTTTTCATCTATATATACGATTTGCACGCAAGTATAGTTTCAAGCTTTTTAAAATTATACCATATAATGTTTTGGATTGCAATTACAGAAGGGTTACATTATCCCACAAACATTCCCTCATATTAACCCTACCCTCCGCCGTAAAAGTAACGCCTTCTTTTTCAAGCAATTCCCGCTGAATATCCTTGCCGCCGAATGCGAACGCGGCGGCGGTTTCACCGTAGCGGTTGACGACCCTGTGGCATGGGATTTCCTCCTGAGAAGGGTTCACATGTAAAGCGTAACCCACAACCCGCGCCCAGCGGTCATTGCCCGAAAGGGCGGCAATCATGCCGTAGGTCGCAACCTTTCCTTTCGGAATCCGCTTTACCTGTTCATATATTAACTTGTAAGTGTTTGACATTTTTTTACACTCCTTGGACAATTTAAGCGTTTGCAAGCTTTTCCGATAACGCTTCTTGCAATACAGCCGAGAAATTGATTCCGGCTTTTTCTGCTTGAACATTCATCCAATTGGGGATTGACAAGGTTTTTTTAACGGATTTAGAGTCGTAAAAGCGGCGGTATTCAAGCGTATCACAACGAATTAAAGAAACAATGCTGTTTTTATCAAGTTTGAATGAGCCTAACTCAGACGGAGTGGGTATGTCGCCGCCTTTTTCCTCGATGCCGTATAGCTTCAAGCATAAAACATCTTCCGCCATTTCAATTGCGTCCGCCATATCATCACCGCCTGTATAACAATGCGGTATATCGGGAAAATCAACCGCAACTAATCCCTTTTCCTCTGTTGTGAATATTGCGGGAAATACATATTTAGCCATAATAAAAACCTCCGTTTATCAATTTCATTTCAGCCCTGCATCTTTCAGCAATTTGTTTATCGTGCCTGTCGCAACTTCCTTAGAGTCATGTCGCCCGAGTCGAAGTTCTTCACCATCTTTGCTTAGCCAAGTATCGTGCTTTTTTCCATGTTCGCAAAATTTGCCGCCGCTCTTTTTAATCTTGCGCTTCAGTTCCCCCCAAGTCATGCTCTCAACTCCTTTAATGTATATATTATACCACGTAATGTTACGTATTGTCAAGTGTTCCCAATAAAAATTCAGCAAAGCAAAGCTTAAAGTCTTTTTCACAAAAATCCTTGACATTTTTGCTGAATGTAGTATAATTAATATAGATATAATAGGAAAGGGAGTAAGGTCATGGCAAAAAATTTTATTGTTGAAACATCGGCGCGGCATTTGCACGTAACGCAGGAGCATTTGGAAATTTTATTCGGCAAGGGAGCAGAGCTTACGCGGAAAAAAGAGCTTTCTCAGCCCGGTCAGTTTGCAAGCGGAGAGAGGGTTGAGATTAAAGGTCCGAAAAAATCGTTGGCGGGCGTTTCGATTTTAGGACCTGTCCGTCCTGTTACACAGGTTGAAATCTCCGCTACCGATGCGCGTTCAATAGGAATCAACGCTCCGATTCGCGAAAGCGGCGATGTTGCCGGCTCGGCTGGCTGCGTAATTGTCGGACCTTGCGGGGAGGTTGAAATATCGGAGGGCGTTATCGTAGCGAAGCGGCACATTCATCTCACCCCCGCAGACGCAAAGGAGCTTGGGGTATCCGATAAGGACATTGTTTATGTCAAGTTTGACACAGAGGGAAGAAAGGCTGTTTTGGGCGACGTTGTCTGCCGTGTACATGAAAATTTCTCGCGCGCCATGCACATTGATACCGATGAAGCAAATGCAGTTTCATCAACAAACGGAACTACCGGCGAAATCGTAAAGCTGTAATATTAAAAAACGCAGGCTTATTTATAGGCTTGCGTTTTTTTTCGTTTCATACCGTTCCATATTTAGGGCATATTATAACGCCCTACCACTACTTTTGTGAAAATTTCAAGCTTTGTGCGTAGATTCCGTTCGGTTTTTCGGGCTAACATAATATGCCCTAAATATGAAACTACCGAGCGTTTGAGCATTTGAGCATTTGTAGTGGTTCAATTAGAGATGATGATATTTTCGGGATATTCTCCGGCGGCTTGCTCTTCTGCGTTTTCCTTAATGCTTTGCTCGCGCTCGACGGCAAGTTGCCGCTCGTTGACCAGAAGATTTTCTTTATTCGGCTTGTGAAGAGCTTCATACCTCTCGACAAATTCAAAGGCGGCATCCTTATCAAGAGGCTTGCTCATGAGGAAGCCTTGGATATAATCGCAGCGCATTTTAACCAAGAAGTCATACTGCCCGATGGTTTCTATCCCCTCGGCGATAGTCTTGATTCCCAAGTTGTGCACAAGCTCAATCAGCGAGTCGATAAGGTCGTAATCCTTTTTGTTGCTGCTGATTTCATCGATAAATTCTTTGTCGATTTTCAGATATTTGATTGGATAATTTTTCAGATGGTTCATTGAGGAATAACCTGTTCCGAAATCATCAAGTGCTAATGAGATGCCCATTTCGTCAAGCTGGGCGATTATGCCGGGGTCTTGTGAGGCGAAATCGACTATTGTGCTCTCCGTAATTTCAAGCTGAATATTGGAGGGGTTAATGCTCATAATGTCAATTACGCGCCTAATGTGTTCCACATAATCTGCGCGCTTCAGCTGCAACGGAGATACGTTTATGGAGATGGAGAGGTCTTTTCCGTAGCGCGCGTTAATCTCCTTTAAGAAGCGGCAGGCATTTTCAAATATCCACATCCCCATCCGAATAATTTCGCCTGTTTCCTCGGCGACTTCGATAAACTCGGAAGTGGGAACTACACCCAGCTCGGGTGATTCCCATCGAAGCAGAGCTTCAAAGCCGTATATGTTGCCGGAGTCGGCTGTGATGATGGGCTGATAGTTAATATAAAATTCGTTATTATCCATAGCACTGTGCAATTTTTGCCCTAATGCCGCTTTGCTGATTGAGCGGGTCGGTCTGAGCAGGGTGTTTCTGTAATACGCAAGTCTGCCCTTGCCGCTTTCTTTGGCGCGCTTCAGCGCGATGTCCGCATTGCGCGAAAGTAAATCGGCACTGATGCCATCGTCCGGGTAAAAGGCGACCCCGCCGGAAAATTTAATATAGATGTTATCGTTCATAACCTTTACGGTTCTGCCGAAAGCCTCCTGCAATTTGCTCGTAACAGCTTCAATTCCGCTTAATTCCTCAAGCTCCGTTAAAATAACGAATTCATCCCCGCTGAACCGAAAAACCAAGCCGTTGCTTCCGACACAGGCTTTAAGCTCTTTTGAAAAAGCTTTCAAAACCTCATCGCCGAATGTGTGCCCCAGTGTCTCGTTGAGCCATTTGAAATTGTCAAGGTCAATAAACATAATGGCAAGCTTGCCCTGCTTTTCGTCGGCGCGTTTAATCAAGGTATCTAATTGACCGTATACCTGTAAGCGGTTTGAAAGCCCTGTTAAAACGTCCTTTTCAAAGCAATCCTTAATGATGCGCTCATAGCCCGCCAGAGCCTTATTGATTTGATTCAGATTTTGGGAAATCGGGTCAAGCATACGCGATTTGCCTGTCACTACATCGTGCTCCGAATACTTGCCGTTTGCCATTAAGCCAACAGCTTCCTCTATGCTGTAAAGAGAGTATGTTTTGCGCTGTAAGAAATGTGAAATCAGCACAAACCCAATGATTGTCATGCCGCCCGTAATGATAAGCAAAACCGAAATCATATCTTTAAAATCCAAGGAGCTGATAACATGCTGCCCCGATTCAAAGAAAACGAATATCGTCCAGCCGTTAACCTCGGAGCTGTCAACGAAATAAAACATGGTCTGATTGTCTTTTGCATAAGTCTCAAGCCCCGTTTCAAGCCCTGCGGAGGAGAGCGCGATTGCGTATATTTCATCGCTTACGCCGACTTCGGGCGCGTAGATACTGTCACCGAATTTGCTTGTGATAATTGTAAAGTAATCGCCTGTCAGCGTATATTTTTCCAAAAACGCCGTAAGCCCGCTAAGGCTTACCTCGATTCCGCAGTAGCCTAACGGGTATTCATTTTCATAAATAGCAGAAACGATTGTTACAACGTCTTCATCGTAGTCGACTCCTCCCTTTGACAGGGTAGAGTTGTAATATACTCTGGAGCTTCGCGATGTTAAAAATTCCCTGTACCAACTTCTGCTTTTAAGCGCGAATTCTTCATCGCTCAAATAGTTGCCGGAATTTGTGATTAAAATTCCGTTCGCTTCGGAAGCGACCCACGCCGCGCGGACATCGGGGTCAAAGCGCATTGAATCCTCCAGCGTATTCATCACGGCATCCCAACCGTTTGCGGCTTTGATTTCTTCTATACTTTTTGAATTTCTGGTATCTGTTAAGAATTCGGAAACCTCGGGAGCGTCCGCAATCAAATCAACCCAAGTGTTCTTTGCGTTCATATAATCTCTGACCAGCATGGCGGAAAATTCCCCTGTGCTCGTCATAAATTCCGCATTGCTTATATTGCTTTGCATCCTTGCCGCCGCCACAAGCGTAGCCGTAAAGGCAAACAGCAAAACAGCATTAAGAGCAAGCACGGGCAGTACGAGCTTAACATAATATTTACGCAAAAGCTGTTTCCCGCTAGTTTGATTCATAAAAAAGGTCACTCCTTTCAGCGGTTTGCTTTAACAGTTCCTAGCTTTATTTAATGCTTAACTATATTATAGCATAATATTCATTGCTTTTAAATACTTTTCAGCTATTTTCTTTATTTTTTACTTTATGAATAAAATATTAGCCCCGTATTAGTCATATTGCAAGCCATTGCTATATATTTAACGAGGATTTGAACCCGCTCTATAGAAAAAACCGCAATTTCTTGCGGTTAGTGACTGTAAAAATAAAGCACGGTTCATAAATTGTTAATTGTTTGCAATTTGTTAACGAAATTTCGCCGGAGAATTCACCCCGACAATCCCGCCGATGGCAGAGCATACCAATATCATCATAAGCTTAGTAAAAACCCCCGCCGCCGTAAACGCCTTTACAAATATAATCCCTAAAAAAACGGCTGCGAAGAATATGACAATGCCGCAGAAAACGCCTGTCAGCATCCCTTTTCGGCGTCTCCGCTTTGATACCGAGTAAGCCGCGGAAAAACAGCCCGCACAAAGTGAAACGCTTGACATAAGCACAACCGCTCCCTGCGGCAGGTCGGCGGCGGTTATCATCAGCGAAAAAAGCAAAGAAGAAATCCCGATTGCCCCCGCGCAGGACAAAACCCCGCTTAAAGCAATCTTGATTTTCTCTCTGCGGACATGAACGGCATTGTTCGCACGCATTGAAAATCCCCCCTTTTTTACATCATATTCCTAAAAAAGACGAATTATTCCCAATGCCCCGGTTTAGCAATTAAAGCGGCGACTGTTTCGCTTCCAATTCATCGTGAATGGTTGCGTTTTCCGAAATCGCCCATGTTTTTACGCGGATTTTGCTTTTATCTCCGCCCGTTTCGATTACAACGGTATCCTCCGCCTTGCGGACTATAATGCCGACGATTCCGCCTATAGTCGTCACCTCATCGCCGATTTGCAGGTTGTCGCGCATGGATTTCGCAGCCTTTTCCTTTTTTTTCTGTGGGCGTATCATCATAAAATACACCACGGCAAAAAGCAATCCAAAGGAAACCATCATATAAAGCGTCTGCCCCATAGCACCCGCTTCAGCACCCGCACCCTCGGCGGTTAAAAGCATAAAATTTACAAGCATACTATAACTCCTTTTCATGTCAATTTAATTCAATTGACAACTACAATATTTCAAGCATATTAATCGCGATAAAAAAGTAAATCAGCAGAGCAAGCGTATCGACGATTGAGGTAATCAAAGGGCTTGCCATCACTGCGGGGTCAACGCCTATTTTCTTAGCGATTAAGGGAAGCGCGCCTCCGACAAATTTTGCGATTACCACGACAATCAGAACGGTGAGCGATACTACCGCCGCAATGTTCACGCCCAGTCTGTCAAAAAATATTACCTTAGCAAAAATTACAGATGCCAGAAAAAATCCGCAGGCTAAGCCAACCCGCACTTCCTTCCAAACAACCCTTGAAAAGTCACTGAATTTAATATCTCCCAGTGAAATACCGCGGATAATCATAGCCGAAGATTGACTGCCCGAGTTTCCCCCCGTATCCATAAGCATAGGGACAAACATCATCAGAGCGGGAACGACCAGCAGCTGTGACTCAAAGCTTCCGATAATCAGCCCCGTAAAAATCGCTGTAACCATCAGCACCAAAAGCCACGACGAGCGCGCCTTGAAAAGCTGAAAGACACTGGTTTGAAAATACGGCTTTTCGGTAGGGGAGATACCCGCCATCTTCTCAATGTCCTCGGTTGCCTCTTCCTTTAATACGTCAATCGCATCGTCGAATGTTATAATGCCTACAATCCTGTCCTCCCTATCTAAAACGGGTATTGCCGCAAGGTCGTATTTTGACAGGGTATTGGCGGCATTTTCTTTATCATCGCTTGTATATACGGAAACAACATTGGTTTCCATGATGTCCTCAATTTTCGTGCCGGGCTCAGACACAATCATATCCAAAAGGGAAACAATCCCGACAAGCCGGCGGTTTTCCGTTACATAGCAGGTGTAAACCGTTTCCTTGGTAAGCCCTATTTTGCGGATTCTGTCAAAGGAACGCTCAACCGTATAGTCCATATGAAGGTATACAAATTCCGTTGTCATCACCGAACCCGCGCTGTCCTCGGGGTAGCTCAAAAGCTCGTTAATCTGCTTTCTTTTTTCCGCATCTGTGTTGCGTAGGATTTTTGATACTATGTTCGCGGGCATTTCTTCTATAATATCAACCGTATCGTCAAGAAACAATTCATCTACAACATATCGGAGCTCTTTATCGGAGAAAGCGTTGATTAGAATAAGCTGCGCCTCGCTGTCCATATAAGCAAAGGCTTCCGCCGCTAATTCCTTGGGAAGTATGCGGTATAAAACAGTCAGCTCCCGCTCGTCTACGTTTTCTTCATCGTACATCTCACCCATCAGAGCCGCAATGTCGGCGGGATTCATCTCGGCTAAAATAATTTTCAAAGCCAAAAACTGTTTTTTTCTTATCAGCAGTACGGCGGTATTTTTTTCCAGTTTCTCGGTTTTTTTTATTTTTTCCAATGTTAACACCTCCGTGTATACTCGTCAATGGCATCAAGCCGCGCCGTTGGCTTCATCCCTTTCCGAAAGCTTATCGGTAATCGCCTCGGTTACGGAGCTAACTAATTTCATAAACGGGTAATCCATTTCAAAATAGGTGTGCGTCCAGTTGCCCGTGGAAAAATCATAATGCCTGACTCCGTATTTCATGGTTACGAAGTCCTCCTCATTAAAGTATTCTTTTCCGTTTATAAAAAGAAGTGTTCCTTTCCACTCACATTCAACAACAGCGGGGTTATTGGTCTGGCTGATAAGCCGCTTGATTGTAGTGTTCAGCTTTAAAAAGCCCAGTTCAACATCAAGCATGTTGGGCTCTATGTAAACTGCCGTTTTACCCGAAGCATTATTTTGCTGGTCTAAAACATAATATCTGAAGTCGCCGGAGGGAGATTCGCCTTTGCTGATAACCGTATCGACCGTGGATACCATAAAAACAGTTGTCATCAAAAAGAAAGCAATTCCGCCGATGATATATACAAGCAAGAAAATCGTTCCCAGCACGGTTTTGACGGTTTCGTTCATTCTGCAACAGAAAAACCCGAAAATAGCAACAATAAAAGCGGGTGCTAAAAGCCCCCAGTTGCCCCAGTCCATCAGCAGGACGGGGAAAAAGACTACGATATTAAGCATACAGAACACTGCCGTTAAGGGTGATTTTCTTGTATAAAACATTAAAAATCCCGTTAGGAGGGCGAAAACAGAATAAACCGCCGCGAAAATGACTATGTTGGTATATTCAAGCCTGTAAAGGAATACCCAATAAGCGAAAACACACAGGCAAGCCGTAAAAACGCCGTTCAATATGCTTAATCCCAATACAACCCATTTGTTTTTTAAAATTTCTTTTATATCGGACATAAGCTACCTATACCTTTTAATATATTTCCATGCCAAATAAGCTACGCACCCCGCAATTAAAATAATAAACAAGGTAAGCATAAAGTAAAGCATAAACATCGCGCCCCTGCCGGCTACTCTGGCAGTAGGACCTGTTACGGCGGCTTGATAGTCGCCTATATTGGCAATGGCATTGCCGTCCTTATCAAATATGATAACATTGTCAATATACATAGAAACGCCGTCATAGGCTTCAAAGGTAGGGATGGTAAACCCAAACCTTTTGTTCACCGCAGTATCCGGCACAACCACCGTTACCTCGGACCATTGATTGGCTGACTGCGCCGGGGGTGCTTCTATTTTAATCCAAACGATGCCGTCCGAAAAAACGCTGAAGTTTGTAATATTCCCGGGATTGTCGCCGTAAAGGTATGAAAGCTGCATGGAACAGCCCGAAAAATTTGCAAGCCCCAGTGATTCGGCGGTGATATACACGCCTCCGATGGGATTTTCGGTTACGGTGTTAAGGATTCGCTGTGAAACCGCAAGCGAGCCCCGCCCCGATTCCATTACCGCAGGGGTTATACTAAGGCTGACTCCCGCTTGCTCAAATGAGCCGTAAAGCTCCCAGTTGTGAAGCCCCGCGTTGGTGTCAAAAGCATAGGTAGGCGCGCTTGAAGGGGCAAACGCGGCAACTGCTGTCGCCGAGAGCCCGCCCAAAGCCATCCCGACCGTAAGAATGAACAGTAATATCTTTTTCATAGCGGTTTGTACTCCTCCGTTATTCTGATTCTCCGATGCTCGCCACAACCTCAGCCACCAGATTATGCGGGAGCTGCTCATAACGAAGCTCATCCAGAACAAAGCTTCCCCTGCCCCTTGTGATTTGACGGAGATTCATCGTGAAGCTCTGCATTTCGCGCATCGGCACTTCCGCCTCAATTTCGGTATACCCAGCCCTCACGGCATTCATCCCGAGGACACGCCCGCGGCGTTTATTAAGGTCGCCCATAATATCGCCCGTATGAGAGTCGGAGGTGGTAACAAAAAGCTTTCCTATCGGCTCTAATATAGCGGGGTCGGCTTTTTTCAAGCCCTCTCTGTAGGCGATTCCGGCGGCAAGCTTAAAGGCTATTTCGGAACTGTCCACGGCATGGTATGAGCCATCCGTCAAGGTTGCTTTCAATCCCGTAACGGGGCAACCCGCGAGAACACCCTTCTTCATGCTGTCCAACAAGCCCTTTTCAACGGCGGGGAAGAAGTTACGGGGGACGCTTCCGCCGAATACCTTTTCTTCAAATACAAGCGTTTCCGAATCACAGGGCTCAAAATTCATCACAACGTGCCCGTACTGCCCGCTTCCGCCCGTTTGCTTTTTATGCTTTCCGTGAACACCCTCAATTTTCCTGCGTATGGTTTCGCGGTAAGCGATTTTCGGAATTGACAGGCTGACATCCGCGCCGAATTTGGTTTTGAGCTTAGCCACGGCGACTTCCAGATGCTGTTCGCCCAGACCTTTCAAAATCTGCTCTTTCGTCACGGAATTCATGCCGAAGGAAAGTGTCTTATCCTCTTCGCAAAGCCTTTGCATACCCGTGCTGATTTTGCTTTCATCGCCCTGCGCCTTAGCGGCTACCGCCATGCCGTAGCAGGGGCGCGGGAATTTGACGGGCTTGAATATTTTGGTTTTTCCCGCTTGACAGATTGAGTCCGAGGTATTGGCATCAATCTTAACGGCGACTACAATGTCACCTGCGGAAGCGGCGGTAACATCAAGCTGCTTTTTGCCGCACAAGGTAAAGATTTTGCCTATTTTTTCGGGATTTCCCGTATTGGCGTTAATATATTCGGAGTTCGGTTTAAGGCTTCCGCCCACTACCTTGATAAACGACATTCTGCCCACAAACGGGTCGGCAACGGTTTTGAACACAAATGCCGAAACAGAAGCCTTTTCATCGTAAGCAACCTCTCCGCCCTCGGTTTCGGCGGGGTTACTGTCCGCCGACGGGAGGAAGAGCATATTCTTTAAGAAGAGGTCAATCCCCGACAGATTAAAGGAGGAACAACAAGCTACAGGCGTAATAATCCCCTGCGTCATACCCATTTGTATGCCGTCAATCAGCTCGTCCTGCGTAAAAGCTTCTCCGGCGAAGAATTTATCCATCAAGACCTCGTCCGTTTCGGCTACGGCTTCGGACATGGCGGCAATGAGATATTCCACGTCAACGCCGGATTTATCCGCAAGCTCGCCGTCCGGCATTTCGGTTTCCTTGGCATTGCCCTTGGCATCGTAGGAGTACGCTTTCATTTCAAGAAGATTTACGTAGGAGACAACCTTTCTGTCCTTTACTACGGGTACGATGAGCGGACATACCGAATTTCCGAAAGTTTCTTTAAGGCGTTCCAATACGCCGTAGAAGTCGGCTTCCTGCTCGTCCAGCTTAGTAACGGCGAACGCGGTCGGCTTTTTAAGTTCTTTAGCCAACTCAAACGCCTTTTCCGTCCCGACCTGAACACCCGATTTGGACGAAACGGCAATCATAACGGTATCAGCCGCCGCCACCGCTTCATACATTCCCCCCGCAAAATCAAAAAGACCGGGCGCGTCCAGCAAATTTATCTTTTTACCGCTGTATTCAAATGCCGCAAGGGATAGGTTAAGAGTTGCTTTTCTTTTTATTTCTTCCGAATCAAAGTCGCAGATGGTGTTGCCATCGGCGATTTTACCCAATCTGTCCGATGCGCCTGCTTTAAAAATGAGTGCCTCGGCAAGCGAAGTTTTACCCGCCCCCGCGTGACCTGCCAGAGCGATATTTTTAATATCCTTTATCCCGTATTGCTTCATACGAATACTCTCCAATCATTTCCTGCATATATGCACTGCTTATTCATCGAAAGCCCCTATTCATGGGGTCTGCCATATACAAGAATATATTTTTACACATTTAACATTATATACTACTTACACAGTTTTTGCAACGGTGCAGATTTTTTTTTACAAATTAGACACACAATATACACTACTGCTTTTTTCTTTTTTTAAGTCGATTCGTGTTAAAGCCCTCGGATATTTGAGCTTCAAGCCGCAGAGCTTCATCGCCCAATTCCGAAAGCCCCTTATATTTGGCAAGACCGCCCGAAAGTTCCGAAGCGCGCTCATACATATCAAGCCGAAGCATTGACTTAATCAAGCATATATCCAAAAACCGAACCTCGCCGCCCAAGAGCTTTGCAAGCACCGTTACGGCATTTTCGTATCTGCCGTTTATATATTCGTGTATGGCAAGCGTTCTCCTCATACCGTCTGTATGCTCGGAGAGGACGATTTCATTCTGCTCCCTGTAGATGTTATCGGCTTCGCTGAGCTTATCCCGTGCAAAAAGCGAAAAAATCACATGATGCGTTAAATTAGGAGCAAGCCCTTTGTCAAGCCTTTTAAGGTTGATTCCTTGAAAAACCTCGTAAGCCTCGGTCAGCCTGCCCATGATAACCAGCGCATTGCACAGATAGCTCTTCCCCTTTTCAAGCTCCTTAGCTTTTTTAACGCATGATATGTCCGCGTTAAGAGCGTCCAAGTAGTCCGCGCAAAACCCCTTTTCCCCCAAAACCGCCGCCGAAGCGGAGAAAGGAGATTTTTTATCTTTAAAAAACATATTATTTGACTTTCCCTTTTACAATTAACTGTCATTTCCTGCCGTATTTTTTCTTAACGGCGATTCCGAAAATGCAATCTGCCAAAAGCAAGCCGCCTACTATGAAATGAACTGCCGCCGCCCCAAACGATAAGGTTGCCATCACGCCCGTATAAAGCAAAAACACGCCGATTCCGCCGTTGAAAGCAATTCTAAACCACCTCAGCCCGACTGTGCAATATTCCTTTATGCTGATTTTTTTCATAGCAAAAACTCTGAATGCGTTAAACGCATCCAAAACAACGCTTAAAAAAAGCGCGAAAATCATAACCGTGTAAGTGGTTCCCATTTCAGCCATGCTTGTTGTGCTCCTTTTTATGGTATAAAAGTTGGACTTTTATTATTATAGCATGGATTAATCGTTTTGTCAATGAAATTACAGATAATTAGCTCTTAGGCTCATTGTTAAATAGTATTCCTTTAATTTGCGGAATTGAAGCCCCGCCCTCCTTCAAGCTTTTAATCAAGGCGATTCTTTCAACAGTTTCCGCTCTTTTATATCTTCGGGTCAGGTTTTCTTCGGCTTGCGTAAATGCAAGCAACCCCTCCTCGGTATAATACTTTAACGTACTGTACCGAGAAGCGGTTAGTCTTACCAATTCGCCGATTGTCACATATTCCGATTGCTCTATAACCTCTATGCTTCTTTGTCTGGACATATACACTCCTTAACGGCTGGTAGCTCCGGCAGCCATCACAACAATAATCGCCGCATACATAGCATCAACAGAATCGCATATTTCCTTTACCGAAGCATATAGCTCGCTTTCCCGCGCTTCCTTAACGCGCTTTTTCAAATCCTTTGCTTCAACCTTGCTGAAATAATTGCGTACTATTCCGCATTTGTCCAGCATGGCGGTCAAGCAAAGCGTTTCGGCGGTCATTTCCCCTTCTTCCAGAACCTCGGCGCGTACCTTTTCAATAACCCTTTTGACGGCTTCCTCCTTCGGCGCGTACTTTATCTTTACCTTTTTCCGCCCCTGTTTGGTCAACGCATCGGCATACCCTGCCTCGCTCAATGAAAGCCCGAAAGCCAAGCATAATTCATCAAGCGGCTTTCGGCTGAATCCGGCTATGAACATTTCCGCAATGCCTTTCGCGCTCTTAGGCTTTTTCAAAGCGGCTATTTTTTCATAAAGCGGCTTTAAGTAAGGCAGATTATCAGCCAAAGGCTTTTCTGCCGTAAGCTTATCCTTTTCATTGCGGACAATAGAGCCGCAGTTGAGAAGCTCCGCCATGCCGCCCGCAATCAAGCAGGCACTGATATACCCAGCCCTTGAAGACGGAATCTTCCCCTTTTTATTAACCGCGCATAAGAAAAATTCCTGCATATAAGATAGTTGCTTCATTTTATGAACCTCCATTTTTTGTTACTTATTACTTACTACTTATTACTTACAATATATATTATAGCAACGCTAAACAGCTTTGTCAAGTGTTTGTTAAGATTTTTTTGAAAATAATTGTCAATTATCAATTATCAATTGTCAATTGTCATAACCCCATTCGCTTTAAACGCCCTATCCCTGTCAATGCAAGTGCCGCAAATGCCACAGGGCTTTTCTTTTCCCTCGTAACAACTCCATGTCAAGTGATAGGGGGCGTTAAGTTCAAGACCGATTTTAACAACATCGGCTTTTGTCAAGCCTATAAAAGGGGCTTCGATTGAAACCTTGCGACCGCTGCCCTCATAAACGGCGGCGTTCATCGCTGTGTTAAACGCCGCGGAGCAGTCGGGGTAAATATTGCCCGCATCATCTGAATGTGCGCCATAATAAATTGCGGCGCAATCCAATGACAGGGCGATGCTTGCCGCCGCAGATAAAAACAGCCCGTTTCTGAAAGGTACAAAGGTAGACGGCGGCGTGCCGTCCTTTGACTGCGCCGAATATTCCCCGGCAGGCAAGGCTGCGCCGGAGCTTTGTAAGAGCGAACTGTCCGAATAACGGAACATTGCTGACAAATCAAGATGAATCAGAGTAACCCCGCCGTGCGCGGCAATGGCTTCTGCGGCGTTGATTTCCTTGATGTGCTTTTGCCCGTAAGAAACGCCCAGCGCGGTAACATTTTCCGCGCCGTATTTTTTTATGGCAAGGCAAAGGCAGGTGGTGCTGTCAATGCCGCCGCTTAAAAGAACCAATGCTTTCATTCACGTTCCCGGTACGGTGCAATTATCAATTGTCAATTGTGCATTGTCAATTGCTTTTAACCATACGCTTCCTTTTGTTTATTTTATTAATAAAATATCATAAACAGCGGGCTTTGTCAATAAAATTAAATCAGTTAACAAAAAATTAACATTATATTCAAAACAAAACCTTGACATTCTTTTAAAAAAGCGGTATAATTTACATTAGATTTTTTCATTAATTTCTTTTTATTTTTATTTTATTGCTTCATCAACGCCTTGCCTTTACCGTTAACGCGTTAGCGCGGCAGGCAAAAGCAAGGCAGTGTTGGTGGAGTTGTTGGTTTTATTGGGGACGTTTGTCAGGCAAGCGCGTTAGCGGTCTGATTAACGCTTTTTTTATATTTTAATATATGGAGGTTTTATATATGTGCGGCTTTGTAGGGTTTACCGATGTAAAAAACGATTCAAACAAAATCATAAAGTCTATGGCGGATAAAATAATTCACCGAGGTCCCGATTCATACGGTTATCATACCGACGGCGATATAGCTCTCGGCTTTCGCAGGCTGAGCATCATCGACATCACCGAATCAGGCGACCAGCCGATTTATAACGAGGATAAAACAAAGGTTTTAATGTTTAACGGTGAAATCTATAACTATAAAGAAATAAGGAGCGATTTGCAAAGCAAGGGTCATGATTTTAAAACCAATACCGATTCGGAAACGGTTTTGCACGGCTATGAGGAATACGGCGCGGCAATCCTTAACAAGCTTCGGGGAATGTTTGCGTTTGTAATATGGGATATTCATGAAAAACAGCTTTTCGGCGCGCGTGATTTCTTCGGCATTAAGCCGTTTTATTACGCTAAAATGGGTAAGGCTTTTATATTCGGCTCTGAAATTAAGTCCTTTTTAGCGCACCCCGACTTCAAAAAGGAGCTTAACGAAGCCGCTTTGGAGAATTATCTGACCTTTCAATATTCACCGACCGAGGAAACATTTTTTAAGAATGTTTATAAGTTGCCGGCATCTCATTATTTTATATACCAAGATGGTCAGATGAGCGTCAAGCGTTATCGGAGCATTTCCTTTGAGCCCGATAACAAGCCGTCCATAAACGAATGGACGGATAGAATTTCGGATACCTTTAAAAATTCTGTTAAGGCTCATAAGGTCGCGGACGTGGAGGTCGGCAGCTTTTTATCGAGCGGCGTGGATTCGAGCTATGTAGCCGCTGAAGCGGACGTTGACAAGACCTTCACCGTTGGGTTCGGCGAGGACGAAAGGTATAATGAAATAGGCTACGCAAAAGAGTTTTCGGGTTATATAAAAAAAGAAAATATCTCAAAAGTAATCACCAAGGAGGAGTATTGGGCGGCTTTGCCGAAGGTTCAGTATCACATGGACGAACCGCTTGCCGACCCGTCTTGTATCGCGCTTTATTTCGTCTGCAACAAAGCCGCCGAATATGTTAAGGTAGTTTTGTCCGGCGAGGGTGCGGATGAAATTTTCGGCGGCTATAACGTGTACAGAGAGCCGTTATCGGGCGGTGCTTATAATTCACTGCCGCGCTTTGTCAAAAGAACAGTCGGCACTGCGGCGGCTGTATTGCCGCAAAGGCGAGGCGTGAACTTTTTAGTCAGAAAAGGCAGGGACATTGAGGAAAGGTTTATAGGAAACGCGTTTATTTTCACCGAAAAGGAGCGCAAGGCTTTACTGAAAAATAAAACCTCCGCCCCGCCCCCGACCGAAATTACAAAGCCCTTTTACGCGCAGGTTAAGGGCAGCGATGATGTTACAAAAATGCAGTATCTTGATTTGCATTTATGGATGACGGGGGATATTTTGCTGAAAGCCGATAAAATGTCGATGGCGAATTCGCTTGAACTTCGGGTCCCGTTTTTGGATAAAGAGGTTATGGCTTTAGCCGAAAAAATCCCTGTTAAGCACAGAATAGCCGCAGGGACGACAAAGTACGCCCTGCGCCAAGCGGCGTTAAGAGCCTGCCCGCCCGAGACGGCGGGGAAGAAAAAGCTGGGCTTCCCTGTCCCTATAAGAGTTTGGCTTAAAGAGGAGGACTCTTACAGAATCGTAAAAAACTGCTTCACATCAAAAACCGCCGAGCAATTTTTTAACACCGCCGAGCTTGTCAAGCTTATTGACCTGCATAAAGCCGGAAAAACAGACAACAGCCGAAAAATCTGGACTGTCTTTATGTTTTTGGTTTGGTATGATGTTTATTTTGGATAAGAGCATAGGGTTAACTTTATAAATCACAAAAAAATAAATCCCCTTTTTAAAAGGGGATTTATTTTCCTCAGCAATTGCTCGGCAATTACTTGGTGACCCATCTGCGACTCGAACGCAGGACCCTTTGATTAAAAGTCAAATGCTCTACCGGCTGAGCTAATGGGTCTTGTCCGATTAAACAGCATTAAACAATGCTTTGCCATTACATCAACATATCGTATTATATCAAATTTTAAGCGTAATGTCAATATATAATTTAACATTTGTTACAATTTTATATTTTTTTCGTTTAAATATGTAACTTTTAACCAAAAAATAACCGCACTGTAAGCGCGCTGAATATAAATCCTGTAATATCGGATATTAATGAAGCGGCTACGGCTTGGCGCGTTTTCTTGATTTTAGTCACTCCGAAATATACGGCAATCGTATAAAAGGTGGTTTCGGTTGAGCCTAAGATAACGCTCGCCGTCCGCCCTGCGAAGCTGTCGGGGGATACATCTGTGAGAATCGTTTCAAAAACCGCCAGCGCGCCGCTCCCCGAAATCGGGCGAATCAGCGCAAGGGGTAAACATTCGCCGGGGAAGCCTAAAAGCGCGGCGACAGGTAAAAGCGCGCCCGTTAACACGTCTAACGCGCCGGACGCTTTAAACATTCCTATAGCGGTGATTAACGCTATCAAGGGGGGGAGCACACTTATGCCGGATTTCAAGCTGTCCCTCGCCCCTTCAATAAATTCGGCAAATACATCTTCCTTCCGTATAAGCCCCGCCGCCGCGACCATTGCAATAAAGCATGGAATGATAAAATCCGTTGCCCTCATCTCTCGCCATCCTTTCCGCCGCCCTTTCCGCGCCCGTCAAGTGCGAAAGCCGCCGCAAGCCCCGCCGCCAGGGATAAAAAAGAGGTCACCCATACGGCGGGCAGGATTTCCATCGGGGCGGCAGAGCCGTGCTTCATTCTGATTGCCGCCGCCGTTGCGGGGAGCAGTGTTACCGATGCTGTGTTTAAAATGATAAATATGACCATATTCCTGCTCGCCGTATCGCCGGGGGATTCCTCGGCTTCAAGGCGGCGCATTGCTTCAAGCCCCAGCGGCGTTGCGGCGTTCCCCAGTCCCAGCAGGTTTGCGGTGAAATTCATACATATGGCGTTGAACGCTCCGCCGTTTAAGTCAAGCCCCTTGAAAAGCTTCTTGGCGGCGGGGCGGAACAGCTTCGCCGTAAGCTCGGTAAGCTTTGTTTTCTCGGCAACCCTCATCAAACCGCCCCACATGCACATCCCTCCGATTAAATATAAAAACAGCTCTACTGCCTCCACAGAGGATTTTAAAGCCGCTTCGGACACCGCCGCAATTTTACCCTCCAACGCCCCGAAAATAACCGAAATAATAAGTAAAGCGGAAAAAACCCATTTCATCATAATAAAATAGCCTCTCATTGTTAATAATTAGGACAAGCATAATTTACACAATAGATTTTGACATATTTAGACAAAAATGTTATTATTAAATAAAAGTTAAGTAAGTTTAATAGAAATAACCAAATACTAGGAGGATGATTTTATGAAATGCACGGGAATTACCCGCAAAATCGATGAACTTGGAAGGATAGTACTTCCGATTGAATTACGCCGCACCCTTGGAATCGGAGAAAGAGATTCGATTGAAATCTATGTAGAAGAGGGTAGGATTATTCTGCAAAAATACACCCCTTCCTGCGTATTCTGCGGGGGCGATAAAGACATCAGCGAATTCAAAGGGAAATATGTATGCCGCGAATGTGCTGAGAGCATTGCGGCGGAATAAAACTCCTGCGGCTTGTCTTTACCATAAATGATTATGCGGATGCTGTTGGTAATATGACAAATTAATGTACAAGTTTACCATGTACAATGTACGGTTGCGGCTGTATTTAAAAATCTCGGCGGTTTTAAGGACTGCCGAGGCTTTTTTTATGTCTTTTTTTTGTAATCAAATTGTAAAGTAAAAAGAGTTGACAAATCAAGAATTATTCGTTAAAATGGTAAATGTACTTTTAGAAACAACTAAAGTTACGATAACCAATATTTTACATTTTGAAGGAGAAAAACTATGAAAAAGCATTTAACCCTATTTCTATCGCTCAGTCTTACAACTTCGCTTATGCTTGCGGGCTGTACCACAAGTAACAACGATACCTCGGGCGACCTGCCCCCGGTCGCTCTCTCGTTTGACGAACCGGAAGAACTTGACGGCGTTGGCAATCCTAACGCTGAAGCTGAAGACGATGAATTCGTTCTCGGCTTTCAAAGGGAAGAAGAACCCATGATGTCCGGCGGCTACGGCGAAGTCAGAAACTTAACCGATGAAGATTTGGCAGTGTTTGAAGAAGCCATGGCGGACGTAGACGGCGTTACTTACGTACCTCTCACCGTTTCCACGCAGGTAGTCGCGGGTACAAATTACCGCTTCCTCTGCAACGCTACGGGCGTTTACCCCGGCGCGGAACCCACACTAAAGTATGTTACAATCTATCAAGACTTAGACGGAAACTTGGAAGTAACCGACATTACCGATGCTGACGATGACAACGGCAATACGGTTGAACCCCCGATGACGGGCGGCTACGGTGAGGTCAGAAACGTAACCGATGAAGATTTGGCGGTTTTTGAAGAAGCTATGGCGGACATGGACGGCGTTGCTTACGTACCCCTCAGCGTCTCCACGCAGGTCGTCGCAGGGACAAATTATCGTTTCCTCTGCAGTGCTACAGGCGTTTACCCCGGCGCGGAACCCACACTAAAGTTTGTTACAATCTACCAAGACTTAGATGGGAATTTGGAAGTAACCGACATCGAAGATGCAGAATAGTGTATCCATTCAGTACGGGACGGGCTTGCCCGTCCCGTATAAAACAGCAGACTGATTACGAATGAATTGTAATCAGTCTGCTGTTTTATGCCGAAAAAAGACCCTTGACTTTCACGGGCAAATATGGTATTATGTTCCTTGTAGGGGACAGGCTTGCCTGTCCCGTTAATAGCAAAACAACCTGTCCCGATAATAGAAAAAAACCTATCCCGCTAACAGAAAACAGCCCATCCCGATAACGGAAAACAGCCTATCCCGATAACAGAGAACAGAAGGTAGAGAAAAATGTCATATATAACATTCAAGGACGTATCGAAACGCTTCGGCGGCAATTATATATTGGAAAATGTAAATTTTGAAATTGAAAAGGGCGAAATATGCGGCTTTGCGGGGCGTAACGGGAGCGGCAAAACGGTGATTTTTAAACTGCTGTCGGGCTTGCTTCTGCCCACCGGCGGGAGCATAAAGTTTTGCGGCGAGGAAGTTTCGCATCGCGGCAGATTTATCGCGGATACGGGTGTTATGCTGGAAACGCCCGGCTTTATCCCCCACTACTCGGGACTGAAAAATCTCTGCGTGCTGAATGATTTAAGCCTTAATAAGGTTAAAAAAAAGCGGCTCGCGGAGCTTATGGAACGCTTTAATCTCGAACCCGGAAATAAAAAGCCCGTGAGGGCATATTCATTGGGGATGAGGCAAAAGCTGGGGATTATCCAAGCGGTTATGAACTCGCCCGAGCTTTTGATTTTGGACGAGCCGATGAACAGCCTGGATGAGGAATCCACGGTGAGTATACGGAATTTTTTTAGTGCTTTAAATAAAGAGGAGGGAACGACCATTTTAATAGCAAGCCACATAAAGGACGACATACACCCCCTATGCAGCCGCATTTTTACGGTTGCAAACAATACCGTTAAGGAGATTATCTAGTTTAAAAAGGGGAGGTGTTGTATGAATAAGTTTCGTATTTTTCGCGCCGATATAAAGCGTTCCTTTACCGAGCCGTTATTTTTTGTTTCGCTGTTTTTGGGGACGGCTATGCTGTTTCTTGCTTTTTTTTACCTTTTGGGGCAGGAGGAGAGCGGGCTGTTCGGCGGAGCAGGGCTTTTCAAGACGGCGCAGGCAATGCTGTTCCCGTTTGCCGCGCCGCTTTTATGCGCTCTGCCCTACAGCGGCATGAAAATGCTTGAAAGGGATACGAAATTTGATAAGCTCATATTAATAAAAATCCGCAGAACAGGCTATGCGATGCCGAGGTTCTTCGCCGTGGGCGTTACGGGGGCGGCGGCTCTGCTTATTCCGCAGTGTTTGCTTTTAGCGGCTGTTTTAATATTTAAACAGGGGACAACGGACATGCTTGAAACCTGTAAAGGCATATTACTTGCCATACCTTTCGGGTTTGCTTATTCATCGTTTGCTTACGGCTTGACGTTTTTTAACCGAAAGCGGTATATCCCCGTATTAGCTCCGCAGGTTATCTATATGCTTTGTGTTTACGCCTTTCCTATTCTGCAGTTAACGCGGTTTTACCCCCCGCTGGGGATTTCGCCGTGGATTTACGGGGATGCGGCTTACTCCGATTTGCTTTCGGTTTCGCTGGTAATCGTATTGGGAGCGGCGGCAATGACGTTTGCCGGAGCCGCTTTAAGAAAGGACGGTGCGGCATGAGTACGGACAGAGCATTTACGCGGACTGCGTACCGATTAAAATATTTAATATCGGAAAGTTTCCCCATCATACGCTGGAGCTTTTCTGTAATGGTGATTGCCTTTACAGCCGTAGTCAGCGTTTACAAATATATCGACCTTTCGGACATGGCGGCAACGGCTTTTTCATCGCTCGAAACGGTATTTCTCAACCTTACCGACAGTATAAACATTATATTCATATACCTCCCGTTGTATCTGTTTATCATCAGCGGAATCGTTACCACGGATAATTTCGGCGCGAACGGCATAATAAAATACGGAAGCCGAGGCGGCTGGCTCATAAGCAAGCTCATATTGCTTATATTAAACACAGCCGCGTTTTTCATATTGCTTTTCGGCATGAATATGCTCGCCGCACATCGGGTTTTCCCCTTTTCAAGCAGTTGGAGCAGCGGCTTTATCTCGCTTAGGGTCATGATGGGGCAATCCGCGCTTGACTTTGTTTATCCCCCGCTTACAACGCTCGGAATATCGGTTTTAGCATTATTTTTGCTCTACCTGCTCTGCGGCGCGGTAAGCGTTCTCACGGCAGTTTTGACGGAGAAGGAAGAGCTTGCGCTGCTTGCCTCCCTCCTGTTCGGCATATCCGCAGGCTTGATTAATATGTCGGTCACGGCAAATGACGCATTCGCAAATACGGTACGTTGTATCATCATAGTGATTACCATTAGTATAATAGCACTGCTTTGCTTTATAAAAGTAAAATCAAAGGATTTCGCATAGTACGCAGTAAACTGTAAATTGTACATTGTAAAAGGGGGTTATAGATATGTTTTGGCTAAAATTAGCCGCTTTACTTGTTATCTGCGCGGCAAGTGTCGGCGCGGCAGTGTATTTCACAGACAGTTATGTTGCCCAAACCGCCGCGAAGCAAAAAACCATAGCCGATGTTCTTATAGCGAATAACCTAAAGGAGGCTCTGCAAAGGGCGGAGGATGCGGCAAGAGCGGAGCTTGCGGAGCATAATATTGACTTAGATTCCGTTACCAAGGCACTTGAAACAAAGCCGCCCGTCATTGAAATCCCCCCCGAAACGACAACGCCGCCGCTTCCCGAAGCAACAGAGCGGACGGAAACAACGGAGACCTCGGAGACAGCGCAGGCAGAGCTTCCGCATCGGCTGACCGAATATAAAAGAGGAGGGCTTCTGCCCGACCGCGCAAGCGTAAAGCCGCGCTCTCTTATATCGCTTACACAAGAAGAATACGAGTTTATGATGAATTTTCTAATCAAGCATTATTTTTTAGACGGGTATATGTATGCCGCGCAGGAAACCGAGCCCGCGTATAAGGCACAAAAGCTTCATGCCGCCGAAATGCAGGGCTATATAACGGAATCGCTTGATTTGGTTATGGGCTTGCTTGACGTTTCCGACCCGATGTCAATTTTAAACGCGGACTTTCATGCCGTTATAGCCCAAACGGAAGCTCTGAAAGCCGAATTTTCCCGAGAATACTCTAACACCCTTGAACTTGGTGATGAATTTTACTATATATACCAAAGCGGAATAAAATACCTTGACCGCTTAATTGAAGCTTTAGGCAATCTGAAAGCCGCCGCCGATAATTATAATAACGCCGCGAACCCCTTAATTGCCGCCATGATTTTAGCAAACAGCGTTGACAATGTCTTACTGCCCGAAATTTTAGGCGCGCTGGACAGCTCCTATGATATTACCGAAGCCTGTCAAGAAATTTTTCTGGAAGGCACTGTAGGCGCATGGCTTCTGACACGGGAGGAGGTCGCTGAAATATTCTCTAATCCGGGGCTGGTTTTGGCGATTGATAATTAAAACTAAGAGCCTGTTGGTATCTTTAGGAATGAGATACTGACAGGCTCTTTATATTGGTTTAAAATATCCTCTTATACAGGCAGGGTTTGTTACACATATTTGTATATGTGTTTTAGTTTTAAACCCCGCATTAGGGTAAATCGGTTCACCTTCGGTGAATATCCCTCGAACCGTATCGAAAATTATGTTAAATTCTTTCTTTGCGGCTATATGCACAGCTTCAATTACTGCACAATCCAAATCACGTAGCAGCAAATCAAAATTGTCGGAAGTATTTCTGTTTTTAGGAATAGTTATTTTAGCCTTTTTATATTCGCTAATCATCTTTTGGTATACAGAACCGACAAGCTGAATACATGATGTATCCGCAAGATTAAGGCAAACACCCAAATCAATAACAGCACCGACAACTGCCGGTGTTTTGATTTTTTGCGGAGCGCGTTCTCCCATTTCAATTGCCCATTCCATCGCTCTTAAAGGATTGCTTTCCCAAAAATATTGACCGTGCCCCAACCAATCATAGCTATTGTTGCTATCATTTATTCGCAAATCCCCGTTTATCACTTTTTCTGCAACAGAAACATCGCAGCCGTGATAGCCTAAAACAAGCCCCGGCATTTTTTCGATTCTCATTCGTTTTCCTCCGACGGCATGTTTTCCAATGGTCGTAAATTCCCGTTTTCGTCATATAGTTTAATCTGACTTACAAATTCAAGAGCTTCTTCTTGGGTTGACTCACGATTAGCCCAACTTTCGAGGGCATCTTTCAATCCGTAAAAATCAAAGCCGTATTGAAGTATAGCTCGTTCTCTGCTGAGTGTAAAATCCATTTATAACCAAATCCTCTCGAAATAATATTTTATACTATAATTATATCATGTTTAGGTCTCATTTGCAATATTTATTTTAAAAACGGAACAGAAAGTCAAGTTCAAACTTTAATTGTTAACTGTTAATTTGTTTATTGACACCCCCGCCAAAATCTGCTATAATATAAAAAAACAAAGGGGTTAGAGTGAGTGATGGCGGACTTTGGCAGGACCTGCCCTCTTTGTGGCGGAATTGTTAAATTTAACAGTTGTATTGAATGTGGTTTTGAAAAGCCGGATTTTGAAAAAATGGCGAAACTCTATGCCCTAGAGCCTAAGAGTGAGCCCCAAAATCAAGAACCGAGCGTTATTCAGCCCTGTATCCGCGAAGTGATTCCCGAATATAATCTGCCGGAAATATATCCCGAAAAAGAGCCGCTGTATCCTCCGCAAAATTGGCAAGGCGCGGATATAGGTGCAGGGAATAACAGCCCTGCCGCAAACGCGGTTAAGCCCGCCGCGCCTGTTTTTAAAAATAATAATCCGTATAATCATTCGTATAATGCCCCGTATCAGCCGAATGTGAAAAAACCTGTACGTATACCTGCACGTATAAAAGATAAACTGCATATTATCCTTATTACTTTTTTTATACTTGTTGCTCTTATAGGTAGCTGTATGAATAATCGTCCGCCGCCAAAACAGCCTGAACCGCCGCCAAGGTCGTTAAACTCCAATAATTTTACTGCTGTAAACACTACGATGAATGAACCGAGCGAACCTATACGGTATATTGAGGCTATACCTATGGTTGATACAGAAAGGGTCGCAGTTATCGCGCTTAAATCAGACGGGACGGTTTTAACTAACATGGACGAATCCGAGCATAAAAACTGGAGCGAGATAGTTCAAGTAGCCGCATTGGACCGCGGCTTTGTCGGGTTGAAAGAGGATGGGACTGTAGTATTTTCAGACCGGCTTGGCGATTTGAACAAAAAATTAACACCCGAATGGGAGGATGTTATTCAAATTTCTACCACGAACAGCTTTAATATCGCAGCTTTAAAAAGCGATGGTACTGTCGTTTCAAACAATAAGGAGCTTAACGATATGGTTTCCGATTGGGGCGGCATTGTTCAAGTTTGCGCGGGTGAGGACTTTGTTTTAGGGCTTAAAGAAGACGGGACTGTAGTCATGAGCGGGACTGTACGAACACGTAAAGAATTTATAGAGGATATGGCTGCTATAGAAGCCATTATGTCTGAATGGACGGATATAGTTGCCCTTTCATATTCTGATACGACTTATAGTACACATCCCTATCGCCGCGGACCTTATGTTGTCGGCTTAAAAAGTGACGGAACGGTTGTAAGCACAATTGAGCGTGACTTAAATTTAGACCAGACGATATGGACGCCCGGATGGGCGACCGAGCATGACTTAAGCTTTTCGGAATGGACGGATATAGTGCAGATTTCAGCGGGGCGATTTCATATTGTCGGATTAAAGCGGGACGAAACGGTTGTATCAACCACCCCGGGTAAGTCATGGTCCTCAGGTGCTCTGGAATGGTATCATTACGGTGAAAACCTTGTATCCGACTGGGAAAATATAGTTTATATTTCAGCCGGAGAGGGGGTCACCATCGGGCTGAAAAGCGATGGAACGCTTGTATCCGCAGGGCTACTATCAAGACCCCCAACCGAAGAGGGGGTCGCCACCGGGCTGAAGAGCGATGGAACGCTTATACCCGCAGGGCTACTATCAAACTCAACCAGCGATATTCACGAATGGAATTTAATGCAAGGGGTAAGCTTGGGGCATTTAGAGAAAATCATTGCCGCTTGGAAATATAAATTTGAAGAAAGAGATATACTCCTTGATGAATGAAATTACTGGTGATATTCATTTCGGTTTAAAAAGTTTTGGGTTATTGACAGCCTTGTTAAAATCTGCTATAATAAAAAAAAACGTAGGGACTGCATTATTGGAAAGGAAGGCAAGCAATATGTATAAAACCATGGAAGAAATCGAAAAGGAATATGACGGAAATTTTGTTTGTATGATTAACTATAAAAAGAACAATTTCTACAGGATTATTGGAGGCGAGGTTATCGCATACGGCAAAGATAAATTTGAAATACAGGATATTTGGGGAGACACGCCCGGCAGTTTTTACCAATATATAGGAGAATTTCCTGAGGAGGCGGGGGGTTATCTGCTATAGTTGATAGACACAGGGGCGAATGTAACCTCATTCGCCGAAAGAGCTTTGAAAAAATTAGGCTATTGTTACGGCGAAAAATCAATTGCAAGAACGGCGGGAGGATTTGTTGACGTTCACGAAGCAAAAATTTCCAAAATGATGATAGGTTCTGTCGAGTTGACCAATGTTGACGTACATTCTCATAAAAATCTTGACAGTTTCCATTTTGATGGTATTATCGGAATGAATGTCCTCGGCAAATTTAATTTCAGCGTTAATTTTGATAATAATATTATAGCCTTTGAAAAAAGGGGAATTTTATCACATTCAGCTTTGTAGCCAAAAACAAAAATCTTGACACCCCCGCCCAAACCCGCTTATAATAAAAATCACACCAACAAAAGCAAGGAGCGTTAAAAATGGTAACTAAAACCTTCCTCATATCAGTAAAAAACGACATCGGATTTAGGCTTTTCTTCGCTGACGAGCGAAATATTGAGTTTTTACAAGGACTGTTAAAGTCAATTCTGAAACTGGACGATGGCGAATATGAAGTCATCGAAATCCTCGACCCGCACTTGCTCCGCGAATTTCACGGGGATAAACTAGGCATTGTCGATGTAAAGGTAAAAACCAAAACAGGGAAAATCATACACATCGAAATCCAACTCAAAGTCCGCCCCGGCATGGAGGAGCGCATTATCTATTATGATGCTAAACTAATCACAGAGCAAATCGGAAGCAGTGATAAATACAAAGACTTGAAGCGCGTAATCAGCATTATAATCACCGAAGAAACCCTTATAAAGGCAAGCCCGCTTTATCATCATCGCTTCACATTTTTCGACCCGAACGCAAACATCGAGCTATCCGACCTAATCGAAATTCATACTCTCGAATTAAATAAACTGCCGGATAATTTTGACGGCACGGAATTATGCGACTGGGCGAAATTTATCGCCGCAGGGAGCGAGGAGGAGTTGGAAATGGTAGCAAACAGGAATACGCAAATTAGTAAGGCTGTAGTCAAGCTCCGCGAACTGTCGGCAGACGAAAAAGCGCGGGATATGTATGAACGCCAAGAGAAGGCGCGGCGGGACCATGAGTGGGCTATGGATTATGCTCGGGAAGTGGGTATTGAGGAGGGTAGGCACAGGGGACGGCAGGAGGGGCGACAGGAAGGTCGGCAGGAAGGTCGACAGGAGGGATATGTTAATGTTGCGCGCAACCTTATTAAAATGAATATCCCGATAGACGATATTATAGCGGCTACAGGGCTATCCCGCGAGGAAATTATGTCAATTGTTCATTGACACCCCCGCCCAAATATGCTATAATAAAAACACAAAAAATTAACAAGAAAGGTCTTGACAAAAATGCCAAAACATGCTACAATTTTAGCAAGCAAGCAAGCAAGCAAGCAAGCAAGCAAGCAAGCAAGCAAGCAAGCAAGCAAGCAAGCGGGTTAATTCTGCCTGTTTGCCATGCCTTAAAATATTTGTTTTAAATAAAAGCGGCTTTCCCTTACCGAGGGGAGAGCCGCTTTTGGGGTTTCCTTAGTTGGTCGTGATGATTTCGTCACGCTTAAATAAATATCTAAATCTAAACCTAAAAAAAAGGAGAGTTTACAATGAAAAACAAAGCAACCAAAGAAAAATTTTCCGTATTCTTGGCTTGGGTGGTCACTTTCTCGCTTACGTTCGCCTTATTCCCCTCATTGCCGATGACTTTTACTTTACCTGTTAAAGCGGCAAACGACCCCGTAGTCATAAGCATAATCCCCGCAGAAACTACTATGTCCTCAGCGGGCGGAAACAATGTTATAACCGTTGAGGGAACTGACCTTGATTTGGCTACGGTAAGGGTAAGAGCGATTAACAGTTCAGACGATGTAATAGTACCTGCGGAGGCAGCCACGGGAAGCGCAACAAGCCAAACCGAAACCCTTGTTTTCCCGGAAAATGAAAGCGCAAATAATATAACTCTTACTGTACAAGTTTCGCTTGACGGCGGAGATGATTGGGAAGATACTCCGACCGCAGAAGTTGTTGTGGAGGGTACAGGAGCATCCGTGCCCGAGACGTTCACCGTAACATTCGACTATATCGGTTTTGGTATTGCTGATTTGGAAGTAACCGTTGCTGACGGCGAATCATTAGGAAACAGATTCCCGACCGAACCGACCATAAACGGCTACGTTTTCAACGAGTGGAACACTGCGGTTGACGGCTCGGGTACAGCGTTCACAGCCGCCACTGTGGTAGACGATGATATTACCGTTTACGCACAGTGGGAAATCGTGATGTATAACATCACCTATGACTTAGGCGGGGGAACGGGAACGTCCGCTAACCCCGCGACCTACACAATTGCGGGCAATGCGTTTACTCTCAATAACCCAACCAGAGCGGGTTTCACTTTCGCGGGTTGGCTCGGAACAGGGCTTACCGCACCAACGATAAATGTAACGATTCCCCAAGGCTCATTCGGCGACAGAACCTATACGGCATATTGGACAACCGACACCTACACCCTAACCCTCGACTACGACTATGACGGCAAAACTGAAACAATCGAGAATATCAACCACGGAACAAGTATGACACTGCCGACTTTATCCCGCCCCGGATATACGTTTAACGGTTGGTATGTGAATACAACAACAACAGGTTCTTCTTTCTGGATGACTATTTTAGTAGATGAAACACAAACTCTGTATGCACGGTGGACTGAAGACCCGACTGCAGAACCTAATCCGGATGAATTCGTCCCCGTTACGACGATTACGGGCGTTAACATCAATAACATGGGCAAGGGCGGCACACGGAATTTAAACAACGGCGCAACGGTTTACCCCTCGACTGCAACTAATAAAAATATACAATGGCAAATAGTTGCTGCCGGAACAACAGCAACAGGTGCAACTATTAATGCAATTACTGGTGTTCTTATCACACCCAATGTGGGAACGGTAACGGTTAGGGCGAATATCAGCGGCGGTACGAACGGTGGTAGCGGTATGTATACCCAAGATTTCACAATCTTAGTAACCGAAAGCCCTGCGCTTGTTACAATAACCTTTGACCCGAACTTTAACCAGCACCACACCGGCGGAACAGGAACGCAGAGTTTTACGCAGGCTCAATTTATTTCGGGTACGACACTAACACAAGCAGATTTCCCAAGCACTACTCGGAATGAAACCACCACACATACCTATACTTTCTTAGGCTACGCTAGTGGTTCGAACCCCGGTATCTCGGTCATAACCACTTTTTTGACCGTCAACGACCAGACCCTTTACGCACAATGGCGGGCAGAACTCAAAAGCGTTCCTTTTGAACCCTGCGGTCCTAACTGCAAAGGCACCGCGGACTTATGTGAGAAACCTTGCAGACCGGGCGGCGGTCCTCCTCCTTCCGACCTCGACCCCGTCGTCCCCGATAACACAGACGGCGGTAACACCGCCGCCGCCGTAAGAGACGCAATCATAAGCGGCGGCGGCATCGGCGGCGCGGCAGGGAGCGTAAACAACAGCGGCAAAACCGAAATCAACGGTCATTTTGAAAATGACACCTACATAAAACACTCGGGAATCCCGCTGGTTTACATAGCAGACAAAAATTTCGCAGATTTCATAGAAGTCCGCCGAAACGGTCGCCGCCTAACCCGTGGAACGCATTACACCGCCCAAAGCGGCTCAACAATCATCACCCTCCTGCCCGAGTATTTAGATACGCTTGAAGCAGGAGAGCATGAATTAAGCGTTCATTTCAGCGGGCTCGTAACCGCAAACACCTCATTCACCGTTGCAAACGCCGAGTATGATGATGTTTCAACTTTGGCGGGGATTGAGGAGAATTTTGATTCAATTGATAATTGATAATTGACGATTGACAATCAACAGTTAACAATTGCCAATTTTAAATAAACACCCTAAGCAAATTCGCAGTAAAAGCGCATAGAATGATTCCGGCGGCGGTGGGGATGAGCATGGAGAGCAGTGCCCATTTCATGCCGCCGGTTTCTTTTTTTATTGTAAGCACGGCGGTGGAGCAGGGTGAATGGCAGAGGGTGAATATGATTACACACGCGGCGGTTATCATAGTCCAGCCGTTGTCGGTCAGAATCGTTTTCAGCGAATCGAGGCTTTCATAGTCGGTTAGCTTTCCCGTTCCGATATATGCCATAATCATAATCGGCATAACGATTTCATTGGCGGGGAAGCCGAGGATAAAGGCAAGCAGAATAACGCCGTCAAGCCCTATAAAATAGGCGAACGGCTCTAAAAAATCCGCGCAAATGTTCAACAGCGATTGCCCGCCGAATGAAATATTCGCAAAGAGCCAGATAACCAGCCCCGCCGGAGCGGCAACGCAGATTGCCCTGCCCAATACAAATATTGTGCGGTCGAATATAGAGCGGACGATTACCTTGCCTATCTGCGGTCTCCTGTAAGGCGGAAGTTCCAGCGCAAACGATGAGGGGATACCTTTGAGCAAGGTTTTCGACAGAATACGAGACAGTAAAAATGTTAAGGCAACCCCCAATATAATGATTGCAGTCAGCATGACCGCGGAAATAAGCGAGCGGAACACCCCGAATGAGGCGGCGAAAAACATTGCCAGCACTGCAATCAGTGTAGGAAATCTTCCGTTGCAGGGCACAAAATTATTTGTGAGCACGGCGATGAGGCGTTCGCGCGGTGAATCGATAATACGGCAGCCCGTTATTCCGGCGGCATTACAGCCGAAGCCCATGCACATAGTCAACGCCTGCTTCCCGCAAGCACCCGACTTTTTAAAATGCTTATCCAGATTAAACGCCACCCTCGGCAGATAGCCCAAATCCTCCAGAATTGTAAACAGGGGGAAAAAAATTGCCATAGGCGGCAGCATAACCGCGATTACCCAAGCCAAAACGCGGTAAACCCCATCAATTAGGATTCCGCTCAGCCACGCCGGGGCTTGCGCGGCGGCGAACGCGCCCGAGAGCTTTACTTCAAGCTTAAAAAAGAGAGAAAAAAGTGCTTCGGAGGGGTAGTTCGCACCTGTCAACGTAATCCAAAAAACAACGGTAAGCAACATCAGCATAACGGGAACGCCCCAAATCCTGTGCGTTACGATTTTGTCAACACGCCTGTCGCGCTCGTAATAATCCGGCTTTTCAAAGGTAACGCAAGCCTTTGCTATGCTTTCGGCGTTTTTGACAATTTCGCTTATCTCCTTTTCGGCTTCAGCCGCGCTGTTTTCGGGCTTATTTATAACCTCCGGCAGTCTTGACATCATCTCGTCCAAGCCCTTGCCGCTCCGCGCCGTAACCCCGCATACCGTAACACCGAGAAGTGCGGACAGCTTTTCAAGGTCAAGGCGGATTTTTTTCTTCTCCGCTTCGTCCATCAGGTTAACGCATATAAGCACGCGGCTTGTTATTTCAAGGATTTGGAGTGCCAGATACAGGTTGCGTTCGAGGCTTGTCGCATCGCAAACGACTATAACCGCATCGGGCTCGCCGGAGCGTATGTAATCCCGCGCAATTTCCTCCTCATAGGAATGTGCGCGCAGGGAGTATGTACCCGGAAGGTCTACCATGATATATTCTTCATCGTTATAAACGCATTTCCCGCGGGCGTTTTGGACGGTTTTCCCCGTCCAGTTGCCGGTGTGCTGGCGCATCCCTGTCAAGGCGTTAAAAACCGTTGACTTGCCGACATTCGGATTCCCCGCGAGAGCAATCGTATGTTCCATGCCGTAACCACCCCTTTGTCATATCAATTTATGACGGATAGGCAAGTACATATTACTTTGGCGGAAATAAATATTATTAAAAAATTTATAAATTTTATACAACATGATTGTAAAATTTTATTCCGTTTTTATTTTTTTTTTCTTAAAACCTACTTGACATATCAAAATAATTGGTGTATAATATTTATATACATACTAATTGTATATGAATTGTATGTATATAAAAAGAGCGAACGCTCTATTTACTATTTAAAGGAGGACATGAAATGTTCAAGCAACTAAAACAACCCCAAAAACTCATCGCAATCTTAGCAACCCTCGCGCTCTTAATAACAGGAATGACAGCGTGCAATACAGGCAATGGAGGAAGTACCAATCAGACCTCTCCTCAAAACGCACCCAACGCCGACAACAGCGGCAACAACGATGACTATAGCGGCGAACCTGTCGGCGAGCCTGTTAAAATAGTCGTTGCCGATGCCAAGACCACCCACCACTTAAACCTTTACGTCGCAAAGGAACTGGGACTTTTTGAAAAGTATAACCTTGACGTGGAAATCGTTCCCGTTGACGATAACGCGGCGGCGCGTGACTTTGTAGTCAGCGGCGGAGCAGATGTATTTTGGACTTGCCCGACTACGGCAATTGCCGCAATCGCAAACGGCGCACCGATTAAAACAATCGCACAAGTCAAAAAGCCCTGCACAAGTGTCTTGCTAGTGCCGCCCGAATCCGATATTAAGGAGCTCTCGGACTTAAACGGCAAGAACATTTCGGGAATTTCCCCCACTTGTGAAGCAATTATCTCGCTTACGGTAGCCGCACGAAACGAGGGGGCGACATTCAATCTTGAACGCCTTGCAGGCGGTCCGGCGATTCAAGCACTTCAAGCGGGTCAAGTTGACGGCGCGATTCTTGAAGAACCGCAGGCAAGTATTGCTGAACTTGAGGGATATGTCAGAAAGTTTGATGATGTTTCGGCGAACATTCCTTGCCGAACGATTAACGCAAGCGAGAGATTTTTGTCTTCTAATTCAGATGCACTTAAAGATTTCGTTAAAGCGATTGATGAAGCAAACGAAATTATTCTCGCCGACCCGACTGCCGAAAACATAGTAGACATCGCACATAATTACACAGGCGCGCCCAAAGATGCAATCATACACGGAAACAACCGACTGCTGTTCGGTATTCCCCTTGAAGTCGAGGGGCTGAAAAAGCTCGCCGATGAGCTTGTCGCTATGGACGATATAAAAGAAAATCCGGGCGACATGATGTTCGCAGAGGCTTTCAAGGGCGTAACATGGTGACGAACAATTGACAATGGACAATGGACAATTGACAATTATCGAAAGTGGTGGTAGGAGTGCGTATATTACGAATATTGCTGATTTTGGCATTAGCTTTAATAACTTTCACCTCGTGCGGCGCAGATGAAACCGATGATTCTGTCACGGAACGGGACTGGAGCTGGGAGGTTGAGTGCTGTTGAAAACTGCTAACAAAACGAAAAAAAATCTGCGAGGATTTTTAAGACTTATTTTCCGTGAAATCGGCTACTTCTTCAAAGGAGCGGCAGGTAATGTATTCACATGGGAGTTTATCACAATTTTAATCCCGCTACTGGCGTTGTGGGAGTTGTTGCCGCGGCTCGGTGTAGTCAATGACAGGCTTGTTCCGCCGCTTAGTGAAGTCGCCGTGACCTTTTGGGTCATGGTGACAGAGCGCGGCTTCCTGTCGGACATAGGCGACAGCATGGTGAAATTCTTTTTAGGGTTAGGGCTTGCCATCATTGCGGCAATTCCAATAGGTTTACTTATGGGGTGGAACATTTCCATAAGAAAACGTGTTTTGCCGCTGTTTCAAATGCTCTCGCCGATTCCGCCGCCCGCATGGGTTCCGATTACGATTATACTTTTCGGGGTGGGACTGCCTATGCAGGTCTTTCTGATTTTCTTGGCGGCTTTCTATCCGATTCTGTTCAATACTTATCAAGCCGTCAAGGATACCGACCCGCGTTACTTAGCAAGTGCCCGAATATTCGGGGCAAGCGAATTAACGCTGATTCTCAGGGTGTACTTTTGGCACTCAATCGGCGCGATTATTATGAGCGTTAAGACGGGCGTTGCCATGGGGCTTGTCATGCTCGTAATTGCCGAAATGTACGGCGGGCGAACCGGCATCGGCTACATCTTGAACGAAGCAAAGGACTACTTCAGAATCTCTCAAATGGTAGTATGTATGGCTACTTTGGGAATGATTGGCTGGTTCTTGATTGAAGTCTTGAAGTTTGTCGAGATTAAACTCGCAGTCTGGAAGGTTGGTAGATAACCATGATAGAGGCACGAAATGTAAGTAAATTCTTTTCCATCATCAACGAAGACCGCACCGCTGACGGTGTTACCGCTGTTTTATCGGTGTCGCTTACAATAGAGGACGGGAAAATCGTAAGTCTGCTTGGACCGTCGGGTTGCGGGAAGTCTACCTTTTTGGAAATTCTCGGCGGCTTGCAAGCCCCGACCGAGGGTAGCGTGTTCATTGACGGGGTGCAGGTGCTTGAACCGCTCCCCTCTACCCGAAAAGAAATGGAAACTTATCGCCGCAAATACAGGCTGTTATCGCCGCTTGCCAACAGTATGTTCAAAAACCGCCCGAAACATGACATCGCTATGATTTTTCAAGATTACGCAGTTTTCCCGTGGATGACGGTTTTGCAAAACGTCATGTTCGCCCTGAAACTTAGGGGAATCCCCCGAAAGGAACGTGAGGGAAAGGCTTTGGTTTACTTACGAAAAGTCGGGCTTACGGATTCTCTGCGGAAATATCCGTCACAACTGTCGGGAGGAATGAGGCAGAGGTTGGCACTTGCACGAGCATTGTCGGTAGAGCCGCGGATTATTCTGATGGACGAACCGTTCGCCGCCGTTGACGTGCTTACCCGCGAACGCTTGCAGGACGATTTACTGCGGTTGTGGGATGAAACAGGCGTGACAATCGTAATGGTAACTCACGACACGGACGAAGCGTTGTATTTGTCTGACGAAATCGTGGTATTCTCGCCAAATCCGGGCTGTATCAGAAACACGTTTACGGTGAATACGCCACGCCCCCGCAGACGAAGTGACCCGGAGTTACAGGACTTAAAATTACGCATAAATTCGTTGTTCAAATATGATTCAATACATGAAAGTGAGTATAGCATATGAGTAATTCAGAAAATTTCGCGAGTTTCAGAGGTCGAACTTACGAAACAATCACAGACGTAATCGGGGTTACTCCGCTTGTACGCCTGCCAAAAATCAGTGCGGAACTGCCGGGGTTGTTGCTCGGCAAGCTCGAAGCGTTCAACCCCGCCGGAAGCGTAAAATGCCGCATAGGTGCGGCAATGCTTGAAGCGGCACGCCGTGACGGTAAACTCAAAGACAACGGCACGGTTATTGAACCGACAAGCGGCAATACAGGAATCGGGCTTGCGTTCGCTTGTGCGGTACAGGGATACAGACTGATTTTGACAATGCCCGAAACAATGTCGATTGAGCGAAGAAAGTTGGTTAAAATGCTCGGCGCGAAGTTGATTCTGACACCGGGTAGTGAAGGTATGAACGGTGCAATCAAAAAAGCGCGGGAATTATTGTCGCAAATCCCCGATGCGTTTATGCCGCTCCAGTTTGAGAACCCTGCCAATCCACAAGTTCACCGCGTTACCACCGCCGAGGAAATTTGGCGTGATACAGGCGGTGATGTTGACATATTTGTTGCCGGAGTAGGCACGGGCGGTACGATTACAGGGGTAGGTGAAGTCTTGAAAGAACGAAAGCCGTCCGTCAAAATCGTAGCGGTAGAACCCGATGCTTCGCCTGTACTGTCGGGCGGGAAAGCAGGACCGCACAGGATTCAAGGAATCGGGGCGGGGTTTGTTCCCAAAATCCTCAACCGCAATGTGATTGACGAGATTATCAAGGTGACTAACGATGATGCTTTTGACACCGCAAAAAGACTCAGCCGCGAGGACGGCATACTCTGCGGAATATCATCGGGGGCATCTGTGTGGGCGGCGTTACAGCTTGCGGCGAAGCCCGAAAATAAGGGGAAAGTCATAGTCGCTATGTTGCCGGATTCGGGTGAGCGGTATTTGGCTACTCCGTTATCTGATGTGAGTGACGACAATTGACAGTTAGAATTTTTGAAATGTTAGAGGAAGGGCGATCGGTGAACATACTGAACAAGAACGCAAGGCTTTAAATTGCCTTGCGTTCTTGTTATTAGAGGAGCATAAATAAGACCTAATAAGATACATTTTCACAAAAATATTTTTGAAAAATGATTGTAAAATTTTATTCCATCTCTTGACGAGGTTATGGTACTTATGTTATAATAAACTATCTCGGTAACTAATGTGTTTCTTGAAAGGATTGTGGAGCATGGAAAAGGCTATGTTACAAAAAAGAGCAATGGATAATGCAAAGGCTTCCGTTGAAATGGAAGGCTTTAAAATAACAAACATTATGGAAGAATTATGCCTTCGTGTGCTTCGTGGGGAACTCAGTAAGGACAAATACCTTGCTGAGTATCGAAAGTTGAGGGCAAGTTATGCCGTACAGCCTTGATTCCATTTAATGATTGCAACCATTCAATCGGCAAACGGTGTCGCTGATATGCTGATTGAAATTTTTAGAAATGCAATTTACAGGCAATAATTTGAAACACAGCGTCAAAACCGCTGTGTTTTTTTGTTTAAGGTTTGTTAATCATAGGTTTGTAAATTTTCTGTGAACAAGCGGGTTGCGCGATGCGCTTTTGGAGCGCGGAAGCAGACCGCTTAATTAAAATTTTTCATAAATTAATAGAAATTATGAAAAATTTATACAAATCCCTTGACAATCACGAAAATAACGTGTATAATAATTTAGTATGTGAAATTGTTTCCATATAAATGCTAAAGAAAGGAGAAGATGTATGCCGACGTTTAATCAGCTGGTACGCAAGGGCAGGGATGTTCTTGATAAGAAATCCACCGCACCCGCGCTGCAAAAGGGTTGGAACTCTCATAAGAAAGCCGTTATCAACCAGAGCGCGCCGCAGAAAAGAGGCGTTTGCACTGCGGTAAGGACAGCAACCCCTAAAAAACCTAACTCAGCTATGAGAAAAATAGCCAGAGTAAGGCTTTCTAACGGACATGAGGTTACGGCGTATATACCCGGTATCGGTCATAACCTGCAGGAACACTCGGTAGTTTTAATCAGGGGCGGAAGGGTTAAGGACCTCCCCGGCGTTCGTTACCACATCGTCAGAGGAACGCTCGACACGCAGGGCGTAGCCAAGAGGATGCAGGCGCGCTCCAAATACGGCGCGAAAAGACCCAAGCCCGGAGCGAAATAATTAACAATTAACAATTAACAATTAACAATTAAATCAGTTAATTATTAATTCCGCAGTTGTATTTATTTCCTCAATATCATTAGAACTCAAAGATAATATCCGCATTTTATGCGTTAATATATTAACGGCATAATTGCGAGCTAATTGTTAATTAGCTAGAGTACCTGTGATAACATTTTAAGACCAATTCCCCGTTATCAATCAGCAATTGTTAATTGTTAATTGTTAATTGTTAATTGTTAATTGGAATAATGAAGGAGGGAAGTATTGTGCCAAGAAGAGGCAGTATTGCTAAACGCGAAGTTTTAAGCGACCCTATATATCATTCGGAAACAGTAACGCGCTTGATTAATAATATCATGTATGACGGCAAAAAGGGCGTAGCTCAGAATATTGTTTATGGTGCTTTTGTAATTATAAACGAAAAAACGGGCAAAGAGGCTCTTGAAGTTTTCGAGCAGGCTTTGGAGAATATCATGCCGCAGCTTGAAGTTAAGGCTCGCAGGGTAGGCGGCTCGACCTATCAGGTTCCGATGGAAGTGCGTAAGGAAAGACGTCAAACGCTGGGGCTCAGATGGCTTACAACCTTTGCGCGCAAGAGAAACGAAAGAACCATGAGAGAGCGGCTTGCAGGCGAAATCATGGATGCCGCTAACGGTGTCGGAGCGGCTTGCAAAAAACGCGAGGATACCCATAAAATGGCGGAAGCGAATAAAGCATTCGCGCATTTCCGCTGGTGATTAGTCGTCCGAAATATTTATTTGACGACTAAAAGGAAAGGATTTTTATTATGCCAAGAGATTGTTCATTGGAACAAACGAGGAATATTGGTATAATGGCTCACATTGACGCAGGAAAAACCACAACCTCCGAGAGAATACTGTATTACACCGGCGTTACTCATAAAGTAGGAGAAACCCACGAGGGTTCGGCTACGATGGACTGGATGGAGCAGGAACAGGAGAGAGGTATTACAATCACTTCCGCTGCCACCACTGCGTATTGGAAGGACCATAGAATCAATATTATAGACACACCGGGACACGTTGACTTCACGGTAGAGGTTGAGCGTTCGCTTAGGGTGCTTGACGGCTCTGTTACCGTTTTTTGCGCTAAGGGCGGGGTTGAGCCGCAGTCTGAAACCGTTTGGCGGCAAGCCAACAACTATAAGGTTCCCCGCTTAGCTTACGTCAACAAAATGGATATTATGGGCGCGAATTTCTTCAATGTTGTAGACATGATGCACGACAGGCTTAAATGCAACCCCGTCCCGATTCAGATTCCCATAGGGGCGGAGACGTTTTTCAAGGGAATTATCGACCTTGTCGAGATGAAAGCTTACGTTTACTATGACGACATGGGCAAGGACATCCGCATCGAGGAAATACCCGAGGAGCTTAAAGAGCAGGCGGACGAATACCGCGAGAAGCTTCTTGAAGCCGTTTCCGAGCAGGATGACGAAATTATGGAGAAGTACCTTTCCGGCGAAGAGCTTGAAATTGATGAAATCAAGAAATGTATCCGAGGGGCTGTTTTATCCAACGAGATGATACCTGTTGTATGCGGTACGTCTTACAAAAACAAGGGTGTTCAGAAGCTGCTTGATGCAGTTGTGGACTATATGCCCGCCCCTACCGATATTGAGGACATCAAGGGAATTAACCCCGTCACCGAGGAAGAGATGACCAGACCTTCCTCAGACAACGAGCCTTTTTCGGCTTTGGCATTCAAAATAGCGACTGACCCGTTTGTAGGAAAGCTCTGCTTTTTCAGAGTTTATTCCGGCTCTCTGAACACAGGGGCAACGGTTTTGAATTCCACCAAGGACAATAAAGAGCGAATCGGACGTATACTTCAAATGCACTCAAACCATAGAAAAGACCTTGAAACGGTATACGCCGGAGACATTGCCGCCTGTGTAGGCTTGAAAAATACCACTACAGGCGACACGCTTTGCGACCCCAAGCACCCTGTAATTCTGGAATCGATGGAATTCCCCGAACCCGTAATCCAGCTTGCCATAGAGCCTAAAACGAAGGCGGGGCAGGAAAAGATGGGTATAGCACTTTCCAAGCTCTCCGAGGAAGACCCGACTTTCAAAACATGGACGGACGAAGAAACGGGTCAAACGATTATCGCGGGGATGGGCGAGCTTCACCTTGACATTATCGTAGACAGGATGCTGCGCGAATTCCGTGTTGAGGCGAACGTAGGCGCGCCGCAGGTTTCTTATAAAGAAACCATTAAGGGCAAAGCCGATGTTGAAAACAAATATGCACGGCAATCCGGCGGTAAGGGTCAGTACGGACACGTTAAAATTAGGGTTGAGCCTAACGAATCGGGTAAGGGCTACGAGTTTATCAACTCGATTACCGGCGGAACGATTCCTAAGGAATATATCCCTGCGGTTGACAAGGGTATCCAAGGGGCTATGAAAGCGGGCGTTCAGGCAGGCTATCAAGTTGTAGACATTAAGGTAACGCTTTACGATGGCTCGTTCCACGAGGTTGACTCGTCCGAGATGGCGTTCTCTATAGCGGGCTCGATGGCGTTTAAGGATGCTATGAGGAAAGCCGGACCGATTATTTTAGAGCCGATTATGAAGGTGGTCGTTACAGTTCCCGAGGATTACACGGGCGATGTTATGGGCGATTTAAACTCGCGCCGCGGTCAGATTCAAGGCATGGAGATGCGGACAGGCGCGCAGGAAATCCACACATTAGTTCCCCTCTCCGAAATGTTCGGCTACGCGGGCGATTTGCGCTCCAAAACGCAAGGGCGCGGGCAATTTTCCATGGAGCCGCACAGCTATGTAGAAGTTCCCAAGTCAATCTCCGAAAAAATTATGACGACAAGGAACAAAAATAACAATTAATGCTTGCATTATTGCAAAAAATCTGATACAATAAGTATTGTAAACGAAAAACCAAATTATACTATTATTTAAGGAGGAATTTTCAAATGGCAAAGGCTAAATTTGAAAGAACCAAACCGCACGTTAACATTGGAACCATCGGTCACGTTGACCATGGTAAAACCACTCTTACAGCGGCGATTACAAAAGTTCTCGCTCTTAAAGGCGGCGCGAAATTTGAATCCTATGAGAATATCGACAAAGCCCCCGAAGAAAGAGAAAGAGGTATTACAATTAACACCTCGCACGTTGAGTATGAAACAGACACACGTCATTACGCTCACGTTGACTGCCCCGGACATGCTGACTATGTAAAAAACATGATTACGGGTGCGGCACAGATGGACGGCGCGATTCTCGTTGTCGCCTCTACCGATGGTCCTATGGCGCAGACTAAGGAGCATCTGCTCTTGGCGCGTCAGGTAGGCGTTCCTTATATCGTAATATTTATGAATAAGGCTGACCAAGTAGACGACCCCGAGCTTCTGGAACTCGTTGAAATGGATATTCGTGAAACACTTGACAAATACGAATTCCCCGGCGATGACACGCCGATTGTTATCGGCTCGGCATTCCAAGCACTGGACTCCAAAGCTACCGATATTAGTGCTCCCGAATATGAGTGTATCTTAAAGCTTATGGAAGCTGTTGACACATGGATTCCCACGCCGGAGAGAAAATCCGACCTGCCTTTCCTTATGCCTGTCGAGGACGTATTCACCATTACGGGGCGCGGCACGGTTGCTACGGGAAGAGTTGAAAGAGGACAGATTAAGACCGGTGAAGAGGTTGAAATCGTCGGACTTTCCGATGAGAAGAAAAAGACCGTTGTTACCGGCGTTGAGATGTTCAGAAAAATTCTTGACTATGCTGAAGCCGGCGATAATATCGGTGCTCTTTTAAGAGGCGTTCAGAGAACCGATATTGAAAGAGGACAGGTTCTTTGTAAGCCGGGCTCAATCCAGCCGCTTACAAAATTCAAGGGTCAAGTTTATGTCCTTAAAAAGGAAGAGGGCGGACGTCATACGCCGTTCTTCTCCAACTACAGACCCCAGTTTTTCTTCAGAACAACAGACGTTACGGGCGTTGTCACCTTGCCTGCGGATAAGGAAATGTGTATGCCGGGCGACAATGTTGAGATTGACGTTGAGCTCATCACACCGATTGCGATTGAGGAAGGCTTGCGCTTCGCGATTCGCGAGGGCGGTCGTACTGTAGGCTCGGGAGTTGTTACCGCGCTTAACAAATAATTAAATGAAAAAGGGACTTCCTTAAAATAAAAGGAAGTCCTTTTTGCTTTTTATTACTTATTACTCAGAAATGCAGCTGACAGGACAAACATCTGCACAAGCTCCGCAGCTTATGCAATCGCTTTCTTTAATCGAATACTTTTCGCCCTCTGCTATGCAGCTTGTAGGGCAGGTATCCATGCAAGCTCCGCAAGCGATACATTCATCGGAAATCTTATATGCCATAACTACCATCCTCCTATGTATTTTCGGAAATACTTCCTAAAACATATTATACTACACTATTTTTAAAAATGCAAGTTAATTTTAAAAATAAAAATTTTGGATTCAAAAAATTATTACAATTCAGTACAATTATTGACAACCCCGCCAAAATTCGCTATAATAACAATGAGGCACTTTTAATTTCAAGCTACATAACCGACTTAAACGCCTCAAAATATAGGGAGCATACTTATACGGTGGCGGCTCTTTTTCCTCCAGCTCCGAAAGGAGGTGGTAGTTTATGGAAACATTAGTTCTGATTCTGCTTATCATTAATACAACCTGCAATGTAATCAGACTGATACATGATATAAATGAAAAGAAATAACCGCCCTTCTTCCAAAAGTTAGCGGTTATTTTTAATCTAACGAATCTGGAGGGAAGCCGTCATCTAGTATGCTCCCTATATTTATATTATAATATATTTCCCTTGCTCTGTCAATACTTTTTAAAAATTTTTATGTGCCTATTTGAGGAAAATATTACAATTCGGTACAATCCTTGACACCCCCGCCAAAATCCGCTATAATAAAACACAAGGAGCTAACGTGTTTAAATTTGTTTCGGCTTGCGTGTCACCGATGATTTTCGTGGGATTACGGGAGGGGAAATGCCTCTCCTGCCTTAATCCTATGAGAGGAGGTGTACATATGGATAAGTTTTTCTTTGACTTTCTTTTGATTGTAATGGCAAATATTGCAAGCGGACTTATAATGCTTGCAATACGCGGCACACTCGCCAAAAGAAAAGAAAAACGATGCCCTCCGAGCAAAGATGAGCATCGTTAGTTACCTGTAAATAGAGAGGGGCAACCCTCTCTATTTTTATTACAATCATTATACCACACCCAACCCCCATTGTCAATACTTTTTTCCAAAAACCCACAACAAAATTTTTCCACCCGCGCAATAGGTCAAAATTTCACCCTGTAGGGGACAGGCTTGCCTGTCCCGCACGCAATTTGTAGGGGCGAACGCCTCGTGCGAACGCTCCCCCCCGTCAGCTTCGCTGACACCCCCCTCTGGGAGGGGGGCTTTTCTTTTTGCCTCCCTCTTTGAGGGAGGTGCCGCCCGCAGGCGGCGGAGGGAGCTAAGACGGCAGAAAGTCGCCCCTGCTATATTAGTTCAAATTTTTCAAAACCCCCAAAACCCCAAAATAACCCCCAACCCCCCTCCGCCAACCCCCAATCCTTTAGTCATTTTGCACAAAAAAAAAAAAAAAAAAAAAAACATTCCCCACAAAACCCACAAAACGGAAG